>JAPXRQ010000274.1:0-3621 GCA_033813515.1 Thermomicrobiales bacterium
ACCGGCTGATCGAGCGGGTGATCGAAAAGAAGGGGCTTCCGATGAGCATCGTGACGGTTGCCAAGGCAAAGCTGAAACTGGAGTTTGCCGGGGTGGACGGCAAGAAGGGCAAGACATTGACGTTTGAGATTTCCACGCCGGACCGCTGCACACTCAAGGACGATCCGCCGGATCAGATTGCCAGGAAGTACATTGAAAGGTGGGGGTTCGTCGTTGGCTGATCTGCTCGCACAACTGGCGGCGCAACTGAGGGTTCCCGATGGGGATATCGTCACGGGCGACGAGGTCAGGAAATGGCCGGTCGGCAAGCTCCAGGAACTCGTGGCCGAACACATTCTACAGGAGATCGACCCCGGCACGACCGTCGTCTGCGACCAGTGCGATGAACGGTGTTCCATCGAACCGCAACGGAGAACGGATCCCCGGACCGGCAAAATGGTCGGGGTCCATCTCTGTATGCGCGAGGAAGGCGGCGGCCGGATCGAGATCGACCTGAACCGCCTGCGACGATGGAGGATCAATACGCGCAAGCTGACCCAGATGGGCTATCGCGAGGGCAAACCAGGATTGCCGGCCCGGCAGAACCGCCAGGTCAAGAGGACCACGGAAAGGACCCAGCTTATTGCCGCACTGCTTGCCCACCACGGATTCTCCGACGACGCGTCGGCTGCGGAACTCAATATGACCCCAGCTACTCAAGAGGGTTTGGCCAGCAAGCTGAAGTGGAAGCAATCTAAGGTGTCACGAGTCCTTACGCGATGTTTCCCGGCCGAGTTCTGGTCCCTGTACAAGCGGGCCTGCCAGTCTGACGCATTGCGGGGAGTCTTGGCGAAATTGGACGAAGACGTGACCACCATTGAACCTGTGCATTATCAGCCGCATCATCCCACACCTCGCGAAGAGCAAGAGGCCGATTACTATCGCTGAAACTAAATTATGCACTTTTGTCGGTGAAAGTGCATAACTGCATAAAACACGTCTTCCCCTCCCAACTGCTCCGAAGCTGGCTGAATCATGGCGTCTCCCTTAGGAGGAGCGCCAATAGTGCATATTTCCTGCCCAGTAGATGCCTGGAAAGGCAGAACAACGGAACCTATATGAAAGGGCATGGAAATGACAGACCAGAATGGCCAACCGAAGCAGCAACACAAGTGTCGCGATCTGAACACGGCTCTGGCCATCTCGGCACGGGAGTTGGCCGAGATGCTTGGCGTCTCGCTCAGGCAGGTGTGGCGGTTGAACTCGGCGGGCAAACTGCCGAAGCCGATCAGGCTGGGCGGAAGCGTTCGGTGGAACCGGCAGGAGGTCATGGATTGGTTCGACGCAGAATGTCCCGACCGTCGGACATGGCAGGCGCGAAAGGCGGTCCAGGCATGAACGAACAACGACGTCACCAAATTGCCGAGCGGCGGGCTCAGATGCCTCGCGCGTATCGCGCGACCTACGACAGGGCGATAGGGGGCAAGAGTCTGCGGGCGGCCATCAACAGCTTCTGTCTGGAATGTGTCTGCTGGCAGATTCAGGAGATTCGCGATTGCACCGATCTGGCCTGTCCGCTGTACGCAGTCAGACCCTATCAGGAGTTCCCACAAAGTGGCCATGACGGCCACTCTGGGCGGCCAGAATCGACGAAGTCCATGCGAGACGACCATAGCAGGTCCAAACGTGGAAGGTATTCTGATCGTAGCAGTATCCCCATCAAGGGGGGCCGCCCATGACTGGCCCGCGTCTTGCGAATGGAGCGACAGATGCACAGGTTATGACGCCTGTCGATTTGATCCTGTCCAAGCTGCCGGATGCCAGGCCCAACGGTAGCGGCTGGATGGCGCGATGCCCGGCCCACGACGATGCGCGGGCAAGCCTATCTGTCGCTATCGGAGATGATGGCCGGGCGCTGGTCCATTGCCATGCGGGTTGCACGCCGGAGGCTATCGTCAGCGCGATGGGATTGAGGCTGGCGGACTTGATGCCTGGCGATAGCGGTAAACCGCGTTCGCCGCGAAGGGCAAGAAGCAAGGCCAAGACGAAGACGGGGCACGGTCGCAGGAAGAATGCTCCGACCGTGTACGCCAGGGCGCAAGACGCCATCGCTGAATTAGAACACAAGCATGGCCCTCGCTCGGCGATGTGGACCTATCAGGATGCTGCGGGTGAGCCCGTGGGCATGATCGTGCGATGGGACACCGCTGGCGACAAGGACATCCGACCGGTGAGTAAGACTGTCAAAGGCTGGATCATCGGCGGAATGCCGGAGCCTCGACCGCTCTATCGGCTGCCTGAACTGCTTGCCCGGGCCGACGAGCGCGTCTGTGTGTGCGAGGGCGAGAAAGCGGCGGATGCGGCGGTGTCCATCGGTCTCTTGGCAACGACGAGCCCACATGGGTGCGAGAGCGCAAAGACGGCCGATTGGCGGCCGCTGGCGGGCCGGGAGGTGGTGATCTTGCCGGACAACGACGCCGCCGGCCAGGGATATGCACGAGACGTGATATCGATTCTTCTCAAGCTGGACCCGGCGGCGACGGTAACGATTGTTGAACTGCTCGATCTTCCGACCAAGGGCGACATCTACGATTGGCTGGAGGCCCGCGACGCAACTGAGCCAGACGCTCTACGAGCGCAAGTCGAGCAACTGGTTGATGCCGCCAGTCCCATTGACGCCAGCGAGATACTCGGCGGGCCGATTCTCACCTGTCTGGCCGACGTCGAGCCTGTCGAGGTCAGGTGGCTCTGGCCAGGTCGGGTTCCACTGGGGCGTATCACCTTGTTGGTCGGCAGACCGGGCGAGGGCAAGTCGCTTTTGACCACGTACATGGCGAGTCGGGTTACGACCGGATCGCCGTGGGCAGATGGGGCCATCTGTCCAAAGGGTTCGGTGATCCTCATCTCGGCAGAGGACGATCCTGCCGATACGATTCGGCCACGACTAGACGGCCACCATGCGGATGTACGACGTGTTCATCTGCTGTCGATGGTGCGCAAGATCGGGACCGATGGCGGGCGTCAAGATGTGATGTTCACGCTGGCAGACTTGGCGTCGCTCGAAGCCGCTCTGGGGAAGTGTCCTGATTGCAGGCTGATCGTGATCGATCCCATCGGGTCATTCCTGGGGGGTGGGACTGACGCCCATCGGGACAATGAGGTCCGAGCCGTGCTGGCCCCGGTGGCGAAGACAGCCGAGAAGCACGGTGTAGCCGTTGTGGTTGTGGCACATCGGCGCAAGGGCGGCGGCAGTTTCGCCGATGATCTGGCGATGGGCAGTCGCGCGTTCACCGGCATTGCGCGGGCCGTCTGGCATCTGACACGCGATGGCGAGAACAAATGCCGCCGACTCCTGCTGCCGGGCAAGAACAATCTGGCTCCCGAAGGCAAAGGACTGGCGTTCACCATCATCGGCGATCCACCGACTATCGTATGGGAACGCGATCCCGTGGCGATGACCGCCGACGATGCCCTGATAGCGGAGAACGGCAACCCAGAGAAGAAGCCTGGGCCAAAGCCAGAGGCGCGGAACAAGGCACGCGATTGGCTACGAGATCTACTCCGGACTGGGCCGATGGAAGCCGGTAAGGTCAAGATTGAGGCGACAGAAGCAGGTTATGCCTGGCGAACCGTCCAGCGAGC
>JAPXRQ010000275.1:0-3616 GCA_033813515.1 Thermomicrobiales bacterium
ACCGGGAAGCGGTGACCAATCTGATCCATGCAGGTTTCGAGGGAGACCTGGGTCGCACCAGGACGTTTGCCGTCGAGCAGGGCGCTGATCCTGCATTGATCGATGCGGTGCTGGCAGATGTCGCATCGGTGCTAACGGGCGACGAGCGCCTCGCCGTTCCCGAATTGTTCCGCCGATGCGGATTGAACACGGGATTCAGCTCTGTCGAATGGGCAACCTGATCCAGATCGCGGCCAAGTGAAACGCCCCGGTGTCCTGCGACAACCGGGGCGTTCGATGTTGTGCCTGGGGAGCGACTTATCCGGCGGTGAGGGCCGAGGCCTTCTCGCGGAGCTCCTGGAAGAGAAGGGTGCTCAGGTAGCGCTCGCCAGTATCCGGGAGCACGACCACGACGAGCTTGTCCTTGTTCTCCGGGCGTGCGGCAACATCGCGGGCAGCCTTGGCGGCGGCTCCACAGGAAATTCCGACCAGCAGGCCCTCATTGACCATGATTTCGCGCGCGGCGGCAATCGCCTCGTCGCTGCTAACGTGGAAAACCTCGTCATAGACCTCGGTGTCGAGGACAGTCGGAACGAAGTTGGCGCCGATGCCCTGGATCTTGTGCGGTCCGAACGTGCCATCGGTCAGGATCGGTGATTCAGTCGGCTCAACGGCGATGACCTGGACACTTGGCTTGAGCGACTTCAGCACCTGGCCAACACCAGTGATGGTGCCGCCCGTGCCGATACCGGCGACGACGATATCGACGGCGCCAGCGGTGTCCTGCCAGATCTCGACCGCGGTGGTCTTGCGGTGGATCTCAGGATTGGCCGGATTGTCGAACTGGGCCGGAATCCAGGAATCCGGAGTCTCGGCCTTGATTGCCTCGGCTTTGCGAACCGCGCCCGCCATGCCTTCGGAGGCCGGAGTCAGGACGAGTTCGGCGCCATACCCGATGAGGAGGACGCGGCGCTCGAGGCTCATCGACTCGGGCATGGTCAGGATCAGTTTGTAGCCTCGGGCTGCCGCGACCCAGGCGAGACCAATGCCGGTGTTGCCACTGGTCGGCTCGACAAGGGTGGTCTTGCCCGGAGTGATCAATCCGTCCTTTTCCGCAGCGTCAATCATGGCGACGGCGATACGGTCCTTGACGGAGAATCCGGGGGTGAACGCCTCGACCTTGGCGACGAGGTTGCCGGACGGGGCGAACTTCGAGAGACGGACGAGTGGCGTATTGCCGATCAGCTGAGTGGCGTCATCGGCAATGGTCGGGCGGGTGAGACGGACGAGATCGGTTGCGGAACTGCTCATGAGAATCCCTTCGTGTTTTCAGGCAAGGGTGCATGGTATCCACTGAGGAATGTGGATATCTCACTCAAGAATAGGGCTAATTGCACCATTTGTCACTCTTTTTTGGGATCCTGTTGGTACTCGGCTTCGCTGCCGATCCAGGTCGCGCCCGAGGCGTAATGCTCCTTTTTCCAAACGGGCACGAGCACTTTGAGTCGCTCGATCGCATGTCGGGCGGCATCGAATGCTTCGGCACGATGGGGCGAGGCGACCGAGATGACAACGCTGGCGTCGCCGGGTTGCAACAGTCCTGTGCGGTGGATGATCGCGATTCGGTCGACGCCGATCTGATCGCGAATCTCGTCGGCGATGATCGCCATCTGGTGCTCGGCGGCGGCGGCATACGCTTCGTAATCAAGTGCCGTGACCGATTCGCCCCGGGCAAAGTCCCGCACCTCACCGATGAATGTCAGGACAGCGCCGCACGAGGGATGGCGGACGATGGCTTCGGCGGCACGCGCATCGAGCGGCTGATCGGTGACCTCGAAATGGCGCGCGCCCGATCCACCACTCACCGGTGGAATAAAGGCGAGCTCGTCGCCATCGGAAAGAACGGTGTCGAGATTCGCGTACGTGTGATTGACCATGACCATGGCGGTCCGTTTGATCGCAGCCAGGCGCGGAAACTCTTCGACCAGCGAGTTCAGGACAGCGCCGGCCGTGGTTCCCGGATCGATCGCAAGGGTCTCCTCGCTGCGGCCGGTAATCTCGCGTACGACGGCGAAATGACGCAGGGTGATTGAGGCAGTCATCGGGATTGTCCTGGCGTGAGGCTCGTATTCAGCCCTCGAATCTAACACGGCCGGGTGATGATCAGGCGGCGACCGGTGAAGCGACGGGCACCTTTTCGGTCGGCGATGGCGTCGGTTCGAGCGTTGGGATGTCGGTGGATGTCGACGCGATTGTCGCAGTTACTGTGGCGGTCAGGGTTGGCGAGGGAGTGGGAGTTGGGCTCGGGTCGTTACTCTGCCCGATTCCGGATACCGTAAACGGGGCACCGAGCAAGGACGTTGCACAGCGGGCGAGGACCGTCGCCTCTCCCGTGACAAACGATGTCGGGATTCTGACCGTGACGCCGTATGTGCCGGTTGCATCGACGACCACACGAACCAACCGGACCTGGGTGCTGTTCTGGCGGATAGAGATCGTGACCGGTTGCCTGGCCTGGTAGCCGTAAAGTCGCACGCGGACGGTGCTGCCCGTCGCTCCGGCATAGGTGTCGAGACGTATGGCCGACTTGATCATCAGCGTTCTGGACGCTCTGATGCCGTCGCTAGCGAAGACCTTGAGCGCACGGCTGCCCCCGACCACCTCAGGTATGCGCAGGGAAACTGAGGCAGAGCCGTCACTGCGCACCGTCACGGGTGATCCAATGGGTTTGCCGCCGAAGGTGAATGAAAGTGACGTGCCGGGTGTGAATCCGGTCGCGGAGGCGGTGAGGCGTTGGCCCGGTGAGACTGTGGCAAGGGAAGTGGCCAAGCTTGCCTTCTCGATCGAGCCAGGGAGCAGGCCGAGGGCGATCAGGATGCGGGATTCATATGAACCGGTCTCGAAATCGAAGCCGAAGCCGTTGAGGTCGCTCCATATCATCCAGGGCACATCGCGATCCTCGAGATGGAGGCGGACATCCCGATACCAGCGGGCGCGGTCGACCGGATCGGACCACGTGCGGAGGGCGCCGAACTCGGTGACCATGACCGCGACATTGTTTGCACGTGCCCAATCGATCCCGGCATCGAGAATCTCGGCGAGTTTGTTCGGTCCCCATCGCTCCTCGCCGTAGCCGACGAGCCAGTCCTTCGCGTTGGCGTTGGTCTGCTCGGAGAGAATCGCTGCGACGCGCTCGGGTGTGGATGGATACGGGACATGGCGCATGGATTCGATCTCGGTGCTACCGACCCAATCCGCTCCCTGGTGCGTGAAGAAAAACGGCTCGTAGAAGTGGATGTTGTAGATGACATTGGCGTCGCCAATGACGGAGGGATTGAAGTTGCCGAGTTCAAGCGGACTGGACCATTGCGGTCCGCTCAGCAGGATGGTGTGATCGGGGGCGTTTTCGCGGATCGCATCAACCAGCGTGGGTGCGATGGTGTTGGTCCAGAGGGTTGGATTCGAGGTGAAGATCGGCTCGTTCAGCGGCTCGATGACCAGTCGATTTGCGGAGTACTGACTGAGATGGTCTGCGTAGTTCTCCCAGAAAGCGACAAAGGCAGCGCGGAATGTCGTGTCATTTTGTATGCGGTCGCTGATGTCGGTTCCGCCCCAATCGGGAACCGCGTTATGGACA
>JAPXRQ010000276.1:0-3597 GCA_033813515.1 Thermomicrobiales bacterium
CTGGTCGAGGGCGTCGAAGTGCTGTTTCGACGGCGTACCAGCGAATACCTGATCGTGACGCGGGGCGGAAAGGTGATTGTACGGAGCCAGTGCCAGTGCCAGTGCCAGTGCCAGTGCCAGTGCCAGGAATTGTGGAAGCGGTGTAAACGCAATTGGTCCAGAAAGGGTTGTTGGGCGGTGAGTGAGACGCATGCGTTTGATCAGGGTGGGTCACTCGGTGATCGACTGAATTGGCTGCGGGCGGGGGTCCTGGGGGCAAACGATGGCATCGTTTCGGTCGCCGGCGTCGTCCTCGGTGTGGCCGGCGCGACGTCGGATCGGAACCAGATTCTGACGGCGGGAATTGCGGCGACCGTCGCTGGTGCGCTCTCGATGGCTGGTGGCGAATATGTCTCGGTCAGTACCCAGCGCGACACCGAGGAGGCGGCAATCGCCCGGGAGACGGAAGAGCTGCGGACGATGCCGGCGGAGGAGCTTCAGGAACTCGCGACGTACTACGAGAGCCGTGGCGTTTCTCCAGAAACGGCCATGAACCTGGCGACTGAACTAACCGCGGCTGATGCCCTGCGCGCGCATACCGAAATGGAATTCAATCTCACCCCCGGTGAGCTGACGAGTCCGTGGCATGCGGCTATCGCATCGCTGCTGGCATTTGCGGTCGGGGCGGTGATCCCGGTTCTTGTCATCGCGGTCATGCCGGCATCGATTCGGATCTGGGCATGTGCGGTGGCGGTGGTGCTGGCACTGGTTGTCACCGGCTGGATCAGTGCGGATCTTGGAGATGCACCGAGGACCCCGGCCGTGATCCGCAATGTCGGGGTCGGTATCCTGACGATGGTTGTGGCGTGGCTGGTGGGGCGAATGTTTGACGTGGCGGTGAGCTAGAGCTGGTCCCTTCAAGTTGACACGAGGCCGAACTGCAGAGCTACGAAGAGTCCGAGACTAAGTCCAATCAGGATGACGGAGGCGAGGCGGGCAATACCGTTCTGCCAACCGACTGATTTGCCGCGAAAGATTCGCGGCAATACCCAGATCTTCTTCTGCCAGAGCGGGATAAACGGCTGAATACCGCCGCGGGTACAGGCATCACCGAGCATGTGCGAGAGGAAGCCAAGACAGAAGGAGATTGTCCAGGCGAGCACGTAATCGCGCGGGACAACCAGCAGGCCGGTCTTTTCCCGATTGAGCGCATCGAGCAGGACATAGACGAACGCGCCGGCGATGGCCAGCATTGCGATGCTGTGCGAGAAGCCGCGATGCTTCAAGTGACGCTTCATACCTGAACGCAGATCGGCGTAATCCGGGAAGGCACCACCCATCAATCCGAACCAGAGACAGCCAACGGCCCCCACCGGCGGCACGAATGCCGCCAGGGGAGCCGCTGCTGCAACGCCCATCACGAGATGGGTGGATTTCCGCATACGGGGCTTCTAGAACCGATCGCGGTCCGAGTTACCCGGGAAGCGCGGCCGATCCCCGCTGGGGCGATCGTTGCCGCGATTGAAGCGATCCGGTCGATCGAAGCGGTTGCCACGGTTGTCGTCGGAATCGCGGCGGTTGCCACGATTGTCATCGAACTCCCGACGATTGCCGCGATTGTCATCGAAGCCACCGCGATTGCCACGGTAGCCACCGCCGCCGCGATTGTCATCCCGACGCGGGCGCTCGAAGCGGTCGTTCCCTGGCTCCGGGCGATCCTCATCGGACCGATTTCCACGATAGCCACCGCGATCGCCACCGCCACGGTTGTAGCCGCCACGATCACCACCGCGATCGAAACCACCACGGTCGCCGCCGCGGTTGAAGCCGCCACGATCGCCGCCTCGGCCTCCGGCATCCGGCCGGGCGACCTCAACGTTGACGTACTTGCCCTTGATGCCGCTGTTTGAGATGGCATCGATGATGGTCTGGGACGATTCGCCGGGGACCTCAACGAAGCTGTAGCTGTCGAAGATATCGATCGAACCGATTGACCGGCCCGGGATATTGGCCTCGTTGGCGATGGCGCCGACGATATCCTGCGGGCGAATGCCAAGGTTGTGACCGACATTCAGGAAGAGGCGAACGGCACCATCACGCGGAGCCTGCGGTGCGCCGCCACCGCGCTGCGAGGGACGCATATCGCGATCGCCGCGGCGATCTCCGCCGCGCGCCTCGTGATCGAAGCGGCCGCCACGCGGGCCACCACTCGGGATCGAGATGACTGCGACATCGTCGGCAGACTCCTCGATCTGACCACGACCTGTTTCCTCCGCGTACAGCTTGAGGGCTGCGGCAGCGAGGGTGGCCAGTTCAACTTCTTCACCGAGTTCGGTGACGGCAGCGAGGTAGTAGGTCAGGGCCGGCATCGACTCGTCGCCGGTGACATCGAGAAGCTGCTGCTTGAGCTGATCCAGGCGACGCTCGGCGACATCGGCAACCGTCGGCAGGCGACGTGGCTCGATCTTGGCACGAACGGCGCGCTCGATCTGGCGGATCCAGCGGACCTCGCGATTGGTGACGAGGGTGATGGCGGTGCCAGCCTTGCCCGCGCGGCCGGTGCGGCCGATGCGGTGCACGTAGGTCTCGGCACTCTCCGGGATGTCGTAGTTGATGACGTGGCTGACATCGGGGATATCGAGGCCACGAGCGGCGACATCGGTGGCGATCAAGATATCGGCCTGGCCGGTCCGGAACCGACGCATGACGCGGTCGCGCTGGGCCTGGCTGAGATCACCGTGCAGGGTCTCGGCCGAATAGCCACGGGCCATCAGGGCCTCGCCGAGCTCGTCGACCATGTTCTTGGTGCGGCAGAAGATCATGGCGAGGGTCGGGCCTTCCGCATCGAGGACGCGGGTAAGGGCATCGATCTTGCGGTTGCGCGGGACCTCGTAGTAGGCCTGCGTGACCTCGGGGACCGTCATCTGCTTGCTGGCAACGGATATCCGCTCTGGCTCGGCAAGATAGCGGGCGGCGAGATCGGCAATGCGGGGCGGCATGGTTGCCGAGAAGAGCGCGGTCTGGCGATCTTCCGGAACCTGCTCGAGGATCCACTCGATGTCCTCGATGAATCCCATGTCGAGCATTTCGTCGGCTTCATCGAGAACGAAGAAGGAGATATCGGAGAGATCGAGCGTGCCACGGCGCATGTGGTCCATGACACGGCCCGGCGTTCCGACCACGATCTGGGGTCCGCGCTGAAGACCGCGGAACTGACGCTCGTAGGGCTGACCACCGTAAATCGGAAGTGTTTCGACTTCCTTGTGGCGACCGTACTTGTGCAGCGCCTCCGAGACCTGGATGGCGAGTTCGCGGGTCGGGGTCAGGATGATGGCCTGGACGCGGCGGAGCTTGGGATCGATGCGCTCGATGATGGGCAGACCGAACGATGCCGTTTTGCCGGATCCAGTCTGCGCCTGGGCGATGACGTCGGCGCCATCGATCAGGACCGGGATCGTGGCCAGCTGAATCGGGGTCGGCTCTTCGTAGCCAACGGCGCTGATGCTCTTGAGGAGCGAATCGGACAGGCCAAGATCGCGGAAGGTGACGCGCTGTTCGGCGGCCTCTTCCTCGATGGCCTCAATGACGGCTTCGACCACGGCGATCTCTTCGGCGAGG
>JAPXRQ010000277.1:0-3596 GCA_033813515.1 Thermomicrobiales bacterium
CAGGTCGTTGCTGCTGGATTCGGTGGCGCTTCCAACCGATGCCGTGCCGTAAATCGTGTCATTGCCGGGGCCGCCGTAGATCGCATCTCCGGCGTTACTGAGGGAGCCGTTCTTGTCGTAGTCGCCAACCAGAATGTCCGCGCCATCTTCGCCAAAGATCGTATCGGCGCCAGAGCCGCCGTAGACGAAGTCGTCGTCCGGACCGGCCAAAATCGAATCGTTGCCGCTTTCAAAATCGATGGTCTGCTGGCCGAGGACGGTCCCGATCAGGTCTTTGCCCGCTCCGCCCTCGATCGCGTCACTGCCGGAGCCGCCCTGGATGGAGTCGTCGCCCGCTCCTCCCTGGATTTCGTCGTCGCCCGAGCCGCCGATGATGCTGTCCTTGCCATCATCGCCCCGAACAATGTCGTTATCGGGGCCGGCATCGATCGTATCGTCCCCGGCCTCGTCGTCGGTGTACGCGGAGGGATCGTAGTTGCCGATGGTGTCGTCGCCGGTGCTGCCGAGAAGCTGATCATTCCCATCACCGCCGACGAGGACATCATCACCGGCGGATGCCGAGATGTAGTCGTTGCCATCGCCACCCCAGAGGATATCGTCGTCCGCTTCGCCGTAGATGCGATCGTCGCCCTCTTCACCATAGACCGTGTCGTTGCCGCTGCCGCAAACGAGTTTGTCCGGACCTTCCCCGCCATACAGCCGGTCATTCCCGGCGTTGGCGGAGAGGGAGTCGTAGTCGGCGCCGCCATCCATGAAATCGTTGCCATCTTCGCCGTAGATGCGGTCTTCGCCGCTCTGGCCCTCGCACTCGTCGTCACCGGTGCCGCAGGTCAGTTTGTCATCGCCGTCGCCGCCGAACAGCAGATCGTCGCCATCACCACCGGCGGGAGAGTCGTCGCCAGTATCGCCGTAGATCTTGTCGGCACCGTCCATTCCGCGCAGTTTGTCGTTACCCGGCCCGCCGTAAATCTCGTCCGCGCCATTGCTGGCGGTGATATCGTCGTTGCCTTCGCCACCGTCGATGATGGAGCCACCGCTGCCGGTCAGTGTGATCTTGTCCTTGCCATCCATTGCGCAGATGACATCGAAACCGCCATTGCCGTTGATGGTGTCATTACGGTCGGACGCGAGGATGACATCGTTGCCGGATGTGCCATTGATTGTGCCGGCTCCGGTGATGGTGACCGTGCGATCGAAGCAACTTGCGGCGGACACGAGCGCTGGTCCAAACGAGGCGACAGAACCCAGCACGGAGAGGCTGAGAACGAGCACGGAGGCGAGACGAACCCAGCGAGCTACGGACATTGCGAGAACTCCCGATCCGGACGTCGATCCGGCGATTATTGGCAACAGCGTGGACAGACCGATGAAATGCACGGGGATTCGGGTGGTGTTTGCCGATGCACTGTAAAGAAATCTGTCCCAGCGCGCAACAGGAGATATCCGAAGCGAGGCACCCGCTCACGACCAGGCCGGCGCGATGGGGCATCTCCGTTGCCAGGGAGGTGCTGCATTCCTCCGCCCGGTGCCATCCGGAGGCCATCAATTCTGTGTATTGACTGGATTTTACCTTTTTGCCGTATGTCTATGCTTAGGAGCATCAAGTCATATACTATTGGTTCTTTCCATCCTCTGTCTATCCATTTTTAACGGATAGCATCACATCCGTTCCGAGTGGGTCCTAGCCAATCCGGGTTCACCGGTCCTTCCCACTATCTGTGGGAAAGGTGGTTGATTGACCCTCCCCTGCTGCGCGCGCAAGATGATGGAAGCTGACCTCCGAATCACAACGCAGCTGACGAATTCCCCTGTACCCCCGGCAGGTTGTTCGCCCTTCCTCGGTTTTTCCCTGAAGGGGGCCCCGCATGCCCGGTATCGCCACGCAGTTCGTCATTCTTGAGCGGACGATCGATCGCCTTGCCAGCTCCGGCAATGCAACCCTCTCCGGTATCGCCACGCTCATGCAGCAGAACCTGCCCTACGCCTATCTCGGCGCAGTTGGCCCGGCGCTTGCCGATTTCATTCCCGGCGATCCGATCGATCCGAATATGCCGTCGCTCGGCAACAGCCCATACACCTCGGTCTGGACCCAGGTGCTCGCCATTGCCGGGGGTGATGGGACATCCGCCGACCCTGGTGCGCTGTACGTCATCGGCAAGTTCAAGTTCTTCCTCAGCAAGATCATTGGCATCGTCGACGATGAGGATCTGGGTGCGCTGAAGGACATGCGCGACAGCGGCGAGGTCGATGAGATCGAGACCCTGGCCGCCGCTCTGAAGTCCATCGTCGACAGCATGTTGCCCAGGGTCGCTGCGATTGGCTCCGGCATCACGCAGGGAATGAAACCGGTCGTCAATTCCGGCACGGGCAATCCAACGCCGCCAGCGGCCGCCTGGACGGCGCGCGAATTCCTGCACTGGAAGCGATCTGGCACATTCGCCAAGTCCCTGCTCGATCGGGCAACCGGCAGCGGCGATCCCCGCTTCCTGGCCTATGCCTATGGCTACCTGTGTGCGTACTCGGGAGCGGTATCGGGCAGCCCGTTCGTCAACTCCACCATCGGCTCGTCTTACCGTCAGCAATGGTGGCGATACCGCTGGGTGACCAATTACGTGGATACCTGGGTGCACGGCCGCTACAACTGCGGCGCGACGATGACCGGCGACACGCCCAATCCGGCGTACAAGGAGTGGCCGGGTCTCTGCGACGCGAAATTGCAGGATCGGCTCAGTTTTGGACCGATCGATCCGGTCGACATCATGCAGCGGGTGCGTACCGGCACCCCATTCCCGACCGTGTTGCCCAATGACTTCGGCCAGTTCTGGATGGATGCGTGGAGCAATGCCTACGGCGCGCCGCCCCTGGGCAGTCGCTTCAATGCCGCCGCCCTGAACGGGGCGATGATCATGACCTGGATGAAGCTCTGGTTCCAGACCAGCGGCGAGGTAATCGGCTGCAACCAGGCTCCCCCAATGGCGCCGCCGGGGGACTGTGGAGGCGCTCCCTCGTGGGTCGATCCCAATGTCCCCGGCGACAACGGTGGGGGCCAGCAGCCGAGTATCCCCGAGCCGGAGTCGGATCCGGATGTGGGCGAGATCATCTCGGGCATCATCCTGGCGCTGCTCGGTGCGGCCAGTCTCTTCTTCGGCGGCGGTCTGGCTGGTGCAGCGGCAATCGGGCTCGGTGTCGCGCTCGTCATTGACGGGGCGACCGAAATCAACTGGGCCAAGCTCCGCTGCGATCTCTATTGGCTGCAGATGTATCTCTACAACGGGCTGAAGGCGCTGCACGACCTGCTGACCCTCGGCGCGTTCTCCCACCCCTACCCGGCCGAACTCGCGATCGATTCGACTACCATCACCCTGCTCGGCATTCCGTACACCTACAACTCGGGCAAGCGCCTGACCAAATCGCGCGTGCTCTTCCCCGAGCAGCTGACCGGGAAGCTGCATATGGACGCTGACGGTCGCTTCCCCGCCAAGACCTCCAGCAGCGGCTTGGGCGATTGGGTGCAGATGCCTACCGGCATCGAGCAGCCGGAAACAACGGGGTATCTGGCCCGGGAATACCCGACCTTCTTCGTGGACGACGATGGC
>JAPXRQ010000278.1:0-3556 GCA_033813515.1 Thermomicrobiales bacterium
TCACTGCGTACGATGATCAGGAGATCATCACCTACGAGCTGCAGGTGGCTGACAACATCATGATCGGCACCGCAGTTGATGATGCGATCAACTACAACAGCACCGGGCACGGCGAGATCGCCATGCAGCTCGTGCCGACCTCAACCCAGAACCAGTTTGTGGAACTGACGTCGTCCGATCCCTCGATCCTGGAAGTGCCAGCGTTGGTGGCAGTGCCGAAGAACGGTGACAATGTGGTCTTCGAGATGACATCGCACGATCCGGCCTACAGCCAGAATGTGACGGTCACGATGACCTACGGAATGCAGACGATCACCGAACAGGTTTGGGTGATTGCCTCGGCTCCGCAGGTGACGATGGTCGAGGCACCGCAGTGGGTAAATGGCGGACAGTCGTTCGATATCACCATCCATCTGAGCAAGCCTGCGTTTGATGGGATGACGGTTGATCTGGTTTCATCGGACTCCGCCATTGTGGTTCCGGATTCGGTGGCATTCACCGAGTTCGCGACGACAGCAACCGTGACGCTGACGGCGGGTATGCCGGATAACGACACGCTGGTGAACCTGACGGCCAGTTTCGGAGCATCGTCTTCGGGTGCGGATGTTCTGGTGATCGGATCGGCGCCGACGGCGACACCCACTGAAGTGCCAACCGAGACACCGACGATGACGCCGACTGAGGAACCGACCATGACGCCGACGAATACTCCGACCGAGGAGCCCACGTTGACGCCGACGGATGAGCCGACGATGACTCCAACTGACACTCCGACCGAGGAGCCGACCCTGACGCCGACTCCCGAGTTCTAGGGCGAAGCGCTGACCCGGGCCGGATTGGATGAGACCGTACAATCTCACCTGACCCGGCCGGGTTGGCGAAATGGCAGACGCGCCAGATTTAGGATCTGGTGTCCGCAAGGATGTGGGGGTTCGAGTCCCTTACCCGGCACCTGTTGGTTGCCAGTCGTCGGTTGGCGGTGGGCAGTTGCGAAAAAGAATCGTTCCTTGGGGATAATGCCCGGTAGTGACGTTTTGCTCGATACCGGGAGCGTGGCGTGGGGTTCTACCAGCGGCTTGAAGTCCCTGTCCTGATCAATGCAGCCGGACCGTTGACGCGGCTCGGTGGGTGTCGACTTGCGCCTGAGGTGCTGGCGGCGATGGCCGAGGCGTCGGCGTCATTTGTCCATCTCGATCAGTTGCAACAGGCGGCGGGCGAGGTGATCGCCGGGATCACAGGGGCCGAAGCCGGATATGTGACCTCGGGCGCCGCCGCCGGATTGATGCTGGCGACGGCTGCCTGCGTCTCCGGGATGGATGTGGCAGCGATGGATCGGCTGCCAGACACGACCGGGATGCGCAACGAGGTGGTGGTTCAGCGGGGGCATCGGAACAGTTACGACCACGCGATTCGCGCCGTTGGTGTACAGATGGTGGAGGTCGGGTATCTGGGCCATCCCGGGGCCGGTGGAACTCAGCCGTGGCAGATTGAAGCGGCAATCACGGAGCGCACGGCGGCGATTGCCTGTCCGGTGCTCGATACGCCGGGGACCGTGCCGCTGACCGAGGTCGCCGAGATTGCTCATCGCTACGATCTGCCGGTGATTGTTGATGCGGCGGCCGAATTACCGCCACGATCGAATCTGCGGCGATTCATCAGCGAGGGCGCGGATCTGGTGGTGTTTTCCGGTGGCAAGGCGATCGGTGGGCCGCAGGCGAGCGGGATTCTGGCGGGGCGGGCAGATTTGATCGCATCGGTCGCGCTGCAGCATCAGGATATGGATGTGCGGATGGAGACCTGGAATCGGCGCGATCTGGCCGTGTCGGGACGGGTCGCCGGGATTCCGCATCAGGGCTTTGGTCGCACGGCGAAGGTTGGGCGCGAGGAGATCGCCGGGCTGATTACGGCGCTGGAGATCTATGCGGCTGGTTCGGACGACACTGATTTTGCACGATGGACGGCGTTGCTTGATCCGATCGAGGCGGCGGTGCGCGATGTTCCCAATCTGGCGGTTGCTCGGACCGACAGGATGCGGACCGGGAAGCCGTTGCCCTTGCTGATGATCTCGTTCCGATCGGGTTGGTCGGATGATGCGGCGTATCGGGTAATCAATCGATTGCTCCGCGGTTCTCCGGCGATTGCCGTGTCTGAATCGCAGGCCGAACTTAATCGGATTGTGGTCAATCCACATGGGCTGACCAGCGCGGAATCCGGGATTGTGGCGGCGCGCCTGCCGGACGCCATTCGAGCAACGCGGGAGGAGGGCTGATCGATGTCGCTTTACAACTTGCCGGCGTTTCCAAAGAAAGTGATGTGGCAGGAGATGCTGCGGCACGAACTGCTGGCGACGCTGGATCAGCGGCCGGTAGTGATTGTGCCGGTGGGTTCGATCGAGCAGCATGGACCGCATTGCCCGATGGATGTGGACATTTCGACGCCATTCCATCTGGCTGTGGCCGCAGCGCAGGCGATTGACGACTTTCCGGTGATCGTGGCGCCGCCGCAACAATACGGATTTACGCACTACAACATGGGTGAGATCGGGACGATCACGCTCTCGCTGGAGACCTTTATTGCGACGCTGAATGACATTGCGCGGAGTATCTGGGCGAACGGGTTTCGGCGGATCATCATGCTGAACGGGCATGGTGGGAATGAGCAGCCGAACTGGGCGGCGGCGGTGAAGATTGCCGAAGAGGATGTGTGGGTGCTCGCGCTGACCTATTGGCATATGGCCGATCCGGAGTTGCTGGCGTGGAGTGAGGCGGATGCCGGGAGTATTGGGCATGCCGGCGAGTGGGAGACCAGCCTGCAGTTGTACATGCGGGAGCACCTGGTGGATATGAACCGGGCGGTAGAGGATCCGTGGCGTGGGAAATGGGGAGCGGAGCGGAGTCGGTTTGCGGCGTTTCCGGAGCGGCGACGGGAGACGGAACATGGGGTGATGGGCAATCCGTTGGTGGCCTCGCAGGAGAAGGGGGAGCGGTTGTTCGGCGTACTGCTGGAGCGGTTGATCGGAACGTGTCGGGAGTATCACGAGATGGAGCCGCCGCGGTATCGGGAGTTTGGGTCGCATTGCCCGTAAGGGTTTCTGCGGTACGCGGAGAGCGCCCGAGGTAAACGCCGGGCTAGCGAACGCGGCTCCTTCAGGGCCGGTTGGAGACGAAACGTCCGTCACGTTCGAACGGCATGAATAAACACGCGTTCGGAGCCGGTCCTTGGCGTGTGACCGGGTTGGCCGGAGCGGTTATCGCCTTCGGGCGACCTCGATCGGGGATCGAGACGGTACCCGGCGGTACCGTGACTACATCGGTTGTCGCGGGTGGGATGGGTTGGCCGGAGCGGTTATTGCCTTCGGGCGACCTCGATCGGGGATCGAGACCACGGGCTGGAACCCGTGGCGCTACGTTTGCGCTGCGTCGGTGAGAGTTTAGTGGTCGTTGGGGCCGAGGCCCTGGTGGATTTTGGCGGCGTACTTGTCGATTCGGGCGAGGCGGGTTTTGGGTTGTTTAGCCTGGCCGATGGTAAGGCAGTACGCGCGTTTGCGGCCGGGGGT
>JAPXRQ010000279.1:0-3552 GCA_033813515.1 Thermomicrobiales bacterium
TTCTGGTCTGCGCTCCCACTTACAACGCCCTTGATAACGTATTGTTGGAATCTGTCGCGGCCATCGGTCAGATGGTTCAGCATCCCGATCTGCGGTGCGTGCGCATCCGCTCCAGTTACCGGCCAATAGACCAGAATATTCCTGCCGGCCTCGATCTGGAATTGAACAAATGGAATCCATCTGTCGCGGTACAGCAGCTACGGCAGCGCTTGCAGAACAGCACGGGCATCACGGTGGTGGGTGCTACCCCTGAGCAGACGCACAACCTTCTGGTGACTGGAAACGCCGCCGCACGTCAGGAATTCTTCGACTGCATCATTCTCGATGAAGCGTCGCAGGTGGATGTTGCCCATTCGATCCTTCCGTTTGCGTCTCTGGCAGCGGACGGAGTCGTTGTGGTCGCGGGCGATCCAAAACAATTGCCACCGATCCACCAAGCGAAAGCGCCAGTCGGTCTTGAAGCGATGGTCGGCTCGGTCTACAGCTTTTTTGAACAGCTCCACCAAGTTCAGCCCGCCATCCTGGAAGAGAATTATCGCTCAAGTCGCGTGATCGTCGAGCTTGCCCACGAAGCTGGCTACGACAGATCACTCACGAGTTATTCTCCGGATATGCGGACTGATATCATCACACCTTTCCCGACGGTTCAACCTCCCGCTGGATGGCCACAGACGCTTTTCTGGACGCCCGAATGGGCATCGCTGCTTGATCCGGATGCTCCGGTCAGTTGTTTTGTCTATCCCGAGGGTCGCAGCAGTCAATGGAATCCTTTTGAGGCTGATTCGGTGGCAGCCCTGGCCTTGCTGCTGTATGGCCGCCTCGGCAACCAGCTCCTAAATGAAAGAGACCCAGCGTCCGGTGCCGCGATAGCCTCATCGCACAGCCCATACGCGATGGATGAATTCTGGCGCAGTGGGATTGGCATCGTCACCCCACATCGGGCGCAACAGGCATTGATAGTCGCGAGGCTCCAGCAGGTGTTCGGGCCATTAGGCGCTGCAAATCAACTTATCCGGGACGCTGTAGATACAGTAGAGCGATTTCAAGGGCAGCAGCGTGATGTGATCCTCGCCTCTTTTGCCCTGGGTGACCAGGATGCGATTCAGGATGAGGACGAATTCCTGATGAGCCTCAATCGGTTCAATGTGATGACTTCCCGCGCCAGAGCAAAACTGATCACCCTGGTGACGCAAGAGGTAGTGAACCATCTCTCTGGCGAACTGGACATCCTCCGTCAGAGCCGGTTGCTGAAGGTGTATGTCGAATCCTTCTGCAACAATTTCCGGCCCATGACTCTGGGCTATGTTACGGCGAACGGCGTCCTCCAGGTCGATGGGATGTTCAAGTGGAGACAATGACCGGATGAGCCGGGACTTCCTCGACATCGATATACTCTCCCGCGCCCAAGGGTGTCTTCTTGGCCAGCTTGCCGGAGACTCTCTTGGTAGTCTGGTAGAGTTTCGAGCTCCGGATGACATCCGCCGGGAATACCCGAGCGGCGTCCGGGAACTTGCCGACGGAGGCACTTGGAACACGATTGCTGGCCAACCGACCGACGATTCCGAGATGGCGCTGTTGCTGGCCCGCATGCTGGCGGATCAGGGACGTTATGATCCCGAGGGAGCCAGGAAAGCGTACATTTTCTGGCTGGACTCCGGGCCCTTCGATTGCGGCATGACCGTCGCCGGTGGTCTGTGGGGCCGTCCCAATCCGGACAGCCAGGCCAACGGCGCGATGATGAGGATCAGCCCGCTGGGCATCTTCGGAGCCAACCATGACGCTGGGTTGGTTGCCGAGTGGGCACGGCAGGACGCGGCGATCACCCATCCCCATCCGGTCTGTCAGCAAGCCAACGCATTGTTCACGATGGCGATTGCCCATGCCATCCGCCAGGGGTGCGATGGCCGAGGTCTGTACGAGCAGATCGTGACCTGGGCGGAAGACATGAAGGTGGATGGGAGCCTCCTGGAAGCGGTTCGAGGTGCCGCTGAATCACCGCCAGCGGATTATGTCCGCCAGCAGGGGTGGGTACTGACGGCATTTCGCAACGCCCTGTGGCAGCTTCTGAATGCCACGAATCTGGAGGAAGCAGTTGTGGACACCGTCATGCGCGGGGGAGACACCGACACCAACGCCGCCATCTGTGGCGCGATTCTGGGTGCCGTGCATGGCCGGGACGCCGTCCCCGACCAATGGGTCGACTCCCTGCTCAATTGCCGCCCCGCTGTGGGACAACCGAATGTGCGTCGTCCTCGTCCGGAGTGCTTCTGGCCGGTGGATGCTTTGGAACTGGCGGAGCGATTACTCGTGTTCGATCAGCGGGATATGCCGACGAACCAGATGAAAGAATATTGATACTGATTGGGAGGGAGGGATGAAACTATGCCGCGATTAACACAAATTGACGAAGTTCTGTTTCCGGTCAAAGAGCACCCGGTTTTCGTGAGTGTTCCTACGGAATCTGGAGAGCGGCGGCTCTCGGTGCCTGATAAGAAAGCGATTGTGAATAAAAAGACTAATCGGGTGTTGGGTGTGGTTAGCAGGGGCTACAGGCTGGTGACAAATCGCGAGGCGCTGGACTGGGCATATCAGTGCTGCCAAACCGCCTTCCCCGAAACCAAACCCGGCGAGTGGGAGGTGAAAACAACTGACGCCCCGGGTACCGGTGGGCATTGCTTCGTTGACCTCGTTCACAACTCAGCGGCTTTGGACTTCCAATTCGTTCCGGCCAAGGACCGGCCGGACGCATTCGGGCCTTTCATCCGTGTAACGAACAGCTATAACGGTTTGAGGGCACTCGCCTTCGACATTGGTTTTCTCCGAAAGGTCTGCAAGAATGGGTTGATTCTCCCAGAATCGATCATCCGCTTTAAATTCACTCATCTGCAGAGGGATATCGGAAAAGAGATCAATTTTGAGGTTGCACATGAACGCCTCTCCAAACTCAGGGCCAGTTTCAGTGAATATCTGGGCGTCCTTCGAGATTGCAAGGTCACCCATCAGGAATTTGAACCGCTGTTCCGTGGGGTTCTTCTGATCCGAAAGCCCAAGGATATGAAACCAGATGGTCCAATAGCCAGCGATTGGGGT
The DNA here is from genome assembly GCA_033813515.1 of Thermomicrobiales bacterium. Classification (GTDB taxonomy): domain Bacteria; phylum Chloroflexota; class Chloroflexia; order Thermomicrobiales; family UBA6265; genus DASQCG01. The sequence goes on from JAPXRQ010000279.1 coordinate 3,091, forward strand.
GTTCTGTCTCAACACATAAGTGCTCTCTGCAGTCGATACAGAAATGATCTTGGTGAAAACGCCTATGCGGTATTCAACGCCATCACCGAGTTCGCTTCGCACCCGCCCGAGAACCGATGCGTCCACAGGGATCGCCATAGTTTTCAGAGGTTGGCTGGCGATTGGATGAGCCGGTTCAGCCAGGAGTGCCGCCAACCTGGGTTTGCCATTTCCGACTACTTGGCAAATTTGGCCAAGGGTAAGGGTAACGGCAAAGTGGCAGCCGATGAGGCAGGTGGCACAAGGGCGTAGCAATAGTGGAGCGCTACCCAGGCTTAGTGCATACCAGGCCCTTGTGTCGACCGATCGCCAGGGAAATGTATCTTGACACCGCTTCCGCCTCATCGGCGGCGGCCTGATCTTTGATAACCCGTTGATATTGAAGGTTTTCGGTTAACGGCGGGAGAAAGAGAACGGTTATGA
>JAPXRQ010000280.1:0-3538 GCA_033813515.1 Thermomicrobiales bacterium
CATCAATGGGGTTTTGTCCTGCTCGAGGGTGTTTGGACACTTGTGTCGGCATACGGACTCGTTCGCGTCCTCGCGACAACGCGCGCTCGGGGATAATCCCGATAGTTCGATCAATCGGTCCTATCCTTGGAGCCTGACTTGACCATTTCATCGCCCGGTGAGTGGAGCGGCGATATCGCCATCATCGGGGGAGGCATCGTCGGCCTTGCCACGGCCCGCGAACTTCTGCTGCGCAAGCCCGACGCCCGCCTGATCGTGCTTGAAAAGGAAAGCGACATTGGCCAGCACCAGACTGGCCACAACAGCGGCGTGATCCATGCGGGGATCTACTACAAGCCGGGCACCCTGAAAGCCAAACTCTGCGTTGCCGGGGCCGCCGAAATGATGCGGTACTGCGATGAAAAAGCGATCCCGTATCGCCTTTGCGGAAAGATGATCGTCGCCACCGATGCATCCGAACTCGGCCGACTGGACGATCTCGCCGCCCGGGCCACAGCGAATGGCGTTCCAGGCGTGCAGGTCGTGACTACCGAGGAGTTGCGTGAGCGAGAACCATTTTCTGCCGGTATTCGGGCCCTGTGGTCGCCCAATACTGGCATCGTCGATTACGGCGAAGTCAACCGTTCCTATCGGCGGGACATTGAGGCGATGGGTGGTGACGTCAGGGTCAATCATCAGGTGAACGCGATCGATCGACGAGGAGGGGACTCGCAAGTCTCCTGTGCCAATGGCGCCACATTCGTCGTCCGGCATGTGATTGCCTGTGCAGGCATCTACTCCGACCGTGTCGCACAACTGACCGGGGCCAGCAAGCACCCGCTCATCGCCCCGTTTCGCGGTGATTACTACGTCTTGCGTCCGGAGCGGCGCCATCTCATCCAGTCGAACATCTACCCGGTGCCCGATCCGCAGTTCCCGTTTCTGGGCGTGCACTTCACCCCGCGCATGAATGGCGATGTCTGGCTCGGACCAAATGCGGTACTGGCGTTCTCACGGACCGGGTACCGATTCCGGGATGTGAATATCGGCGATATGACCGCGCTCTTCACCAGTCCAGGCTTCCTGAAGTTCGGGCGCAAAAACTGGCGCACCGGCTACGACGAGATGGCACGTGATTTGAGCAAGAAGCGGTTCCTGGCCTCGCTGCAGCGGTACGTTCCATCGCTCACCGAGGCCGATTTGATGCCCGGTCCATCAGGAGTGCGCGCGCAGGCCCTGACCGCCGACGGCCAGATGGTGGACGACTTCGTGATCGATCAGGGTGATGGCATCCTGCACGTGCGCAATGCCCCGTCGCCGGCCGCCACATCGTCGCTCCAGATCGGGCGCTACATCGCCAACACACTCGCCGAAACCCGCCCCGAGTTCGCATCGTCCTGATCACGGTTCAGGTCATCCGATCTGCGCCGTTTTCCTCGCGTCCATACCGCTGGAACAGATATGCGGCACCAAGCAGCAGGCAACCGAGGCCAACAAACGACAAAACGCGGTAGCTTGCATCCAGCGACGCCAGATCGAACAGGAAGACTTTCGCCGTAGCCAGCGCAATGAGCCCAAGTCCAAATGCGCGGGCCAGCCAACGACGCCGAAACATGCCACACAGAGCAGCCGCCACCCCAACCGCAGACCAAAACATCGATAGCGCGACCTGGGCCTGCTTTTTGGTCGATTCGATTGAAGCGATCGGGTCGATCCGATTCTGGAACACGTCAACTATGCCGATCGAAAGTCCCCAGACGATCGCAATGGCCCCCACCAGGTAGGACCAATTGAGTTGCATCCATCGCCCGATGATCAGGATCGTAACGCCGCATGCAACGGAGCAAACCGTCGCGGCCGTGAGGAAGGGAGTGCGATCAAGTTCGGTCGTTCGATCGACGATGAGACGGGCCGGTGGTGCGAGATAGACAAGTGTTGCAAACGACGCGAGACCCACGACGCAGCCCGAGACAATGCCAATCAACTCACGATCCTTTGGCGTCTCCTGCGGATACAGGAGCACGATCAGGCCAATTCCGAGCCAGATCAGGACCGTCGCTTCCAGGCCGACCTGGAAAGGGACCATGTACGTGATCAAGGCAACACCGGTACCCAGAAGCAGCCACGCAGTAGCGCCCGTCCGCACAATCCGTCCTGATACCAGACATGCGCCGCCGAGAACGATTGTGATCAGCGTTGGCCTGTTCAGGAAGGCGTCATGCAACTGGCGGAATGTAGCAGCCTCATCCCGCGGAAGGATTGCGAGAACCTGGGACACTGCCGCCAGAAGTGAAAATCCCATTGCAGCCGGGAAGGCCGCAACCGCAAGCAGTGAAAGAAGTCCGGCCGGATCGTACGCCGCAATCTCCGGTGAATCCGACTCGTGATTCCACCTGAGCAGCGGAAGGCGTTCCAGCACAGCCAGGAGGATGACAAACCCTGCAATTGCAAGCACGCGCTGCTCGCTGCCGAATTCGAAAGCCATCGAATACAGGATGAGAAGCGTTGTGATCGGGACCGTCGCCCTGCGCAGCGCGCGCACCGGCGTCTGCCAGACGATGATGACGGTAAGCAGGAGGAACAGGCCAAAACCCGCACCCTGCTCACTCCGATATCCCTGAGCGACAAAAGTCGGCCCGTTTATCGAATCGCCGAATTGGTAAACCGACAGCGGCACCGCAGCAATCGCAAGGAGTGCCGTGCCCAGGGCCCAAAGAGAAACCGCATTGACTTTCCAGCGTCGATACAAAAGAACGAGGCCCGCAGATTCAGCCATCCATGCCGCCGCCAGCCATGGACCATGAAATCGGACCGGAATAGCCAGAGCGATGGCTCCGAAACCGGCGCCTGCCATCAAGGTCGCCGGGCGCGCGGCCCAACCGTACCGTCTCCCAATGAGCGATGCAGCGACGAGATGGACCAGGGCATATCCGAAGAGTGCTGCGGCAAAATACGGGGCGCTCAAGACATCTGATACCCGCAGAATCGCGATGCCAACGAGTGCGATTCCGCTGGACGCGAGCAAGAGAATTGCCTGAAGTGCCTCCGAATCGCTCTCGCCCGTAGTCCACCAGGTGCCAACCGATCCATAGGCGAACAGCGTCCAAATCAGGAATATGCCGAGAAACGCCCAGGGGAGCCTCGTTTCATCTCCCAACCAGATCAGCATTTGCGGTGCGACCAGGACCATCGCAATCGGTACGAGCAACGGCCAATCCCGGCGCGTGACGATTGCGGACAGCCCTGCCAATACTGCGATGAGACACGCGATCGTCACGCCGTTCACCGGAGCATGCAATACCGGTGGTGCACCCAGGACCAGAACGAGACCATAAACCGTGACCAGTTCGGAGTCGTTTCGAATCGCGATGAGGGTTGTCACCGCGGCAACTCCCAGCAACGTGATCACGCCCAGCTCGGGCCGGATGAAGTGGTAGAGGTTGGTCGCGGCAATAGTTGAAAGCGCAAAACCGGCGGTGCTGACGGCCAGAATTGCGAGGCCGTTCTGCCGGGCCTTGCCGCCAAGGATGCGGGTGCCAATACCCATCAATATCGCACT
>JAPXRQ010000281.1:0-1674 GCA_033813515.1 Thermomicrobiales bacterium
TCGCCTGGTAATCAATCATGTGCGTCGCCGCATTCCAAACGGCCGTGCCGAGTGCCGGTTGGGAGATGGAAATCAGGTCGAATGCATCCCCCTCAGGATCCATATCGTTGGCGAGGACATCAATTTCGGCCGAATCGCCTTGCTTCAGCACGATCGCATCGTCGGCCGGTCTCGGCGCTTCCGCAACGGGATCGACCGTGATCGTAACGGTTGCCGTCGCGGTGGAGCGTCCGTCTGAAACGTCATAGGCGATGGTGTCTTCGCCAGACCAATCGAGCGACGGGGTGAAGAGCAGGCTTCCGTCCGGTTGACTGATGGCCTGGCCGTGCGTTGGCCCGCTCGTCACCGTCACCTGCAGCGGACCACCACCCGGTCCAGCGGCATCGTTGGCCGTTGGCCAGAGTGCGGTCGCGACATCCTCATCGATGGTGATGGTGTCATTGCGGGCGGCCACCGCGGTTGGACTGCCAGTGACCGTCACTGAAACCGTGGCCGTGTACTCGGCGCCCGCTTTGTCGAAGGCGGAGTAGGTGAACTGGTCAGGACCCGCATAGTTTGCGGCCGGCAGGTACGTGATCGAACCGTTCCCAACTGACCAGGTCTGTCCGTGGAGCGGTTGATTGACCTGGCCGAAATGATCGGCGTTGGAATCGTTTGCCAGCGCCTCGAGCGCACTCGCCGTATTGATGTTGGCGGCGATGACATCGTTCGGGCCCGATTCTTCTGCCCGCACCGGCTGGAGGCTGGTGAGCCAGAGGATCATCCCAAGAATGAGAATTGGCGACAGAACGCGAATTCTGTCGCCAGGAAAAAACTGACGCGTCATAGCAAACGAAAACCTGCGATCTAAACCAGAACCTCGATGTTGTTCGCCGCGACGGTGCGTGTCTTGCCATCGTTCGTAGTCACGGCCAGGATGTCGATCATCATGCTGTCCGACCGGCGGACACGCTGTGGCTTCTCAACCACTGCCCCAATCAGTCCGAGGCCGGTCTGATCGGTCATCCGTACCCGCGTCTTGTCCGAGAACGAGATATGGCCAGGCTTGCGATCTTCGTCCAGTGCCTGGGGATCGACTGCGATCAATTGCGGCCGCGCCAGGTACCCGTGCACGCGTGTCGCGGTGATTGCGGCGATGCGCTGTCCGTTCAGGCTGCGCAGCTCGCTGAAGATCTCCGGGCAAATGGGCGTAGCACCGAATCCCTCCGTCGCGACCACGGCCAGATTCGACATCAGCTTGTCGCCGACACCGATATCCGACGGTCCGATCCGCCAGGGTGAGAGACGGTCTTCTGCTGGAATGCCGAGACACGCACTGACCTCGCGCTCGACGAGGCCCCCGCAGATGACGCCTGCTGCGCCGACCTCAATTAGCCGCCGCATCGTGTCTGCCGTGATCGAGTTGCCGGCGACCACGATCTTGCTGGACATCTCGGACGTGACCTGATTCGGCTGAAGGGTGTCGCCAGGTCCACTCACTGGAACGACCAACTCGCCCTCAACACTCGGACCGATGGCAACGGTCCCGAAGATCCGCGTGCCGACCGATCGGATCGCGACCGTGTGTTTGCCCTCGACGTACTCAACATCACCCGAGACCAGCGCGCGGATATCGCCGCCGCTACCCGGAGCCAGCATACCGACGCCAGTTTCCGCGTCGATGGAGATCAGGGT
>JAPXRQ010000281.1:1684-3509 GCA_033813515.1 Thermomicrobiales bacterium
GCCACCACGGTATTGCGCAATCCCTTGCGGGTCTTGGCAATTGCCTCACCGGACTTGAATGTCGAGCCGACCTGGCGCAGCAGGTACTTCTGCACATCCTGCGGCAAGACACCGAGTTGATCTGCAATGGAAATCCGCACGGCGAGGTTCTTGGGATCGGTTCGCGCGATCACATGATCCGCACTGATCCGCTCACCCGCCCGGACCCGCACCTCGGCATTCACCGGCAGGCGACGAATGACGTGCAGTTCGGAATCCTTGACGATGATTGGCTCGCGATTGGGGAAGTTCTCGTTCACGTCTGTGTGCTCCTCGTCGGTGGCCGACTAGTTGACCTTGCGGACCGTGGCGCCTGTGCGGACACCGTTGACTGATTCAAGCCACTGACGCACCTTCTGCGGGCGTGGGCCACCACCGGCCAGTGATCGCGGACGGGCATCCAGAATGACGCCGACCAGACCACCCGTGATCTTCCGCTCTTCCGCGAGCGTGACTGTCTTGCCGGTCGGATTGCCGCCGACTGAGAACTTGCGCTCTGGCCGCAGCACGATCGTGGCTGTCTCCCCGGTTCGCAGCGGGACAACTTCGACCGATCCGGAATTGACCTGGACCTGAGCCATTTCGCCATTCTCGAAGTGGATCTCTCCGCGACAGGCGAGATCACCATCATTGCCTTGGCCCCCGATGATGACGGCACTTCCGAGGTGGACCAATGCGTCGTACTCAAACAGGCTGGATGCGAGCGTGGGATCGACGGTGCCGACAATCCCGGTAACGGCCATCAAGCCATCCGGATCCAGGGCAAGGTCGACGATACCGGTGGAGGGAACGACATCGACCGAATCCAGCAGGGTGAGCGCCGCGGCTCCTGGCTGGTTCCAGCGCGCGAAGGCCGGACCACCAATAACCAGATCGGCATGCGTCTGCGCCATCGGATAGTTGCGAGCCACATCGGAAAGTGCGCGGCGGGCAACCTGCCGGGCCATCGCCTGCTCGATTGCGATATCGCGCTGATGTTCGGGCACCGTCCACGGTCGCACTGATCGGTTCAGCACCCACTCGATGAGGTCATCCTCGGTTGCTTCAAATGGCAGCCAGCACACGGCCTCGGCCACTTCCCGGCCGGTCAGGCCAGTGATCTGCGTGGTCAGGTCGATCTGCGGCAGCGTTCCCAGCATGCCGCCATCCGACGATGCCCAGTGCGCATGTGTGCCATCGTCGATCCCGATGGTCAGGACATTGCGCCGGAATGCCCGGGCAATGAAGCGATTGACCAAATCAACCGCGTGGGCGCGGGTGATCGGCGGGCGCATGGCGTCGCCAGAGATTCCGTCGAAGTCGGACGTTTGCAGCCGGGCGAGGTAGGCATCGCCGACTTCACGCTCGATCTCGTTGGCAATGTCTGCCGGTTGCCGCACGACCGGCGAGATTGCTCGCGCCTTGATCTTGGCTCCCAGTGCCTTCATGCCTTCATCCTGGGCAGGACCATCGGCGATGACAATTGCCCGGGTCACCGATCCCAGCATGCTCACCTGCTTGGCCAGCTGGTTCAGCCGGGGCAAGGCATCCTGCGCTCCGCCGCCAACCACCATCAGCAGCATTTCGGGCTGGAACGATCGCAATGCATCGGCCTGACTTGCCGACCATCCGTTGTCCTTGCGTGACGACGGAGCAGTGGCAAAGAAGGTACGAGCATTGACGCGGCGCAGGGAATCCATGACCGGTTGGGTCACTGGTGTCTGTCCGGCCTCGAGGATGGCGATCCGAATCGGTTCGCCCAACGAGGAGGTGATCAGGAATCCATCCACACCGTCACCGCTCGTGA
>JAPXRQ010000282.1:0-1230 GCA_033813515.1 Thermomicrobiales bacterium
CAGTAACTGAGCCAGAGCTTGTTTTCGGCCGCGTCGTAATAGAAGTGGGCGTAGGTGGTGGGTTTGAGATCGTACTGCTCTTTGGCGGCCAGGAAGTACTGCTCGAACGTGCACTTGGGCTCGCGCGGGTTGCCGGGGAAGTCGAGGTAGGTATCGGTACCGGCCACAGCGAGATCCTGCGCGGTGAAGCCGGTTGAAATGATCGACTTGTCCTTGTTGGAGCGGAGCAGGACATCGGGGTTGTTCATGATCCAGTCGACCGTGGTCGGGAAATAGGAATCGCCCGATTTGTCGCAGGCGTTCTCCTGCGCCGTCATGTTCAGGATGGGGCGGAACTTCTCGGCGAGGGCCTGCTCGGCCGGGGTGACCTCGTCGGCGGCGGTGTCGGCGATCGAGTTATTGATCCGGCCGCCCTTGTAGATGTTGGTCGTTGGGGTAGGAGAGGCTTCGGGGGAGGGGGAGGCTTCGGGGGTGGACTGGGCGGAGGTGAGGAGCGGTGAAATCGACCCAAAGAGCAACATCAGCAGCACGGCAAGCGATCCAAGGCGTACTGACAGCGAACTGGATTTCACGCGTGTGGCCTCCAAGAGGTGAATCGGTCTCTGTGTAGATGCTGGCGGCCATTATGGGGGATAGGGAGCTGGAGGCGTAAGGCGTGAGGGGAATGGTGCAGTCGATCACGCCCAGTCAGATCCAATTGGGCTACTTCCTTAAATGCCAACAGGGACCGGGGCTGTGGTCCGGTCCCTGCAGGAGAGAGGGAAGAGCGGTTGTGGGTTTCTGGACCGGACGGTTCGGAACGGAGAACGAGGGTCCAAATCAGCGACCAACAACCGCCGCATCAGGCGGTGGAAGGAAGCACCGCGCTACATGACGATGAAGGGAGTGACGGTCTCGACGACATCGGCCGGGGCCATCGGGGCCTCGAAGGCTTCCGGGAACGGATTGGCGCCGGTGAGGACATTGAGGTACGCGGCATGGCGGGCCTCGACACCGTGGATGGTGAGGGCGGCAGTGAGAAGGTCGTTCTCGCCCATCAGGTACTGGGCGGCGCCACCGTAGGCTGCGACACCAACACCTTCGATGGTGGCGGCGAGGGAGAGGAAGCCGGCGAGATCGGTGTAACCGAAGTCGTACTTGCCTTCCTCGACCGCCGTGCCACCGAGCTGGCCGACGACCGCGGTGAGGGCATCAACATGGGCCTTCTCGGCATCGGCGATCATCGAGATG
>JAPXRQ010000282.1:1240-3504 GCA_033813515.1 Thermomicrobiales bacterium
AAACATCTCGACCGCTTCGCGATAGAAGGTGGCCTCGATGTGCTCGAGGGTGAGGGCGTAATTGACGACATCGACCGGGGCCTCGAACGGCGCTTCGGGGGTGGCGTCCTGGAGGTGGGCGTGGATCTGGCGAGCATTACGGAGCTGAATGGTCATTCGAAATCCTTTCGAGGAGAACAGAGAACAGACAACGGAGAACAGAGGATCTGCGTACAGCGGTTCGCGGTATCAGTCAGGTTTCAGTGAAGACAGTCGGTCAACTGACAACTGACGACCGACGACTGACGACTGACCCCTACATCACGATGAATGGGGTGGCGATTTCGAGGATTTCGTCCGGGCTCTTGGCCTGCTCGAATGCCTCGGGGAAGGGCTCTGCCCCCGTGATCAGGTTCAGGTAACTGGCGTGACGGGCCTCGACGGCGACGATTGAGCCGGCAGCCGTGATCAGGTCCATGTTCTGCAGGTACTGGCCAGCGCCATCGTAGGCGGAGACACCGGTGTTCTCGAGGGCGGCGGCAGTGGCCAGGAACGTCATCGCATCGGTGACCTTGAAGTCGTACTTCGCCTCAGCGACTGGCTCGCCGCCGAGATCGGTGATGACCTGGGTGAGGGTGTCGACGTGCGCCTGTTCGTGCTCGCCGATGGCCATCATCCAGGCGCCAATGTCGTTACCGAAGGCGTCCATTCCGAGATCATAGGAGCCGGCATTGTCGCGATAGAAGGCGGTTTCGAGATGCTCGAGGGTGAGGGCGTAGTTGAGGACCTCGATATCGTCGGCGAACGGGGCATCGTCCTGGGCGAAGGCGGATCGGAAGCCAAGGGCGGCTGGTCCGGAGATGGTGAGGGCGGCCGCGCCACCGGCAGCAAGGGCAGTTCCCTTGAGCAGCGAGCGGCGGGAGAGGATGAGATCGCGCTGGGAGAGGACCTGGGTCAGCAGGTGGTCGTGCAGGTTACGCATCTGGATAGCACTCCTGTTTGGTTCCATCCGGTTGCCTGGCTGGTGGGGGTTGGGATCCGGGCCCGTGGATCCTGACCCCCGGAGAGCCGATGGCCGGATCCGGGTACCGACCACCGCGTGGTGGTCTGGTTGCCGGTGGAACGGATGGGGTGGCGGGTTGGATCACTGGCTAGTGTTGGTGTTCGTCGGCCGTGTTCGTAGTTCGTAGCCCGTATCCCGTAGCCCGTAGTCCGATGACGCGATCAGGGGCGATATTTGGCGGAAGCGATGCCGAGGGCCGAGACCAGTTGACGCGGCCAATCAGTACAGGCGGGTATTGCGGGGGTTGGAGTCCAGTATCGCCCACCAGGGTTGGAGTCCCTCCGGGCGTACCGGGTTCGAGTTCCCCACGGCCCAGAACTATGCAGAGGCGGTTTGTTCGGCCTGGGCGATGACGAGGGCGACGGCGGCTTCGGCCTGATCGGGTGGGTATTTGTGTTTGCGGAGGACGCGTTTGACCATGCGACGGAGATTGGACCGGGATTGCTCGCGGATGGACCAGTCGATGGAGACATTGTTGCGGATGGTTTCGGTGACCTCCCGCGCGATCATGGCCAGTTGGGCATCTGAATAGACCTCCTTGGCCGATACGTTTTCGCCGAGGGCATCGTAGAACGCCATTTCGTCATCGGTCAGGCCGAGTTTTTCACCGCGTTCGCGAGCTGCCTTCATCTCTCGGGCAAGCTGGATCATCTCCTCGATGACTTCGACGGTTTCGATGGTCCGGTTGTGATAGCGGGTCATGGAATCGGAGAGGCGTTCGGAGAAGCGTTTGGTTTCGACGAGATTGCGACCGCCGGATTTGCCCATCTCCTCCTCCAGCATCTTGCGCAGGATTTCGGCGGCGATGCTTTTGTGCGGCATATTGGCGACTTCGGCGAGGAAGCCTTCCGAGAGCACCGAGATGTCCGGCTTTTGCATGCCGGCGATGGCGAAGACATCGGTGATGCCTTTGGGCAGGATTGATTGATCGACCAGTTTGCGGAGGAGGTATTCGGTCTCCTCGATTTCGCGCTTTGATGGATCCGGTCCCCGGGATTTGAGGAACCAGTTGCGGGCGCTGAGGAAATAGGCGACCTCGAGACGGTGACGGCGGGCGGCGAAATCGGCCCCGCAGATCTTGTACGAGGTGTACATATCCTGGGCGGCCTTGAGGAAGGCGTCCTTTGAGCCGGGATTCTGGTAATCCATCATCAGGATATGGGCGATGGTCGGTTGCATCATCTCCATGCGTTCGGCAGCGTTGCTGGTGGGATCGGTGAAG
>JAPXRQ010000283.1:0-3499 GCA_033813515.1 Thermomicrobiales bacterium
GAGACCCAGGCATAGGCCGCCCACGCCCGCTCAGCAGCCCGCTCCAGCCATTCCATCGCACGCTTGTCGCCGGCCCGCTCGAAGTGCCAGGCAACTCCATCCGGATCAGGGTCAGGTTGCGCGGCGAGGGCTTCGGCGATCGCAGCATGCCATCGCCGCCGCCGGGGAGCGACCACTCCCTCGTAGATGGCATCCCGGGAGAGCGCGTGGACAAATGCAACACTTGTACCGGCCTGATCCGCCTCGATCAACCGGGCCGCCACAAGGCGTTCAATGGTGTCGATCAGTTCGTCTTCGTCGCTCCCACTCACGGTTTGCCAGATCGCAACTGGCACCTGCATGCCAATGACCGCCGCCAGTGAGAGCAACCCGGCATCCCGATCCCGCAGGTGCGCCAACCGACCCTCGATCACCTGCCGAGTCAGGCGGGGCACAACGACCCGGTCCAGTTCCCCCAGTTGCGAAAAGTCGCGGCCGCGCCGGAGCAATCCGTCGGTCTCCAGCGCATGCAGCAGTTCGAGCGCAAAAAACGGCACCCCGTCGGCCGTGCGATCGAGATAACTGACCAGGCGGATGACATCGTCGTTTGCCAGCCGGTAATGCTGGTTGACCAAATCGCGCAATTCCGGCTTGCTCAGCCGACCAACGTCGATCCGGACCGTCGCATCGTCCCTGGCCAGAGCAGCCAGATGTCGTCCGAGCACCGCGTCGGTTCCAGGCTCGTCGTCCCGGTAGGTGGCGACAATCAGAGCGGGCATCTGGGCAAGGTGAGGCGCAATGCTCCGCAGCAATTCCATACTGGCGGGGTCCGCCCAATGCAGATCCTCCAGCACCACCAATGTCGGCTGATGCTGACTAAGCGCTGACAGAAACGTGCGCATCTGATGCTGATGCCATGCCTGATCCGTCACGCGTCCCAGTCGTCCACCAGCAAAGGCGTCAGGTAGATCCGGCCAGGCCTCGCCCGCTTGTCCGTGCACGATTTCCAGCCACGGCGCATAGGGCCCACTGCCGGTCAGATCAAAACAATGCCCGGTCAGAACGCGGACACCCGACCTGCTGGCGGTACGGGCGAGGTCCCGCACGAGCGCAGTCTTGCCGATTCCAGCCTCGCCACCTATCAGCACGAGACGGCCCGATCCAGACTGACTCGACTCCAGCGCGGCACGCAGCCGACTCCGCTCGGTGGTGCGACCAACCAGCGCGTGCGCATCGTCGTCGTGGTGCTGGATCGTGCCGGTGTGCAGATTGTTCCCGGCCGGCGGCACTGATGCCATCCCCTGCTCCCCTCGCAGTTCGGCGGATATGCCATGGTAGCAATCACCGGCAAGAGCTCAGCGGACGGGTGTTATGTCGCGTTACGCCCGATTGCCAATGCATTTCAGGGTAGGATTAGCGCGCTGTGCTCAGATGCTGATCAGGAGGAACCGGTGACTGCAGAACGTCGTGTCAAGATCGTGACGACGTTAGGTCCCGCCGTTGCTGGCAAGGATCGTCTCGTTGAACTCATTACCGCCGGCGCGGATATGGTCCGCATCAATGCCGCTCATGGCAGCGAGGACGACCGCACCCGTCTGATTGAAGACGTGCGCATGGCCGCCGATGAGGTTGGCAAGGAAGTTCCGATCCTCTTCGACCTCCGAGGTCTCAAGATCCGGACTGGTCCGCTGGCCGATGGCACCCCGGTCCCGTTCGCCCGCGGAAGCGATGTCACGATCGTGGCAGAACCGGAACCGACCCGCGAAGGACTGATCGGGATCAACTTTCCGAACCTGTTCGCGGTCATCAAGCCCGGCTCGCGCATTCTCATCGCGGACGGCCTGATCGAGTTGCTGGTCGAGAAGATCTCTGGCTCATCGGCATCCTGCAAGATCAGCCGCGGCGGCATCCTGCACGGTAAGCAGGGCGTCACGCTGCCGAATGCACCGATCACCGGCGGTTCGCTCACACCGGACGATCGCATCGATGTCGCCTTCGCAGTGCGCAACGGCGTCGATTACCTCGGCCTGAGTTTCATCAATGACGCAAGCGATCTTGTCCTGGCCAAGGGCGTCGCTGGCGCCCACGGCAACGATGTCCCCGGCCTGATCGCCAAGATCGAGCGGCCGGAAGCGCTGAACAACGTGTACGACATTGCCTCCCACGCCGATGGCCTCATGGTTGCCCGCGGCGACCTCGGCGTGCAGTTGCCGCCCGAACGCGTGCCCAGAGCGCAGAAACACATCATTGGCACCTGCAACACACTCGGTGTCCCGGTCATCACCGCCACCCAGATGCTCGAATCGATGATCACCCAGCCGATGGCCACCCGGGCCGAAACGAGCGATGTTGCCAATGCCGTCTGGGATGGCACCGATGCCGTCATGCTCTCGGCCGAATCCGCAGTCGGGCAATACCCGATTGAAGCCGTGCAGACGATGGCGCGGATCATTGTTGAGGCGGAGCGGGAAGGTCCCATTCGCACCAGGGCCTCTGCCGATCCACTTCCGACCAATGGCGACGAAACACTGGCCCTGGCCGATGCCCTCGCACAGGCTGCCTGGGCGCTCGCCGATCACGCTCCGGTCGAACAGATCGTGGTCTTCACCCTCACCGGCGCCGCCGCCCGCCGGGTCGCCAAGTACCGCCCGAAGCCTCCAATTATCGCCGTGACCTCGGACACCACGACTGCCCGGAGACTGGCGATGGTCTGGGGTATTCAGACCGTGATTGTTCCGGTAGTTGAAGACCCTGATACGATGTTTAGGACGGCAGGTCAGGCGATTATCGCCGCCGGACTGGCCAAGGCGGATTCGAACTCGCTCATCGTTGGCTCGCTGCCGATGATGAAGGTGGCAGGACGAACCAATCTGGTCCACATTCGCCGTCTGGGAACCTAGGAGAATGGCGGGATGGAACTCGCCCCACGTCCCGATCTGAATGTCTACGTCGGTGGCTTCTATCTGAAGCAGCGGTTCGACCTCGTCGATCGCCGCCACCGCTGGACACATCTGCCCGGTATCGCCGTCGCTGCAGCGGCCATGATCGCCGCCGCCCTGACCTTTGCCGCCGAGCCGTGGTCGGTCGATGCCAATCCGCTGGCCTGGATCCCGCTCGCCGGGGCGACCGCAGCCCTTCTGCTTGCCGCCGACTTGATGCTGCGCCCGAAGCCGCCGTGGGTGCGCTTCCGCGACAGCAGTGTCATTCATGCCGGCTGGATCGCCCTGCTTGGCATGCTCGTCTTTTCCGTTCTGACCGATCAGGCCCTTGCCTGGCCCGCGCTCTTCCCGGTCTTTGTCTTCCCGATGGCACTCCCGGCCTTCACCTGGCTCGGTCTCGCTCCGGCCTCTCGCCTTGACCTGTCCACCAGCACCTGGCGCCGCACCATCCTGATCAGCCTGATCCTCGGCACGATTCTGCTCCTCGCCGCCGCCATTCCCTACCAACACCAAATCGCCAACACCTGGCCAGCCACCTGAAGCCAGGCTCAATGGTCCAATCCGTCTGCTCACCCCTACGA
>JAPXRQ010000284.1:0-3491 GCA_033813515.1 Thermomicrobiales bacterium
GTTTACGGGAAAACGGGCTCGGAAGCCCGACACTACATTTGGCCATCAACCCGGCATAGTACCGATCGATTGGAGCACACAACTGACGTAGCGCCATCTGTTCCAGCTGATGGCAAATCGGGCGTCGTCGTTGGAGTAGATCGGTTCCAGCGATCGCGCGGTCCGGCACGAGCTGGAACACGCGCCGCTACGTTGGGGGGGTGCATGCGGAGCGGACCTTTGGGGATGTTTACGGAAAACGGGCTCGGAAGCCCGGCTCTACATCTCGGAGGGTGGATCGTAGGCGGTGATTGGCGGAAGTTCGCCGGTCCATTTTTCGACCTGAACCATGGCGTGTTGGCCGGCACAGCCCTGCCCGAGATTGGATGTCCCTTTGTCGCGGGTGAGCACATTCGGATTGCCGTGGATGCAGAATGGCCTGCCGTCGGTCGTCTCAATCGGATCGAACCAGGCGCCAGTTGAGAGCTGCACGCATCGCGGGCGGACCTGATCGCTGACAATCACCCCGGCCAACAAGGCACCGCGATCGTTGAAGACGCGCACGACATCGCCATGGGCAATTCCGCGCTCGGCCGCATCGCTCGGATGGATCCGCATCGGTTCGCGGCCGTGGATCTTGGACGCCTGGCTGCCTTCGCCGATATCCAGCTGACTGTGTAGCCGGGTAGACGGATTGTTGGCCACGAGCTGCAGCGGATAGCTATCGGTCGCCGTGCCAAGCCATTCTTCCGGTTCGTACCAGCGGGCATGACCCCGGCAATCCTCGTAGCCAAACGAATCGATCGTCTCGGAGTAGATCTCGATCTTGCCACTCGGGGTGCCAAGCGGATGTCCGGTCGGATTGGCCCGGAACTCCTCCAGCATGACGCATGGTTTGGCCAGGTACGGGAGCTCGACGAAGCCATCCTCGCGCAGCTGATCGTACGGCGGGGCATCTGGCCACTTGCTGACGATCCGTTGCCGCCAGGATTCGTAGATGTCACGAACCCACTCGTCGGACGACTTGCCTTCGGTGAACTTCTCACCCAGACCCATCCGTTCGGCGATCGCGGCGTAGATGTCGTAATCGTCGCGGGCGTCGGCATTGACCGGCACGGCCTCCTTCATCGCGACGATCAGCGAATCGTTGTTGGCCCCACCGATGTCTTCCCGCTCCATCGAGACGGTCGAGGGCAGGACGATATCGGCGTGCCTGGCCATCGGGGTCCAGTAGGGATCGTTGACGATGATGGTGTCAGGTCGCCCAAGTGCCTGTTGCAGGCGGCCGAGATCCTGATGGTGGTGGAACGGATTGCCGCCTGCCCACCAGACGAGGCGGATATCCGGATAGGTTCGGTCCTGGCCGTCGTATTGATAGGTCTGGCCCGGATTGAGCAGCAGATCGGAGATGCGCGCGACGGGGATGAAATCCTTGACTCGGTTGTGCAGTTGATTGAAAAGCGGCGCCCCGAGCAGGTGCGCATCCTCGCCGATGCTGGACATCGAGCTGTACCCGAAGCCGAAGCCACCGCCTGCCGTGCCGATCTGTCCGACCATCGCGGCCAGGGTGAGTGACATCCACGGCGCCTGCTCGCCATACTCGGCGCGCTGCAGGGACCAGCTGGTATTGATGATCGATTTGCCCTGGACAAGGGATCGGGCCAGGGAAGAAATGACTTCGGCCGGGATCTCGGACAACGCGGCGGCCCACTCGGGCGTCTTGGCGATGCCATCTGCGTTGCCGAGTAAATACTCGCGGAAGACGTCGTAGCCAACGGTGTATGTGTCGAGAAAGGAGTGATCCACCAGTCCTTCCGACTCCAGCACCCACGCCATCCCGAGCATGATGGCGACATCGGATCCGGGGCGGGGTGCATACCACTCGCCATTCACCTCGGAGAGCAGATCGTCCTGGCACGGGCTGAAGTAAACAAAGCGACAGCCACGAGTTGCGGCCTGGATGAGCCGGTCGCGCATAACATGCCGGCTCGATCCGCCGGGCGAGACGGAGGCGTTCTTGACCGGCAGGCCGCCGAACGCGACGAAAAGATCGGTCTCTTCGGCGATCACATCCCACGAGGTCGCCCGGAAGATAAGCTCGCGCATGTTACCCGCGACGCGATTGAGGATGACCTCGCCAGCCGCGTTGGAATACGTGTTCTCGTGGGCGACGTACCCGCCGGTAACATTCAGGAACCGGTGCAGTTGGCTTTGGGCATGGTGGAAGCGGCCGGCGCTGGCCCAGCCATACGAGCCGCCGAAGATTGCGCCATTCCCGTGCGTGTCGATGATGCGGGAGACCTCATCCGCGACGAGTGGGATGACTTCGTCCCAGGAGACGGGTACGAGCCGATCCTTGCCACGCCGATCGCTCGGGCCGGGACCGTTCTGCAGCCAGCCTTCGCGGACATATGGCTGGGCGATGCGCGCCTTGTGCGTGGTCGAGCCCGGCAGATTGCGAAGAAGCGCGGAGGGGTTCTGATCTCCCTCATACGGGGTGATTGCGACGACCGACTGGCCATCGGAAACGGCTTCGAAGGCTCCCCAGTGTGAGGAGTGGGACGATCGCACGGTTGGTGATCTCCGGGATGAACGACGAACACACGTCAGGCATTGAGTTTCGCACAACAGACCGTGCAAGCGAATCCAAGAGTCTGCTGATTCAGACTTTTGGCCGGTGACGAACGCGCTGGTCCTCCATTATGGTGATGAAGCTGTAGGGTTGACGCTGGTATCCGGAAGGGAGAGAGTGGTCTGGATCCGAACCGCGGGTGGAGTTACAGTCCCAAGCCGTTGATTGAGGACTCACTGGCGCCAATATGGCGACGCGTTATCGCGTTGTGCGCGGACTTGCTACTCGTCTACGTCTTCTGGAACATCCTGGGTCAGCAAGGTGCCAAACTCGTGCGCGAACTGTTTCCAGAGACGTTAGGACGGTATCACTACTCAATCCGCAAAATGTTCGTAGCCCTTGCAATCCTCATTGCATATCAGATTGTCACCAACTCTCTTGGAGTGAGTGTCGGAAAGCTCGTGCTGGGAATTCGGGTCGTGAACAGGGAAGCTGGTCGGCCGGGAATAGGTGCCGGGCTCGTTCGGTCAGCGTTCACCATCTTTGTCCCACTTGCAGTGGTTGTGAGCTTTCTTGTGATGGCCGAGAGTGCGCGTTCCTACCAGGATACCCATGACGATGCGAGTTTTATCCTCGTTTGGTGGTTCCTTTTCTCACCGCTCCTGGCGGGTGTTTGGGCGGTTGAATCGATGGTCGCCCTCCTTGATGACAACCGGCAAGCCCTGCACGACAAACTTGCTGACACCTTCGTTGTACGCGGACAGCACGCTCTCTCCTGAGCCAGGTCGGACGTGTGTGGTCGGCGATCTGATCGCAGTAGCGGTGAACCGGACGCCGACACCCGCCATATCCGCTGCCCCAAAGAACGGGATAAACGTTCCGTTTGCCCAACCTTCCCATTGACGGGGCGGCTGGGCATCTGCACAATGCCGCCCTACAG
>JAPXRQ010000285.1:0-3437 GCA_033813515.1 Thermomicrobiales bacterium
GTGATGACCATTGCACCAGTAACCGGGCGAGGTCGGTTTGGAGATTACGCGCTCTACCTGGGCATCGATGCGGCCGGCAACATCTACAGCGGCGAGTACGAGCACAACCCGCGCATCGTGGTCTTCACCCCAGACGGTGAGTACCTGGCCGAGTTCGGAACATTCTCCGAAGGTGATGCCAGCTTCATGGTGCCGTGGGGCTTTACGTTGGATCATTCTGGAAACATCTACGTCGCGGACTTTGTCGCGCACAAACTCATGAAGTTCCAACTGAACCCACCACTCTGGCCGCTGGACACCTCGGCAACCCCGACCACCTGATCTACCCAACCATCACATCCACGGGGCCGTGCGCAATCGCGGCCCCGTTTTGGCGCGCCCTTCGCTCCACGCGCCGCACTACCATTCAAATCTCGTGATGTTTTCCCACAGCACTCGTCTTTGTTGGCAGCAGACCAGGTTGGGGTCTGGTGGAGCATTGAGGAGAATTCGGTTTGCTGCGGAACCGCCTCCAAACGAACGACGATGGACCGGTGATTGGTCCTCGCGGGGATCTCGCCGAATTGGTCGCGCAGGCCAAAACCGGCGATGTCCAGGCGTTCAATCAGCTCTACCGACAGACGTCTCCCCGCCTGGCCTGCTACGTCGCCACGCGCCTCGCCCTGCGCGAGGATATCGAGGACGTCACCCAAACCGTGTTCATGCGGGCTGCGCAATCGCTGGATCAGTGCCGATCCAACGACGCCTTCATGGGCTGGCTCATCGCCATCGCACGCAATGTCATCACCGACATCCAGCGCGTCCGGCGATTGCCAACGGTCGAACTGATCGGGGAAATGGGCCTCGAAGATCCCGCCATTCGTCCGGACGAATCGGCGGTCCGCTCTGACCTGCAGGCCGCGCTCCGCAGAGCACGCGCCCATTGCCTCAATCCCACCGAACGCGACTTCTACGATCTGCTCGCCCAGGATCTGACCTACGCGGAGATCGGAACAGCACTCGGCTTTCGGGTCGGCGCGATCCGCACCCGCTACTGGCGTCTCATCCAGCGACTCAGACAGTGCCTTGGCCCGGGTTTCTTCGGGAAGGAGGATCGATCATGACATCGATCCGCTCCCGGCTGAACCGGACCCGAGCCATCCAGCGGTATTGGGACGCCAGCATCAGCAACGTCCCTCCAGATGATCTTGCCCGGCTGCGTGGCCCGCTCGATCAACCAACCCTCGATCTCTTGGACGGGATCCGGACAACACAGGTCTCGCCTGTGCCCGATCTCGCCTTCCTTTCACGAATGGAGAACGACATTATGGACGCGTTTATGCGCGCACAGGCCAATCCGGTGCCAATCCGCAGCGGTGTTCAAGTCAGGCAACCAGGGAGCTCCGGCCGAGCCCTTCCCCGGCCAGTGATGTCCCGTCCTGGCTGGATCGCCGCCGCCCTGACGGTAGTTCTGGTCGCTGCCGTCCTCATCTACAGTCTCTGGCCGAGCGGGGATCAGCCGGTCATCATCGCCCCCGATACGACCGAAACTCCGGCCGCTACATCGGTCGCCACCCCCGAAGCGACCGCTCCGGCCGTCACCATGTACCGCGGCAACCTCGCCCGGGATGGCGTCATGCCCGGCCCGGCACCGACCGGGGCTCCGGGTGTCCTCTGGCGGTTCAAGGCGGCCGACTTTGTTGAGAGCTCGGTCCAGGTCGCCGATGGCATCGCCTATGTGGGCAGCGACGATGGTGTGATCCATGCAATCGATATCACCACCGGCGACGAGATCTGGCGCTTGGCAACAGTCAATCAAGGCGAAAGCGCTTTCACCATCGTCGATGGGGATGTCGTCTACACAGCAGGTACCGACGGGATGGCCCGCGCCCTCAATGCCGCCACGGGAGCCGAAATCTGGAGCAGCGATCCGGCCCTGCCGATTAGCGAACAGATCACCGTTGCCGATGACACCGTCTTCGTGGGTGGGACCGATGCGTCCTACTACGCGCTCAACAAGGCGGACGGAAGTTTGAAGTGGACGGCGGCCCTCGGCGCATCCCCACGGTCGCGCGCCGTTGTGTACATCAATAACACGCTGTACTTCGGGGCCAATGACGGAATGGTTTACGCACTCAACGGGGCAACTGGCGCAATCAGATGGACCTTCGCGTCCGGTCTGGAGGGCGTTGGCTCTCTCTCCTACGCGAATGGCACCGTTTTTGCCCCCGCAACAACTGCCGATCCTGTAGCGGGCGCGATGATCGCCATCTCGGCCGAGACCGGCATCGAACAGTGGCGGTACGAGACCGACTCGGCCACCGTTGCCCCCGCGACCCCGTACCAGGGCGCCGTCCTCGTTGGATTCGACAACGGCACGCTGCGCTCCCTCGATGCCACGACCGGTGAAGTGAACTGGACTTACGCGAACGGCACCGCTGCAGATATTCCCGGCGCGGCCGCCATCGTCGATGGGGTCGCCTACTTTGGTAGTTCGAGTTCAACCATGACCGCAATCGATGCCTCCACTGGCGACCTGGTCTGGTCCGTCCGGCTTGATGGCACGATGAACATGACCCCGGCAATCATCGACGGTGTGTTGTATGTCGGCACCGGGTCCGGCAGCATCTACGCGCTCGGCGATGGCGGGATCGATCTTCCCGTTGGCGACGCTCCGGTCGAAGCATCCCCCGTCGCCTCGCCCCTCGCCCTGCCGGCGACACCAGCCGCTGCAATACCTACCGGCGAGGCGTCCCTCCAGTGGTCGACCAATGCCAGTCCAGACAATCTGATCTATCCGAGCGTCATCACCATGGCCCCGGATGGAACCATCTGGGTGGCAGACACAGGCAGCAGCCGTTTCCAGATCTTCAGCCCGGATGGCACGCGCATCGAAACCTGGGGAACGCAGGGGTTCGAACCAGGCCAGTTCCAGCTTCAGCAGAAGGATGGCGATGGCTTCGGTGCGGTCTCCTTCGCCGAGGACGGTTCGTTCTATGTCCTCGACCCGGGCAACATTCGCGTCCAAAAGTTCACCGCCGATCGCGTGTTCGTCGCGGCGTGGGGAGACGATGCCACGCAACCTGGTGCGCTGGTGAGCCCGATCGCCATCGATGTCGGACCGGATGGCAGGGTCTATGTCCTCGATGAAGGTACGTCGGACATCAAGATCTTCGATGGAGAAGGCGCGTTCCTGAGAACGGTCGATCTCGAGAATGTTCCAGACAATGGCGGACTGGGTTTCACAGTCGCGCCCGATGGCACGTTCTATCTCGCCTGTGCACTGGTCGACGATCCGGACAAGGCCCAGATCCTGCACGCGGATGCCTCGGGTAACCTGCTGGACGTGATCGGTTCGGACATCGTAACCAGCGGCATCATGAACGTGACGCTGGATGCCGCCGGCCGGATCTACGTCACCGGCTTCACCGACGTGCCGGTCATCGCAGTCCTCACAC
>JAPXRQ010000286.1:0-3400 GCA_033813515.1 Thermomicrobiales bacterium
GTTCTACTGCCCGCTCGATAACACGGTCTACCTCGATATCAACTTCGTGAATTACCAGTTCGATCAGGTCGGCGACATGCCGTTCATCGTTTCGTTCGCCCTGGCGCACGAAGTTGGGCACCATGTCCAGAACCTGCTCGGCATGTCCAAGTGCCTGCAGACGCCGTGCCTTGATCCGAATGTGCTGACCTCGCTCGAACTCGAGTACATGGCGGATTGCTATGGCGGATCGTGGGCAGCCGACGCGGAACTACGCGGACGTCTGGGATCGGTCGATCTCGATGCGACCATCGTGCAGTTCATCTTCATTCTCTCGGGTGATACCGAGAATGCCGATGCAACCAGCCACGGTACCGGAGCGCTGCGCACATGGTGGTTCCTCAATGGATACGTCGAAGGACCAGCCAAGTGTTACGAGACCAGTCAGGTAACGAAGGACTGGGCGCAGACTGGTCCGCCGAATCCAGATCCATCGACCAAGGGTGATGTTCAGGAAACACCAACGACCGACGACGAGCCGACCAGCACGCCGGAATCGGGCGGTACGGATGACGGCGAACTTTCCCAGATTGGCGATGCGATCGATACCAGCGAGGGAACCGTCACAATCACACGGACCGATACCTCAAGCGAAGTTGAGGGACGGACCCCGGATGGCCAATTCCTGATCGTCTTCGTGACCCTGGAACGACCCGATGATGTGGACGGGCCGTATGGCTACGACGCCTGGACTCTGGTCGATGCCGATGGCAACAGCTATGACCTCGATGATCGGACGACAGACGCCTTGCTGGCCACGGCGTACGACGACGGCATCGACGAAGATCTGTCTGGCGGTAACACGTACAAGATCGCGCTTGTCTTCGATGTTTCGACCGATGCCAGTGGATTCACGCTGGTCAATGAGTCCGACAACGTGCAGGTTCAGCTCGACGAGTAGGGCCTGCAGCGATCCCGCCGAAGAGCGGACGCAACCCGAACGGCGACGTGGTTTCACGTCGCCGTTTTGCGTTCTGCCCAGAATTGCGTAGAAACCTAAGTGTATTGCACAAATTCGGAAATACCGGAAAACCATGACCAAAGGTCTAGCATTGGTGGCCCGGGACAGGTACACTGCGGTTCATTCACCCGGTCTTCGGTGACCTACCAATGTGCGCAGACGCATTGCGCGATAGCCGCCAGTCGGTGTGATTACGTTCGTTGGACGCTTGTTCGTTGGTACCAGGAGGTTCTCAGGATGTCTGATCGACCCGTCTCGCGTTTATCTGAGATTGGGCGACTTGGTCTGATCGCGACGAGCCTGATCGGTTCGTTGGCGTTGGGCGGTGGCTCGATCGCGATGGCGCAGGATGCCACGCCTGAGGCAACCGCGGCAGGTCCGTGCGTTCCCTATGCAGGTATTACCCAGCCGGAAGCTTCGCCTGAGGCATCTCCGGAGGCCTCGCCAATGGCGATGGACATGGCCGAAGAGGTCACTGGCGAGACCGCTGATGATGCAACAGCAGAGGCGGCTACGGCTGTCATGCAGAACGTCATCAACTGCTCGGCTGATCCCGAAGCACTGGCTACTCTTGTGACACCGGCGTTCGTGATGTCGCTCGGTGGTTATGCCTCAATTGAGGAAGCTGCCGCAGACGATTTCTTCGTTGATGTTCCGCTGGCCGATGCCGAGCTTGGCTCGGTCACCTCGTACAGCGACGGCACCGTTGGCGTGAACATCCAGTACTGGCAGACGCAGTACCAGGTTGTTTCCGAGAAGTGGGTGCTTGTTGACGTTGATGGTGAATGGAAGATCGATGGCACCCGCAAGGGCGATCCGATCCAGATGGATGGCGATTCCGCCGCGGTGGGTGTGAACCTGCTTGAGGCTGGCGACGGCACTTACTCCATCGAGCCGAATCGGCCGAATGTCACCGCCACCGATATCCTCATCCTCCAGGCCATCAATGGCGCCGATAACCTCGAAGCCCACGAGTTGGTCGTTGTCAAGCTGCCAGACGGCGCGACTCCGGAAGGACTCTGGGACGGTTCGATCGCCGATGCTGACATCGAGTTCATCGGTGTGGTCGTTGTTCCGGCTGCTGGCGACTCGGCTGATATGACGTTGGTCGGTCTTCCGGCTGGTGTCTACACCTTCGTCTGCTTCTTCCCGGGCCCGGATGGGACCCCGCACGCAATGAACGGCATGGCCACGCAGTTCGAAGTGGTTGCGGCTGAGTAACGAGACATATTCGCGCCGGCTGTCAGGGTGACAGCCGGCCGCTTTTGGAATCAGAACCAGGAAGGATCTGTCGATGACCTACCAGACCGGACCGTTTGCGGAGCTGTACGAGGAGCTTAAGGCGGGCCACGTTACTCGCCGCGATTTCCTTCGCAAGTCCATGGCCCTCGGCGTTGCCGCGCCAGTTGCCCTCTTTGTCCTCAACAATGCGCCGAGCGTTGGCGCGCAGGATGCAACCCCGGCCGCTGGCGCGGGTGCTGCGCCGTCCTCCGGCACCGAGGGTCAGACCCGCGGCGCTGGTGGCGAGCTCAAGATGCTCCAGTGGCAGGGCGTGACTCACTTCGGCCTGCACACTGCGACCGGCACCAAGGATCAGCTTGGCGCATCACTGGTGACGGAGCCGCTGCTGAACTACCTGCCGACCGGTGAATTGATCCCGTGCCTCGCCTCCGAAGTTCCCTCGATCGAGAACGGCGGACTGGCTGAGGACCTGAGCAGCGTCACCTACAAGCTGAAGGAAGGCGTTCTGTGGAGCGACGGCACCCCGTTCACGGCCGATGACGTCGTCTTCACCTGGCAGTGGGCGTCGGATACGGCCAACAATGCGATCACGCAGACCACCTATCAGGTGATTGCCAGCTGCGAGGCCGTCGATCCGCTGACCGTCAAGGTGACCTTCAATTCTCCGCAGCTTGGATGGTACGTTCCGTTCTCTGGTTCGTACATCGGATCGATCTATCCGAAGCATGTCCTTGAGGCCGGCACGGATGCCTACAATGCCTTCATCCAGGCGCCGACCGGGACTGGCCCGTACATCGTGGAGAGCTTCTCCGCGAACGACCAGGTTGTCTACGCGATGAATCCGAACTATCGCGACGCGGCCAAGCCGTTCTTCGAAAAGGTCAATCTCAAGGGCGGTGGCGATGCCACATCGGCCGCGCAGGCTGTTCTCGAGACTGGTGACTGGGACTTCGCCTGGAACCTCCAGGTTGAGCCGGCCATTCTTCAGGACCTGGTGTCCAAGGGCAAGGGCTCGCTGCAGTCCGCCCCGCCGACCAGTGTCGAGCGCCTGCTGATCAACTTCTCCGATCCGAACAAGGAAGTTGACGGGCAGCGGTCTGAGAAGAACACGCCGCACCCGTTCTTCACCGATCTCGCCGTTCGCCAGGCGTTCTCGCT
>JAPXRQ010000287.1:0-3388 GCA_033813515.1 Thermomicrobiales bacterium
GCGGAAATACACCTACTCCAGCGGCCACAGTGGCGAAACCATGCTGATCGGATTCGCGGCCCGCAAATCGGCAATCACCCTGTACGGCTCCGGGTACCTTGAGGATGTCGCGGACGTGTTGTCCCGAATGGGCAAGGCTAAAACGGGTAAAGGCTGTGTCTACATCAAACGGCTCAGCGATATTGATCCGGCGGTTCTTCGCGAGTTCCTGAGCCTTCAGTACCAGAAATCGAGCGCGTTGCCGGAGAAGATCGAAACGGTCTCGCAGTGGTCCGAACGCAAGAAGGAGTTGGGGCGGTGACAAGCATTGGCTGACAACAAGACGCAACCGACCGGCGCCTCTGTCGAGGAGTTTCTGGCCGCGATCACCCCCGCATCCCGACAACAGGACAGCCGCGAACTTTCCGCATTGATGAGCGACGTAAGTGGCCATCCGGCCGCCATGTGGGGACCGGCCATCGTCGGATTCGGCATCAACCACTACCGATACGAAAGCGGCCGCTCTGGCATCCAGCCCGAGATCGGATTTGCCTCACGCAAGAGTGCACTCGTGATCTATGGTGGATGCGGCGGGCTGCAGAACTATCAGGACTTGCTGGATCACCTCGGCAAGCACACCGCCTCCACCGCATGCGTCTACGTCAAACGACTGAGTGATGTTGATCGGTCGGTCCTGCGTGCCTTCCTCGTGCGTTCCGTTCAAGAGTCTCGCGCCGCCGATGTCGGGCCTGGAGCCAAACAATGATCGATCCCCGCATTGACACGTACATTGACGAGGCTGCGGATTGGGCCAAACCGATCCTGAATCATCTCCGCACCCTCCCAACCAGGGCAGTGCCCGAGGCGACCGAGACAATCAAATGGGGCAGTCCGGCCTGGGAGTACAAAGGCATTCTCTGCGTCTTCTCGGTCTTCAAGGACCACTGTGGATTTGTCCTGTTCAATGAGAAAGAGATTCCCGAGATCGAAGCGCTCCTCGGGGGCGTCGAGAAGCCGGCATTCGGGTCCCTCGGGCATATCACCAGCCTGGAGAATCTTCCGCCCGACGAGATCCTGATCCGGGCGCTGCAGTTGGTGGCGGCCAACAACGAGGCGAAAAAGGCAAACCCCAAAGGCACCGCAACTCCGAAGAAAACGGCAGAGGCAGCATTGGTTCCCGATGACCTGGTATCGGTGCTCGATCAGAACGAAGCGGCAAGCGGCCACTGGGACGGATTCAGTGTCGCGAAGCGCAACGAGTACATCGCGTGGTTCGACGAAGCCAAGACGGAGGCCACGCGCTCGAAACGCATAACCCAGGCGATCGAATGGATCAGCGAAGGCAAATCGCGCAACTGGAAGTACATGAAGTGACAGACCGTCCGGTTAAGGCAGCCCTGGCCGATCTTGCGTCCGATGCTGATCAGGTCCGCACCCGCGCCTACGCCGAGCGCCTTTCCGATAGCGGGGATGCAGAGTCCATTTCGGCCCTTGTCATATGTCTGCGGAGCAAGGACAAGCAACTCCGCCGCGCTGCAGCCCATGTCGTTGGCGAAGTTGCCGACCGACGGCCAGACCTGTTCTTGCCGCATGTCCCCGCACTCATCGAGATTGTCAGAACAGGGTCGGGACCGGCTGTCTGGGAATCGCTGCACGCATTGGCAGACCTTGCCAGGCACGATCCGACCGCCCTCGCGCCCTATCGAGACACGGTAGTGGCTGCGCTGGATGGACCGTCGGTCATCGCGCGCGACAATGCTGTCCGGATCCTGGTCGGTATTGCGGCGTTGAGATCAGAGCGCGCCGAGGCGATGCTAGCCCTCGTTCAAACGCTCGCAGTTGCTCCGGTCAATCAGTTGCCCATGTACGCG
Source organism: Thermomicrobiales bacterium (assembly GCA_033813515.1). Lineage (GTDB taxonomy): Bacteria > Chloroflexota > Chloroflexia > Thermomicrobiales > UBA6265 > DASQCG01. Next base: position 1,851 of record JAPXRQ010000287.1, read on the forward strand.
GAGTTGATCGCCCCGGTCGTTGGACCCGAAGAGGCGGACGATGTACGCCGGATTTTGATCGAACGACTGGCGTCAATCACCCAGCCCGCCAAGATACGCCGAATCGAAGCGGTGCTTCGCAAACTTCCCGGCGCATAACCTGACGGTCATCTGCCGGTCGTATATTGCAATCCGCAAGTTGCAGAAGGACACATATCATGGCCGAGACACCAACCAGGCAGATCGATTCCTACATCGCGGACGCGCCGGAATGGCAGCAGCCCCTGTTGACGTACGTGCGCAACCTGATCCACGAGCTGGTTCCCAATGTGGAAGATGCATGGAAGTGGAGCATGCCGTTCTTCGACTACAAGGGCCACTTCATCGCGCTGATGTCGCTCAAGGACTCGATCACAATCCGCTTTGCCAGAGGCGGCGAAATGCCAGAGATTGCCGCCGGAAACGATGGCGGACCACCAGGTTCAATCAGTCGCATCAAGTCGATGGAGGATATTCCTGCATACCTTCCGGATCTGATCAAACGGGCTGTCTACCTCAACGACAACGTTCCCTGGCCCAGCTACGAGACTGTTGAGCGCGACGTTCCGGCCGATCTGCAGGCTGCGCTGGATGCCGCACCCGCTGCCAACGAGATCTGGACGAACTGGACCGTCGCGAAACGCAAGGACTACATCGTCTGGATCACCGATGCCAAGCGACCGGAGACGCGGGCGACGCGAATCGCAACGTCCATGGAATGGATCGCAGAGAATAAGGTGCGGAACTGGCAGTCAATCGAAAAGATGAAGGCCAAAGCAAAACAGTAGGCAGCCGGACCCCGGCAGCGCGATGTTGGCAGGCTCTCCACTTGCGGCTGCGTGGCAATAGACCTACACCCGTCTACCCGTTACAATTGGTGCCGACCTGGCAACAGACCCGGGGAGGTGCCAGAGTGGTCGATCGGGGCCGCCTGCTAAGCGGTTGATGTGCCCTAAAGCGCATCCGAGGGTTCGAATCCCTCCCTCCCCGCCGGTCCCGAGAACCCAACCCACCACTGTCGAGAGAACGAACGTCGCGTCAGGCCGGAATGTAAGTCAGTCTGACCACGTCTTCGTCGATGCGATCGATTGCGTTCAACCGAAGCGGCGGGACAGGACCGGCAAAATAGCGCGGACCGTTCTCCAGCACGACCGGATGCACGTACAGGCGATAGGCATCGATCAGTCCGAACTCGGTCAGGCAGTGCGCGATCTGCGGTCCAGCAACCTCGATTTCGCCATCAACCTCCGCCTTAAGACGCCGGATCTCGCCTTCCAGATCGGCGCCGAGTTGGGTGGCATTGGGACCTAGCGCCAGCACTGAATGCGATGCGACCCACTTCGGCTGCTGGCGCCAACCTGCCGCAAACGCCATGCTCTCCTCGTCCCAATCGTCGTGGTCCTCATCCCAGTACCGCATCAGGTCGTACATGGTCCGACCGTAGATCGAACCCGCCTGGCTTGCTGCCTGGTCGGCGAAGTGCCGGTGGAGTGTCGCACTGGGCATGGGCAGTCGTGTGA
>JAPXRQ010000288.1:0-3381 GCA_033813515.1 Thermomicrobiales bacterium
GACCGAGACAAAGCGACGGCCGGCCGAATGGGCATCGGATGCCAGGATATCGACCCACCCGTCGCGAAGGAGTTGCTCGCTCACCGCTTTCGATCGTTTCCCGAAGAGCCCGGCCAGGCTGCCTGTCGTGAGTTGCATCAGAACGCCACGCTCACGCAACGGGATCAGGACATCGGGATCGTTCATGACGGCTTCGTACCGTTCCGGGTGGGCGAGCAAAACCCGAAATCCCTGCGCCTGCACATCGAAAATGGCTTGCTCAGTGAATGTGGGCCAACCCACGAATGGCAGCTCGACGAGGAGGGTTTTGCTGCCGGCAAGCGAGATGGGGTGAGGCAGCGACGTCCAACCGGCAAGGTTCGGGTGAATCCGGATCTCGTAACCCTGCCGAAGATCGATCCCATGCTCGGCAGCCTGAAACCGAAGCCAGTCAGTTTCCTCTGCGATGGCGTCCCAATCTTCGAGATCGGGATCGTGCAGGTGTGGCGTGGCAACCAGTGTGCGATAGCCGAGTGAAGCAGCGAGCCGGAGCATATTGACGCTCTCGGTTCGATCCTGGGCGCCATCATCGATGCCGGCCAGAATGTGGAGGTGCAGATCAATCACGAGGTAAGCAGGTCCGAGGTGAAACAGGTACGCAATGCAGCATATTGTAGCCCCGCATCCCGGCATCCCCAATGGCAGCCATCTGCAGGACGGTGCAGGGACTTTGGTACTATCCGGTCAACAATTTCCAGCAACTCCGGAGCGCACAGGCATGACCCGCATCGCTTGTTCTCTCGTCCTTGCCATCATATTCCTGTCTGGCATGGCTGCCCATTCATCGGCGGAGGCTTCGTGCGTAGTTGGCTCGAACACCTACCGGGTGACCATCTCCGGGGCCGGCACAGTCGTGGGGACAATCGGCCGCGATGTGATCCTGGGCTCCTCCGGAAATGACCGCATCGATGGCAATGGTGGGCCGGACATCATTTGCGGCGGCGATGGGAATGACGACATTCGCGGCTTTGTGGGCGGGGCAGTTGACGGCGGACCCGGCAACGATGTCATTCGCGGGAGCGCTGCTGCTGATCAAGTGTTTGGCGGCGCCGGCGATGATCGCATTGATGGTGCCGCTGCCGGCGATTTCCTGCAGGGAGAATCCGGCAACGATGTGTTGATTGGTGGCGAGGGCCAGGATCAGCTCATCGGCGGATCGGGCCAGGACCGCATCTACGGCGAAGATGGTCCAGACAGCATCTATGGCGAAACTGGCGAAGACATCATCTCAGGCGGCAGCGGCGCCGACTGGATCTTCGGCGACATGAATGGCAGTTGGGCCGTGGGCGACGCAGATCAGATCACCGCCGGTCCGGGTAACGACTACGTCTTTTCCGGGGCGGGTGCCGACGTCGTGAGTGGCGGGTCGGGTGTTGACATATTGGACGGCGGCCCGGGAGCCGATGTGGTGCACGGCGAATCGGGAGATGATCAGATTGCCGGTGGCGATGGCAATGATGCAATCGATGGCGGGACCGGACACGACCAGATCGACGGAGGCACCGGTGCGGACAAGCTGGTGGGCGATGCCGGGAATGATCAGATCGTTGGCGGCGCGGGGAGCGGTGATCGTCTGTACGGGCAGGATGGCGATGATCAGCTGGCCGGTGGGAGTGGCGGATCGGACTACTGCAGCGGTGGATCGGGCACGAACGTCACCGAGCGATCGGGCGGGTGTGACCTGATGGTGGCAGTGGCTGAAGTGCCGTAGGGTGTTTCCCTTGCGCTGGTATCACCCAATGGTGTACTATGACCAATCGCCGTTCAGCGCGGCGTAGCGGCGACAACGTCGCGGGGTGACATTACGATTCGAGCTTACAGTCCTAATTGATCACAGTCCGATTTTCAGGGAGGGGAGAGTATGCCCTTCCCAATTTGTGTTGTTGGTTTTTGGCGTGATCCGGCGTGTCCACCTTGGGCACAGTCGGAGCGCGATTGGAGGAAACACCGATGTCGGTGAACGGCAAGTCGGGAACGATGCTGCCACCCGTGATTACCGGCGATCGCCAGGTCGTCTCGAATACGGGAATCAACCGCCGGACCTTTTCCCGGATTCCCACCGTGCTCGAGATGCCAAATCTTGTTCAGGTGCAGGTGGAGTCGTTCAAGTGGTTCCTTCAGGATGGTCTGCGCGAGCTCCTCGAGGAGATTTCGCCGATTACAGATCACCATCGCAAGATGGAGCTGTACATTTCGGAACCGCGCTTTGAGGAGCCGTGGAAGCGGCTGCCAACTGAGGACCTCCGCCGCCGGGCGAAGGCCGATCCGCGCGTGGCAGAGATCTACTGCCGCGATCGCGATCTGAACTATGCCTCGCCGCTGTTTGTATCGGCGCGGCTTGTGATGAAGGAAACTGGCGAAATCAAGGAAACCGGCCCGGATGGCATCTTCCTGGGCGATTTCCCGCTGATGACGACCGATGGCACATTCATTATTAATGGCGCCGAGCGCGTGGTTGTTTCGCAACTCGTGCGCTCCCCGGGCGTCTACTTCGAGAAGTTGACCGACCCGACCACAGGCAAGACCGTCTCGACGGCCAAGCTGATCCCGAACCGTGGAGCATGGCTCGAGTTCGAGACCAGCAACCGCGACGTGATCTCGGTCAAGGTCGATCGCAAGCGCAAGATGCCAGTTTCGATTCTGCTGCGGGCCATTGGCCTGGAGACAGATGAGATGCTGCGCGAGCGTTTCGCTGATGTCGATATCTCGGATGATCGCAAGTTCATTCAGACGACGCTGGAAAAGGAAACCACCCGCAGTCGGGATGAGGCCCTGATCGAGCTGTATCGCCGGTTGCGACCGGGCGATCCGCCGACCAAGGACAATGCCTCCCAGATGCTGGAGAACCTGTTCTTCAACGATCGCCGTTACGATCTTGCCCGCGTCGGCCGGCACAAGCTGAACCAGCGCCTGCACCGTGATCACATCGGCACCGAGAACCAGATCAGCGATCGCATCCTGACCGTTGAAGACCTGACCGAGATCATCGCCGAAATGATCCGGATCAATAACGGACATGGCAGTGGCGATGATATCGACCACCTCGGCAACCGCCGCATTCGTGCGGTCGGCGAACTGATCCAGATGCATGTGCGGACCGGATTCCAGCGCCTTGAGCGCGGTATTCGCGAGCGCATGACCATTCACGATCCCGAGACGGTTACCCCGCAGAGCCTGATCAGCACGACCCGGCCAGTGATGGCGGCCGTGCGCGAGTTCTTCGGTGGATCGCAGCTGTCGCAGTTCATGGATCAGACCAATCCGCTGGCCGAGCTGACGCACAAGCGCCGCCTCTCGGCCCTCGGCCCGGGCGGCTTGAGCCGTGATCGCGCGGGCTTCGAT
>JAPXRQ010000289.1:0-3379 GCA_033813515.1 Thermomicrobiales bacterium
CGTCCGCGCGTACTCCACCTCGTCCGGCGTGAAGTCGATCGGACCGAGCCGTTCGAGAACAGTCATGAGGTGATCTCCGAGAACATCGTTCGGTAGCAGCTCGTAGCATCCAGAGACGAAGATCTCCTCATGGGTGGTCTCGGTCATGAGCGCGGCGCCTTCCGCGATCTTGCTGATGCGCTCGGTCAGTTCGATCACCTGCGTCCGTTTGGGCGCGCGAATGAAATACCAGACCTCACAGTCGTCGGGGACAACATTCGGTGCGCCGCCGCCGCGCGTGATGACGTAGTGGATTCGCGCCGCATCGATCGTGTGCTCGCGCAGGTAGTTCACGCCGATGTTCATCAATTCGACCGCATCCAGGGCCGAGCGGCCCGTTTCCGGATTGGCGGCGGCATGCGCGGTCCGCCCGAGGAAGCGGTACTTGATGCTGTTCATCGCCAGGCAGGATCCGGCCCAGACCGTCGTCTTGTAGCCGGGATGCCACGAGAGGGCGAAGTCCAGATCGTCGAACACCCCGGCTCTGGCCATGAAGATCTTGCCTTCAAGCGTCTCCTCGGCCGGGCAGCCGTAATAGCGGACAGTGCCGGGACGCCCTTCCTTGATCAGCCATTCCTTGAGAACGGCTGCCGATGCCAGCGCTGCGGTCCCCAGCAGATTGTGGCCGCACCCGTGACCGGGTCCATCGGCAACGATCGCGTCCTGCGTTTCCTGATTCTTCTGGGAGAGACCGGGCAAGGCGTCGTACTCACCCAGAAAGCCAATCGTCGGCCCGCCATCGCCCTGGCTCCATTCGGCCATGAACGCAGTCGGCATACCTCCGATGTTCGGCGTGATCGTGAAGCCATGGGCTGCGAGATCGTCTGCCTGGAGTTGACACGCGAAGTGCTCGGCGAGACCGAGTTCGGGATGCGCCCAGATTTGATCGGCCATGGTGATGAAGCGCTGCTGCCGCTCATCCAGCCACTCACCGATCTGAGTGGCCACCTCCGTCTGCACTGTCGCCATGAATAACCCCCGGGAAATGGCAAGAAAACCTTGCCGGGATTCTCGCACGGAGGGATCGGGTCAGATGAGATCAAATTGCAATGTGAGGGGAGCGGGTGATCGGATTCGAACCGACGACATTTTGCTTGGGAAGCAAACACTCTGCCAACTGAGTTACACCCGCACGGCCCCGATGGTACCACACGCATTCACAGGTTATTGCCGGAAAGGCAAACGTTCAGGATTGCATGGTTCTGGACTTCAGACCCAGCCTGCTCAAGTGCACGCGCTTCGCAGGTGTGACACAATCCTGTGTACGAACAGCCAGTCGATCCTGAACCGTTGCAAAAGGCGCGCCGCTCGATGTCACAAATCCCGGAGACACCAGAGCACGATGCCCAGACTGAGCGGATCCGCCAGTTATCCGCCGACGTGCAAGCCCTCCGCGCCCAGGTTGCCACACTTTCCTCCCAACTTGAGACAACCGAATCCGGGGAGCCAATCGACGATTTTGAGTACCTCCCGGTATCGCAACGCCTCCGCTCTCTGCTCCCATCCCGTTCGTCGATCCCCTCGTCGCCCTCCAGTGGATTGAAAGACCGTGGCGTCGGCGCCTTCAATAGATGGTGGAATAGCGGTTCCGCTCCGGCCTGGGAGCCACCACATCCGCGCATCTGGGACGCCCTTGCCCTGATCGCGATCACTGTCCTCGGTTTCCTGATGCGATACATCAACATCGCCAACATCCCGCCCGGTATGCACGGCGATGAAGCCGCAACCGGTCTCGCCGCGCGCCAGATCATGGATGAAGGCTGGATCGGTGTGTACACGGGCCGAGCGGGCGGCAACCCGACCGGTGTCTACTATATGGCCGTGCCATTCATGAAGTGGATCGAAGATCCCGTTGTAGCCGTCCGTCTGCTGGCCGTCATAGGCGGAACCCTCGCAGTCACCCTGCTCTACATCCTCGTTCGCCGGTCGTTCGGATTTGGGGCGGCCGTCGTTGCCGGATTCGCGCTGGCCATCGCCAACTGGGCAATACAGTTCGGCCGCATCGGCTTCGTCACCGTGCAGTGGCTGCCGTTCGGAATACTTGGCGTGATCTGCCTGATCGAAGCCATGCGTTCGCAGAAGTGGTACTGGTGGATCGCGGCCGGAATCACCCTGCCCTCGGCGATGTACATGTACAACGGCCAGACACCCATGCTGTTGCTGTTGCTTCCCTTTGCGGCGGTGGGACTGTTCGGTTTTCGATTCGCGCTTGCACTGGTCGTCTTCGCTGCCGCCATCCGGGAGCCAAATGCCTGGACGATCATCCCCGCCATCCTCGCATTCGTCTTCGGTATGACCAGCCCGGCCATCCGGCGCTCCGGCGTCTGGGTCAATGCAGTTGCATTCACCGCCGCGCTCTTGATCACCGCGAACAAGATCCTCCAATTCATCCGCACCTACACCGACGAGTACTTCGATCGCAGCCGCACCCTCTCGGTCTTCAAAACGGACGACTGGAAACTGCAGCAAAGTGTCTCCGACAAGGCCGAATTCCTCGTCCGTCGCTACTGGGCGTTTTGGGATCAGGTTGTTTTCAATCCCCGCCCCAACGGAGCGGATCTTTCCGGCATCACGGCCCCGATTCCCGCGGTGATGTTCTATCTCTTCGTAGCCGGCGTCGTGCTTGCCATCATCCGGCGACCCGGTTGGCCGACCCTCATTTGCCTTGCCCTTGCCTTTGTCATGCCACTCAGTTCGGTGCTGACCGACAACGCCAGCCGCCGCTCGGTGATCATCATCGCTTTCGTCTGCGTCTTCATTGGCATCGGGATCTACGAACTCGTCCGGTTAGCCGCCAACCGGGGCCGTGTACCAGGTGTGATCGCCGGACTCGTTTGCATCCTGCTGCTTGCCCAGGTGACCTGGCGCAACTACGACGACTTCTTCAACGTCACTGTTCCGTCGGAATCGGTCGCATCCACCTTTGGTGTGGACTACCGCGACGCGATGGAATACATGGCGGATATGCCCGAATCGGATTACGTCATCTTCTTCTGTGGCCGTTGGTCGCTTCGGTACGATACCGGCTTGCTGATCGCACCGGATGTTCGGGGCGAGGACCGGTTGGAGCAGTGGGGCGGCACTGGAGGCTACGAGGTCGACCGCGCACTCGGTGATCCTGTCTTCGTGCTCATGAATGGCTTCCAGGACAGACTACCGGCGTTGCAGGCTCTGTATCCGGGTGGCACTGTCGTGGTCGGACCGACCGCGGATTACCTGAACACGCCGAGCTACATCGCCTACTACCTGCCACCTGAACCCTGAGCCTCAGGGTTGTTCCGGCAACACATAGATCGTGTATGCCGTCGTCTCGGGATGCTCCCAGAAGGGAGGCCCGACA
>JAPXRQ010000290.1:0-3377 GCA_033813515.1 Thermomicrobiales bacterium
AGCGTTACCACCCGGACCAGGACGCATGGGAATCCATCGCCGATCTCCCGATCGCGGTGAACCACGCCGGAACGGGCGTCTTCGCGGATCAGGTCGTGATTTGCGGCGGCTACACGGATGACGGCATGCACGCCCTCGATCAGTTCCTGGCCTGGGATATGGATGCTGACGCCTGGATCTCCCTGGGACGACTCCCCGAACCGATTGGCGCATTTGGCATGACGACGTTCAACAATAGCCTTGTGCTCGCAGGCGGCGCGATTGGCCATCTCGGCGGCACATCCAGCAGTGCGGTTTGGATGCGGAGCCCTGATTCCGAAACGTGGGAGGCCTGCCCGCCACTCACAGTCGGCCGCGAACACCTGACCCTGGTCGCCACCGAGACGCACCTGATCGCGATCGGCGGACGCGCTGCCTCCACCGATGAGTCCGTTACCGGGCGCGTCGTGGAAGCATGGGACGGTCATGCTGATTCCTGGGAGCGGTTGGCCGATCTTCCCCATCCTCGCAGCGGTTTGGCCGGCGCTGGCGGCAAGGATTGGGCTGTTGTTGCCGGCGGTGAGACCTCACAGCAAACATTCGACGCGGTCGATCTCCTGGCGTCGGGCGCCTGGTCAGATCTCCCGTCGCTGCCGACTGCGGTCCACGGAATGGGTCTCGCGAAAATCGGTAGCGACCTCTACGCAATCGGCGGATCAACGGTCGCTGGACAGGTTGCGAGTGTTGCCGATGTGTATCGGATCAACATCGGTGCTGAAGCAGGTTAAGTAAAGATTGTGAAATCGCTCCCGATGGCAGCCTGGGGCAATCGAAGATATTCCCCATTTGCTGCCGCAACGGAAATGGATGCACCGGTGCAAACGATGAACAAACCAGCCCATCTCGAAAACACGTCGACACCCGCTGCCACAACTGCCCAAAATCTGGTTCGCGCCATTCCATTGCTCGATCGCTGGATGCACACCACGCTATCCCACACTCCGGAATCAGATATCAGCCTCCGGCAATTGGCTGTCCTCCAGCAGATCGCCGACGAATCCGCCACACCCGGCGAGATTGCGCGCTCCCTCAATGTCACCCCGGCCGTCATCACCGGTCTGATCGATCGCCTTGAGCGGCGCGGATTCGTGCGGCGCTTTGATAGCCAATTCGACCGCCGCCGGGTTCACCTCGAACTGACGGTCTCTGGCGACGATGCGCGGGTGCAAGCCAGTGCCTCGCTCGGTGAACGCATGCAGGGAGAACTTGGCAGTCTCTCGCCGTCCGAACTGCAGACCATCGACGAAGCCCTGCGCTTACTCACCAAGTCGATGCTCACCGCCAAAAACGGATAGTTACAGCCTGATGCGGTTGGTCAATGTCCCGAGATTCGCCAGGTCCAGGATGTTTGTGACGCGCTGCACATCGGCCACGACCGACCGCTGAATCCCTATGGCGACCTGGACGACATTGCCCGTTTGCCTGACCACGTAGTTTTCGCCAGTCAGCACGTTCGCAATGGCTTCGGCGCCGTCCTCGCTCGATGCGGTGATCATGACATTGGCCGAGAGGTCGATCCCCTGCGATTCGCTCGCCCTCGCCTCGATCAGCATGCCAAGACCATCTGGCACCTTGCCATCCGCCTGGCGCTCCAGAAATTGGGTGATCTGCTCGGTTCGGAATCCGGCGAGTTGCGCACCGCGGATGGATTCGCTTGTCATCTGGAATCGGCTCGTCTCGCCCAGCGATATCGGATCGGCAAATGCCAGCGCCGACCAGACCTGGATCGCCGTCGGATCCGTCAGGTCGATGGACAGATCGCCATGGACCGTCACGGACGCGGTACCAGTGTCGCCGCGATCCGGGCCACCCTGCGCTCGTGTCACCCGGCGCAACTCGGCATTGATCCGCACCCCGGCCTCGTCCGCCCCAATCGGAACGAAGTCGACGAGTCCCAGCCAGCTCAACATCGTTTCCATCGTATGCCGCAGTAGCGCCCGCAGTCCGTCAGGTCCGGTCAAGTCGGTTTCGATGCGAGAGGGATGCAGCACCGCGACCGAGGCCCGACTTCCGATCAGCTCTGGATCGAACTCCGCGATCCAGGTAACCAGGTCGGACAGACGGTAGACCCGATCTGGCTCCAGCGACGAAAGATGGTGCATCAGTTTGACGCGGTAGCCCTGCCAATCGACCTGCCACGGCTCGATGCCGGTCGACGGGTGCCCCTCGATCCAGGTGGTAGCTCCCATCCACGCACTCCGCAAGCGACCCGCCTGCATCGACCACGGGCCTAACCGCCACTCGCGAATCCGCCCCGTTCGCTCGTACCGCGTTTTTCCATCGTCCGACTCATTTCCAAGACCGAGCGCAGCGGCCAAATGCAGAAGAACATGCAGATAACCCGGTGGGAGGAAACCCGCCTGCGCATTCCAAAACATCGCACCGATGAGTTCAGTCTCATCGTCGGTCAGCGATAACGGGTCGAGATCGGGTGGCGCCAGCGGACCCAGAAAACGCTGCAGCAAGACATCCAGATCCCAGGCAAGCGGCGATTCCGGACGCCACCCAATCCCGGCGAAGTTCGCCACCAGCGGTTTCGGAATCGCCCCACTTATCGATTCCTCGCCTGGCTCTGGGATGAACATCGACCGCGCTCCATCGACCACGGTCGGCCAAACCAGCATCCGGTCTTCAAGGTCGTTGAGCGCCGTCAATCGTCCGTAGTGCGTGCGGTCGTTCCCCTGGCTGATCAGCGACTCCACCGAAATCGGTGTTCCATGCGGAGCACCCTGCAGGCGATCCCACATCGTGCGCACGTCATGGCTGAGACCCTCGACTATCTGCATGCGGGCAGTTTGGTTGGTCAGACGCTGCGTCAATATCTCCGCAATGTCCGCCCGTGCCGCCAGCCCCGGGACGTAATCGAGCCGGAGAAGATCCGCGGCTTCGAAGAGTTCCCGGTCCGAGCGGAGGGCAATCAGGTCGTCAAACTCCCAGTCACTGATATCGCCCCGTTCCAGTTCCTCGCGAACGCCGGAAATCGCCGCAGCCAACTCGCGCGGGACGAAGACAACCGGCGACTCGCCAACCGGGAGGGTCAGAAACGAGCCCTCTGACGCGATCAACCCGGCCCGATACAGATTGCCCAGCTCGATGCGTATCTCGTCGACTGGCTGTTCAAGCGCCGTGGCGACCTCATCGACGGTCAATCCTTCATCGCCGGCGGCGATCACCGTCTGCAGGAGTTGGCGGGCAGAAGCGGGAAAGGCATCCCACATTTCGCGCATGATGGTCGGCCGGGTCATCGCCCGATAGAGTGCAGAAACCTGCGTGCCGCGATCGCGACTGGTGACAGGAACTCGCCATGCCGCGGCAATCTCGCCGAGATCTTCATACGA
>JAPXRQ010000291.1:0-3374 GCA_033813515.1 Thermomicrobiales bacterium
ACCCGCTAAAGGAGTTCAAAACAGGTGGTGCTTTGGAGACGGGGTGGACCCACGGACGATGTAGTCCCGGCACCGCCGTGTGCCGGCTCGGCCGCAGGTCGAGGTCGCCCGAGGGCGATGACGGTGATCACAACGATGGCCGTACGCCGGGGCCTAGGTGCGGTGAACGGAGACGGGTCTGCTGGCACGCCCGGAGCTAAAGGTCCGGGCTAACTCAACGAAAACCCACTGAAGGGGTTCATAAATGCGCCTGACAAGCTTAGTGCCGAGCTTCCGGGGCTCGGTCTCGGCCGCAGGTCGAGGTCGCCCGAGGGCGATGACGGTGATCACAACGATGGTCGTACGCCGAGGCCCAGGTGCGGTGAACGGAGACGGGTCTGCTGGCACGCCCGGAGCTAAAGGTCCGGGCTACCCCAACGAAAACCCGCTGAAGGGGTTCAAAATGGTGGTGCTTTGGGGACGGGGTGGTCCCATGGATCACGTAGTCCCGGCACCGCCGTGTGCCGGCTCGGCCGCAGGTCGAGGTCGCCCGAGGGCGATGACGGTGATCATAACGATGGCCGTACGCTTAGGCCCATGTGCGGTGAACGGAGACAAGTCTGCTGGCACGCCCGGAGCTAAAGGTCCGGGCTACCCCAACGAAAACCCGCTAAAGGGGTTCGCATAGATGCACTCAAACCATTGGACGGATAACCGCCAACTCTCAGGCTCCAACTGCAAACTGCCAACCGACGACTGGCAACTGACGACTAGACGGTTGCCTTGGCCTTGGCGGCCGGGGCGCCGTGGCAGAACTTGTATTTCTTGCCGCTGCCGCAGTAGCACTTGTCGTTGGGACCGATCTTCTTCGAGCGGGCCGGCTGGTTGCCGTTCTCTTCGCCGCGATTGGTCGTTACTTCCTGGGTCATGCGTGTCTGCACGGGCTGCTCGGCGACGGCGGGCTTGACCCGGAAGAGCGTGTGGACGACATCGTGCTGGATGTTCGTCTGCAGCCGCTCGTACATCCGGTAACCTTCAGTCTTGTACACGACCAGCGGATCGCGCTGACCGTACGCCTGCAGACCGACACCCTCGCGAAGGTCGTCCATCTCGGTCAGGTGCTCGACCCAGAGGCGATCGATCACGGCCAGCATGATCTGTCGCTCGACCTTGCGCATGACGTCGGGGCCAAATTGCTCCTCGACATCGTTGTACCGCTTGTAGGCATCAGTGGTCAGTGTCTCAACCAGGGCCTCCCGATCCATCCCGACCAGTTCGTCGTTGCCGATCTTGCCCTGGGGAATGAGCTGGAGGTATTCCTCGAGAATGCCGTCGTAGTTGTTCTCGGAGCCCTTGTCGGCCAGGTTGCGATCGACAATGTCCTCGATCTCGCCGGCGATCAGGTCCTCGACCTTGTCGCTCATGTCTTCGCCACTGACGATCGCCCGGCGATCGGCGTAGATCACCTCGCGGTGACGGTTCATGACATCGTCGTACTGGACCACATGGCGGCGGATGTCGAAGTTGTGCCCCTCGACCTTGGTCTGGGCGCTTTCGATCGACTTGCTGATGATGCCGTGCTCGATGGGGACATCCTCCTCCATTCCGAGCCGCTCCATCAGTCCGCCGATGCGCTCACCACCAAAGCGGCGCATCAATTCGTCATCGAGCGAGACATAGAAGCGGGATGAACCGGGATCTCCCTGGCGACCGGCACGACCACGCAACTGGTTGTCGATGCGGCGGGATTCGTGGCGCTCGGTGCCAATGATGTGCAGTCCTCCCGCCTCGGCCACACCCGGGCCAAGCTGGATGTCGGTTCCACGGCCGGCCATATTGGTGGCGATCGTGACCTTGCCCGGCAGTCCGGCGTCCTGAACGACGGCGGCCTCGCGCTCGTGGTACTTGGCGTTGAGGACATCGTGCTCGATGCCTTTGGCGCGGAGCAGGTTGGAGAGCCGCTCGGAGGTCTCAACCGAGGTTGTGCCGACGAGAACCGGACGGCCGGTGCTGGTCTTCTCCTGAATGTCGGCGATGACGGCCCGGAACTTTCCGGCCTCGTTCTTGAAGACGTAGTCCGAGGCATCGTCCCGGATCATGTCCTGGTTGGTCGGAATCGAGACGACCTCCAGGCTGTAGATCCGGTGGAACTCCTCGTCTTCCGTCTTCGCCGTACCGGTCATCCCGGCCAGCTTGCGGTACATGCGGAAGTAGTTCTGGAAGGTAATCGTCGCCATGGTCACGCTCTGGCGGCGGACACGGACGCCTTCCTTCGCCTCGATCGCCTGGTGGAGACCCTCGCTATAGCGACGGCCTTCCATGGCTCGACCGGTGAACTCGTCGACGATGATCACCTCGCCATCGCGGACCATGTAGTCCTTGTCGCGGTGGAAAATGGCGTGCGACTTGAGCGCCTGTTCAAGGTAATGGGTCAGTTCGGCATAGCGGTCGTCGTAGATGGACTCCCCTTCCGGGATCTCGGCCATTTGTTCGACCTTGTCGACACCCTCATCCGTCAGGGTGACCGACTTGTGCTTGATATCGACCTCGTAGTGCCGGTTCGGGCGGAGCTGCTTCACGATCTGCGCGAACTGGTAGTAGCGATCATTGGCGCGCTCGGCCTGTCCGGAAATGATCAGCGGCGTGCGGGCTTCGTCGATGAGGATGTTATCGACCTCGTCGACGATGGCGTAGACCAGTTCGCGCTGGACGCACTGACTGGCCGAGACGACCATGTTGTCGCGCAGATAATCGAACCCGAACTCGTTGTTCGTGCCGTGCGTGATATCGGCCGCATAGGCTTCCCTGCGCTCAACCGGGCGGAGGAACGCGAGGCGCTCATCCTCCGATTCCCAATCGGGATCGAAGAGAAATGCCTCGTCGTGCTGGATACAGCCAACCGAGAGGCCGAGCGCGTGATAGATCGGACCCATCCACTGGGTATCGCGCTTGGCGAGGTAATCGTTGACCGTGACGACGTGCACGCCCTCACCGGAAAGCGCATTCAGGGCGACAGGGAGGGTGGCGGTGAGCGTCTTGCCTTCGCCCGTCTTCATCTCGGCGATCTTGCCCTGGTGCAGGACGATACCGCCGACGAGCTGGACATCGTAGTGCCGCTTGTTCGAGACGCGGCTGGCGATTTCCCGGACAACCGCAAAGACTTCAGGCAGGAGATCGTCGAGTGTTTCACCGTCGGCAATTCGCTGCCGGGCTTCGGTGCCAAACTCGCGGAGTTCGTCCAGCGAGTAGGTTTGCATCTCTGGCTCGAGGGCGTTGATCTCGTCGACAATGGGCCAGAGTTTGTTGAGAACCTTTTGGTTGGCGTCGCCAAAGACCTTGGTCAGCAAGGCGCGCATGCAGTAGTACCTTTCGTTATCGGATGGAGAGCGAGAACA
>JAPXRQ010000292.1:0-3370 GCA_033813515.1 Thermomicrobiales bacterium
ACATCGAACCCGGCCTGCAGGAACTGCTCGACCGGGCCGAACTTGGCGGTTTGGTTGGAGAGAATCCGGAGCGGACGCCTACTGTGGCGTCCCAAAGTTGATCATCCAGTTCAGGCCGAACTTGTCCTGGAATGATCCGTAGTACGACCCCCAGAACATATCCGCCATCGGCATCTCAACCTGACCACCGTCACTGAGTTTCGCGAACAGCGCATCCGCCTCGTCCCGCGAATCGGTGTGGACCATGATGTGGACATTCGTGCCCATGACCAGCGGGTGCCCCATTCCTTCCATCGCATCGGTCCCCATCGGGATGTGTCCGCCGGCGATCGGCAGGCTGACATTCAAGACCTTGTCCTTGAACGCATCCGACAGCGGTGGCATACCCTCCTGTGGCGGCATATCTCCAAATCGATAGATCGGGCTTTCGTACTCGGTCCCGAACACACTCTTGTAGAACTCGAACGCCGCTTCGGTTGTGCCGTCGAAATTGAGGTACGTGCTGACGCCTGCCATGGGACTGCCTTTCTCGAAACAGAACGCCCGGGCAGCGACCCGGGCGTTGCATTACGTTATCGATCCGA
This sequence comes from Thermomicrobiales bacterium, assembly GCA_033813515.1. GTDB lineage: Bacteria > Chloroflexota > Chloroflexia > Thermomicrobiales > UBA6265 > DASQCG01. Next base: position 585 of record JAPXRQ010000292.1, read on the forward strand.
ACCTCCGCCAATCGACAGAGTTGTCTACTTCTGCCGGGCCGAGATCTCAGCGATGCGCACGCAAACTTCGGTCGCGCGGACCATGTCCTGGACACTGCACCATTCCAGCGGGCCGTGGATGAGTTGCATGCCGGTCATCAGGTTTGGCGTGGGCACACCCATCTCGGTCAGGCGCGATCCATCAGTGCCGCCGCGAATCGGGGTCGAGAAATGCTCGATCGACAGTTCCTCGCAGGCCGAGCGGGCCAGATCGACTGGCGTCATATCGTTCTCCAGCCAGTAGCGCATGTTCTTGTACTGGTTGCTGATCTCGCAGGTGATATGGGCACGCGGTTCGCCGGCCTGCACCGCATCGCAAACCTTGATGATCAGCACCCCAAGCTCATCAAGCTTGTCCTGCTCAAAGTCGCGCAGGATGAAGTGCATGGTCGCTTCCGCGGCGCCACCATTGATCTGATAGGCGTGAATGAAGCCTTCGCGATCGTCCGTGGTCTCCGGCGTTCGGGTCACATGCGGCAGGCTGTCGATGATCTTGGCGGCGAGATGGAGCGCGTTGACCATCACATCCTTGGCCTGACCGGGGTGAATCGAGACGCCCTGAATCTTGACGGTTGCCTTGTCTGCCGAGAATGTCTCGTAGACGACTTCGCCCACTTCGGCCCCATCGAGCGTGTAGGCAAAATCGACCTGCAGATCACCAGGCAGGTCCTTGTGGACACCGCGGCCAATCTCTTCATCCGGCGTGAAGCAAATCCGGATGGGTCCGTGCTTCAGATCCGGATTGCCAAGCAGAAGACCTGCCATCGCCATGACGATCGCAACACCGGCCTTGTCATCCGCGCCGAGCAAGGTCGCTCCACTGGCGGTGACGATGTCCTCACCGCGCTTGGTCGCCAGATATGGGTGCTCGCTGGCGGAGAGGACCAGTTCAGGGTTCTCGGGGAAGGTGATGTCCGATCCATCCCACTGCCGGTGGACGCGTGGCTTGACATTGCTGGCGTGAAATCCTGGCGAGGTATCGACATGCGCCAGAAAGCCGATGGTCGGAATGTTGCCGTCCGTGTTGGCAGGAATGGTTCCCAGGACGGCGCCATAGGGCGTGAGCACGACGTCTGAAACGCCGATGCCGTTCAGTTCATCGACCAGCAGATTGAGGAGGTCGTACTGCTTCTCGGTGCTGGGGGTGGTTGGCGAGCTCTCATCGGCCTGGGTGTCGATGGCACAGTATCGGACAAGCCGATCTTCCAGTTCGCGGGCCAGAGTGGAATCCATCAGGTGCTCCTCGTTTGCTAACCCAGCGCCGGCCGTTGGGAATGCCATGGAGTGGACTGCTCGTATGCATGTCCAATCTTCAAAATGGTCGCCTCGTCAAATGCCTTGCCGAGAATCTGGAGACTCACCGGGAGGCCAGCGGAGAATCCGCAGGGAAGCGCCAGACCAGGAATGCCAGCCATATTGGCAGGGATCGTAAAGACATCGGCCAGATACATCTGCACCGGGTCATCTGTGCGTGAGCCGATCGGGAACGCAACAGTGGGTGACGTTGGAGCGACGATTGCATCAACCTTCTCGAACGCAGCGTCGAAATCGCCCTTGATCAATGTCCGCACTTTCTGCGCCTTGACGTAATACGCATCGTAATAGCCGCTGCTCAGTGCGTAGGTGCCGAGCATGATGCGGCGCTTCACTTCATCGCCGAATCCTTCTCCGCGCGTCCCTTCATACATCTCCTTGAGGGTCTTCGCCTCTTTGGAATAGCCGAACCGGACGCCGTCGAACCGGGAGAGGTTCGCGCTCGCTTCGGCCGGGGCGGTGATGTAATAGGTGGCCAGGGCGTATTTGGTGTGGGGGAGGGAGACATCGACCAGTTCGGCGCCGAGCGTACGAAGGTGCTCGATCGCGGCCTTGACGGTCGATTCAACCTCGGGATCCATGCCGTCGACCGAATACTCGCGCGCAACCCCGATCCGCATGCCGGAAAGGTCGCCACCAAGCATCGATGCGTAGTTGGGCACAGGAATGGGAGCGCTTGTTGAATCGTGACTGTCTGCGCCGGAAATGGCCTCCAGCGTATAGGCGGCATCCTCAACCGAGCGGGTGAACGGTCCAATCTGGTCGAGGCTACTGGCAAATGCGATCAGACCGTACCGGGAAACGCGCCCATACGTTGGTTTGAGGCCGACGACTCCGCAGAATCCGGCAGGCTGGCGAATGGAACCGCCCGTGTCCGACCCGAGTGAGACGATGGCCTCGCCCGATGCGACTGCGGCAGCCGGTCCACCGGAACTGCCGCCGGGCACGCACTCGATGTTCCAGGGATTGCGGGTCACTCCGTATGCCGAGTTCTCGGTTGACGAGCCCATCGCGAACTCGTCTGTATTGGACTTGCCGACAAATACGGCGCCCTGGTCGCGGAGTCGTGCAACGACCGTCGCATCGAACGGCGACACATAGCCGGCCAGAATCTTCGACGCGGCCGTCGTCGGGGCGTCGGTGGTGACGAGAACGTCCTTGAGTGAAACCGGGATGCCGGTCATTGTCCCGGCGGTTCCATCGGCGATCCGTTCGTCCGCCGCGGCGGCCTGCTGGAGGGCGATGTCGTCCATCCGGTGCAGATGGCAGAACAGGGTTGGCTCCAGTAGATCGAGCCGATCGAGGTGAGCCTGCGTGAGCTCCACAGCGCTGACCTGTTTGCTATCCAGCAAGCTGCGCGCATCACGAATAGACAGGTTGGTGAGATTCAGTTCGCTCATGCCTCGGGTGCATCGCTTCCAAATACGGTGTCA
>JAPXRQ010000293.1:0-3321 GCA_033813515.1 Thermomicrobiales bacterium
GTGTGTAGATGAAGAACTTGATGGCCGCGTAGACGCGATTGGCGCTACCCCAGACACCGATCAACAGTGCCATCGGGATCAGCATGATCTCCCAGAAGATGTAGAAGACGAAGAGATCAAGCGCCATAAAGACGCCGAGCATGCCAGTTTCGAGCAGCAGAAGTGCGACGTAATACTCGCGGGCGCGGATATTGATCGTGTTCCACGACCAGCCGATCGCGATCACCGAGAGCAGCGTGGTCAGGCCGATCAACAGGACGGCCATGCCGTCGACGCCCATGTGATAGGAAGCGCCGAGGCCGCTCAACCAGGTGTGGTGCTCTTCAAACTGGAACTGATCGTTCTTGTCGAAGGCGAAGAGCAGGTAGATCGACAGGGCGAATGAGCCGAGGGAGGCGAGCAGCGCCCACATCCGGGCCGATTCGCGGGTGGTGTTCGGCAGGAAGAAGATCAGCAGTGCGCCAATGACTGGCAGATAGGCGATTGCGCTCAGTAGTGGGAAATCCATCGTCTGCTCTCCCTTACCGAATCAGATCGCTGAATGCTGCGAAGTAGACACCGATGATCACCACCAGGCCGAGCGCGATCGCAAGGGCGTAATTGGCGACGAGACCAGTTTGGACGGTCCGCAACCTGGCGCTGGAGCCGGTGACCAGTTTGGCCATGCCATTGACGGTGCCGTCGATGACCCGGACATCGATGACCTGCCAGAGGAACATCGAAAGGCGCTTGAGTGGCTGAACCAGATTGCGATCGTAGAACTCATCAACCCGCCACCGGTCGTACAGGAATTGATAGGCGCCATTGAAGCGCTCGCCCATGGCGACCGGGCTGATCCGACCGACGATGTACATCAGGTAGGCCAGGCCAATTCCGGAAAGCGCGACGATGGTCGAGATGATGCCGAATGTCCACTTGGTGCGGTCGGAGATTTCGTGATGGCCTCCGACCTCGTGCTCACCTTCGGTAACAGCGTGCTCTTCATCGGTTGTGGCGGCGTGATCGTCGCCTTCGGTCGCGGTCTCGGCGGTGCCTTCGGTCTCCTGCAGGATATAGAGGGGTGCCTCGGTGTTCGTCTGAACGGCGGCATGCTCGGTGCCGGCGTCGAGTTCGAAGACCGGCTCAATGAACTTGTGGAAGCGACCGGCGTCCGGTGGGAAACCAACCAGGAATCCAAGCACAGTTGATGGGACCGCGAGAATGACCAGGGGCAGTGCCATCTGCCAGCCAGCCTCGTGCGGATGAACATGATGCTCATCAAAGCGTGGTTTGCCGAAGAAGGTCAGGAAGACCAGGCGGAACATGTAGAAAGCCGTCATGAATGCGGCCGCAAGCGCGACGATCGCGATCACCTTGCCCCAGTTGGGGAAGATCGGACTTGTCCACGCGCCGACAATCGTTTCGTCCTTGGACCAGAAGCCGGCGAACGGCACGATACCGGCATTGGCCAGCGAGCCGATGAGGAATGTCCAGAAGGTGATGGGCATGAACTTGCGCAGGCCGCCCATCTTCTGGATGTCCTGCTCCTCGTGCATGCCGTGAATGACGGCACCGCAGCCAAGGAAGAGAAGGCCCTTGAAGAAGGCATGCGTCATCAGGTGGAAGATGCCTGACGCCCAGGCGCCTGTACCAAGCGCAAACGCCATGTAGCCGAGCTGACTGACCGTCGAGTATGCGACGACGCGCTTGATGTCGTTCTGGACCATGCCGATCGAGGCGGCCATGAAGGCGGTAAATGCGCCGATGGTGGCAATGACGAACAAGGCCGTGTGCGACTGCGACACGATCGGATAGGACCGGGCCAGCAAATAGATGCCGGCCGTGACCATCGTCGCGGCGTGGATCAGGGCCGAGACCGGGGTCGGGCCTTCCATCGCATCGGGCAACCAGACATGGAGCGGGAACTGGGCGCTCTTGCCCATCGCGCCCATAAACAGGAGCAGACTGATTCCGGTCAGGGTGCGCGACGGAATATCGCCGCTGGCCGCCATGTGGAAGACGCCGTCGTCACCGAAGAACTTGAGCGTTCCGAATGCGGAGTAGGTCCACATGATGGCGAGACCAAAGCCGAGGTCGCCGATGCGGTTGACGATGAAGGCCTTCTTGGCTGCGTTGCTGGCTGAGCGGCGCTTGAAGTAGTAGCCGATGAGCAGATAGGAGCAGAGACCGACACCTTCCCAGAAGATGAAGATCACCAGATAGTTGTCGGCCAGGACCAGCATCAACATCGAGAAGACGAAGAGCGGCAGGTACGAGAAGAAGCGGTAGTAGCCGGAATCGCCGTGCATGTAGCCGGACGAATACAGGTGCACCAGGAAGCCGACGCTGGAAACCACCAGCAGCATGATTGCCGTCAGTTGATCGACGTGCAGGTTGATATCGACCTGGAACGAACCGGATGGGATCCACGTGTAGATGTGCTGATCGATCGCCTCGCCTTTGTCGCGGACATCGAAGAAGACCAGCACGGAGAGGACGAACGAGGCGAAGACGGCGGGAGCCGCGATCCAGTGTGCCTGGCTCTTGATGTAGTTCCGTCCGAACAGGAAGTTGACGAAGGCTGCCACCAATGGCAACAGCGGGATCAGGAACAAGTAATCGGCCATGATCCCCTAGCCCTCACCATGCATTGGTGCAAACGATGTGTACGCGCGCATCTTCACCATTAGTCTCGCAACGTCCGGAACTCGTCGATGTCGACCGTCGCCACCCGTCGGCTGAGGGCGAGGATGATGGCCAGGCCAACGGCGGCTTCGGCGGCGGCGATGGCGATCGTGAAGACCGCGAATGCCTGACCGCTGAGCGAATCGTTTTCCCAACCGAATGCGACCAGCGTGATATTGGCCGCGGTCAACATCAATTCGACGCACATGAAGATGATGATGATGTTCCGGCGAATCAGCACGCCCATCATCCCGATGATGAAGAGCACCGCGCTCAGAATCAGAAAATGTTCGGTCCCGACGTCTGTCATGATCTGCTGCCCATGCGCTCCTAACGCCGCTTCCCGATGGTCGTGAACTCATCCGGATCCTTGACCAGGATGATTCCGCGCCGGGTCGTGAGGCCGGTCGCCAACTCGTTCTCGTTATCCGCAATCGGTGATTCGCCTGGTACTCCACCAGTCATCGGAACACCGGAATCGAGCGCCAGGTCCACGCCACGAGCGTGTCCGAGGGAGATCGTGCCGCGGCGACGCGTGATTTTCTCGCCGAGCCGCTCGGGCATGGCCAGGACGATCGCGCCGATGACACCGACGGTCAGGACAAGCGAGACGACTTCAAATGGCAGCAGGTACTGGGTGTATAGCACGCGGCCGAG
>JAPXRQ010000294.1:0-3296 GCA_033813515.1 Thermomicrobiales bacterium
GCTACAAGGTGATCGTCTTCCAGGTTGAGCCGATCCAGACCTTGCAGGCTTCGTCGGCGCCTATTTCTATTTCAGCGGCATTGGTGCCCGCGGGAAGGTCCGCCAGGCTGATTTTCCAGCGACGGATCCAGTTGTCGGCAGCGCCGTTGGCCGGTCGCCAGCCGAGGTAAAGGAACCGTTCGCCGGGTTTGCCGTGGACGAACAGTCCGCTCCAGTCGAGATCACCAGCCGCATTACAATGCGGCGCTACTGTGATTTCGAAGGTTGCGGCTCCGGTTGCATCAGCGTCGGGCTGGATCAAATTCCTGGCCTTGTCCTGGATGCCGAAGACGGTCTCCACGCCATCATGCACCTGTGGCGGGACCATGGCGGTCCGGATCCGCAGGGTGACGGTTTGAGCTGGCATAGAAACCGCGGTTGCCATCGGTTAGCCGACCGAGCCTTCCATTTCGAGCTGGATGAGGCGGTTGAGTTCGACCGCGTACTCCAGTGGGAGTTCCTTGGCGATCGGCTCGATGAAGCCGTTGACGATCATCGACATGGCTTCGTCTTCGCTCAGACCGCGGCTCTGCAGATAGAAGATCTGCTCCTCGGCGACCTTGGAGACGGTGGCCTCGTGACCGACCGAGACTTCCTCTTCCTCAATCTCAATGTATGGGTAGGTGTCGGTCTTGCTGGTCTCATCGAGCAGCAAGGCATCGCAGACCACGTTCGAGCGGACATCGTGCGCGCCCTTGTGGACCTTGACCAGACCGCGGTACGACGAGCGACCGGTGCCCTTGGAGATCGACTTGGAGATGATCTGGCTGCTGGTGTGCGGAGCGACATGGACGACCTTGCCGCCGGCATCCTGGTGCTGATCGTCACTGGCGAAGGCGACGGAGAGGATCTCGCCACGGGCGCCCTCTTCCATCAGCCAAACGGCCGGGTACTTCATCGTCAGCTTGGAGCCGAGGTTGCCATCGACCCACTCCATCGTCGCGTTCTTGTAGGCGGCGGCGCGCTTGGTGACGAGGTTGTAGACGTTCTTCGACCAGTTCTGGATGGTCGTGTAGCGGCAGCGGGCGCCTTCCTGGACGATGATCTCGACAACCGCCGAGTGCAGCGAATCCGAGGAATAGGTCGGGGCGGTGCAGCCTTCGACGTAGTGCACGTAGCTGCCCGGCGCGCAGATGATCAGGGTGCGCTCGAACTGGCCCATGTTTTCGGCGTTGATGCGGAAGTAAGCCTGCAGCGGCACTTCGACGCGGACGCCTTCCGGAACATAGATGAAGGAGCCACCGGACCAAACGGCCGAGTTCAGCGCGGCGAACTTGTTGTCGTTGGCCGGGATGATCGTGCCGAAATACTGCTTGACCAGTTCCGGATATTCACGGACAGCGCCGTCCATATCCAGGAAGATGACGCCGAGTTTCTCGAGGTCTTCCCGCAGTGAGTGGTAAATGACTTCCGACTCGTACTGGGCGCCGACACCGGCCAGGAACTTGCGCTCGGCCTCGGGAATACCCAGGCGCTCGAACGTGTTCTTGATGTACTCGGGGACCTCGTCCCACGTCTTGCCCTGCTTTTCGGCCGGCTTGATGTAGTAGTAGATGTTGTCGAAATCGATCCCGCTGAGATCGCCACCCCAGTTCGGCATGGGGCGCTTGACGTAGTGGTCATACGCCTTGAGGCGGAACTCGAGCATCCACTCGGGCTCGTTCTTCATCTTCGAGATCTGGATGACCTTGTCGCGATCGAGACCGCGCTCGGCCTTGTAGACGTAGTTTTCCTCGTCGTGGAAGCCGTACTGATAGTCGGCGATCTCGACCTGGGCTTTTGGTGCAGCAACCATGCGTGCGTTCCTTTCGCTGGGCGGCGGTTAGGCCGGCACTCCGAATTCGGCGCGGAGGGTCTCGTAGCCCTTGGCCTCAAGCTCGTGGGCCAGTTCCGGACCGCCCTCCTGAACGATGCGGCCATCCATCATGATGTGGACGAAGTGCGGCTTGATGTGATTGAGCAGCCGCTGGTAATGGGTGATGACGAGCATGCCCATCTCATCGCTGTGGAGGGCGTTGACGCCATCGGAGACGACACGGAGGGCATCGATATCGAGGCCGGAATCTGTCTCATCGAGCACGGCCATGGTCGGCTCGAGCAGGGCCATCTGGAGGATCTCGGCGCGCTTCTTCTCGCCGCCGGAGAAGCCCTCGTTGAGGTAACGGGTGGCGAAGGAGTCGTCCATCTTGAGAAGCGACATCTTCTCGCGCATCAGCTTGCGGAATTCGCGCGGGGTGAGCTTCTCGGCAGTACCGCCATTGGCAGCGGCTTCCTCGGCGCGGGCGTTGCGGGTGTTGGTGACGGCCATGCGCAGGAAATTGGCCATGGAGACGCCGGGGATAACAGTCGGGTACTGGAAGGCGAGGAAGATGCCCTTCTGCGCCCTTTCGTCCGGCTCCCACTCGAGAATGTCCTCGCCGTTGTAGCGGATGGAACCTTCGGTGACCTCGTAGGAGGGGTGACCAGCGATGACATAGGCCATCGTGCTCTTGCCGGAACCGTTCGGGCCCATGATCGCGTGGATCTCGCCCTTGTTGACGGTCAGGTTGACGCCTTTGAGGATCTCCTTGTCGTCGATCGAGACGTGCAGATTTTCGATCTCAAACATTGGTGCAGTCATTGAACGCAAACAACCTCCAGGTAAACAAAACAGACATGTCCCGGCCGCGTGGCAGGGTTACGACTTGGGTTGTTGGGCCGCGCGCCGGCAGGTTGGGCACAGACCCGAAAACACGGTGTGATGGCTTTCGATGGTGAACCCGGAGCGCTCTTCGGCGACATGGGTAGCCATCAGGGCCATGGGAACTTCGACATCGAGGATGACGCCGCAGGTGGTGCAATGGACATGATCGTGCCGCTCGGTCCGCCCGTCGTAGCGCGAGGACTGATCCGCGAAGGTGAGTTCCTGGATCAGGCCGTGCTCGACGAGGAGATGGAGGGAGCGGTAGACGGTGCCATAGCCGACCCTGGGATCACGCTGACGGACGCGCTCGAAGATTTCAGCGGCGGTCAGGTGTTTATCGGCGGACTGGACGACACTGAGGACGAGGGCACGCTGTGCAGTGGGGCGGAAGCCCTTGCCGGCGAGATCTCGCGTTGTGGTGTCGTGCTGGAGCGCCATTTGGTCATCCTCGGACTCAGGTTTTGAGAATGAGTCTCGTTTCCTGCGAATAGTTTAGTAGCTTAGTCAGGATTTGACCAGAGGGGCGTACGCCGTTGCCCGTAATCCGTGGCCCGTAGTCCGGGTTGCGCAGTGG
>JAPXRQ010000295.1:0-3294 GCA_033813515.1 Thermomicrobiales bacterium
GGGTGGTGCTTGACGATAGCGGGGTCGTTGAAGGCGAGGCCGTACTCGGGCTGGTCCCGAACTGGCAACTCGACCCGATGACAACGTTGATCTTCGGCGGACCGAGACCGTGGCACTACGAGTTCACTTTCCCGGAGACCGATCGCAAACTGCTGGCTTTGGAGCAGTACGAACTGGCTCAATGTGTCCGCACTGGCGCCAAACCAGAGGTTGATGGCCAGCAGGGATTGCACGCTCTGGCCGTCGTCCACGCCCTGTTTGAGTCGCAGGTCGCGGGCCGGGCAGTTTCTATCAACGAGATCGCCAATGCACAACTGACCGAATATCAGGATGAAATCGATCGGCACTATGGGCTGATCGGAGGGAGTAGCGCGTGAAGCTTTCCTACAGCACCTGGGGGATGAAGACGACCCCGATCGACATCGCCGTGCGGCACTGCGCCGGGCTTGGATTTGATGGCCTCGAACTGACGATCATCCCCGGTTGGCCAACCGACGCCGCCGGCTTGACCAGGGCCGATCGGGACACTATCCGCCGCCTTTATGACGACTACATCATCGAACTCTGCGGCTTCTCCGGCAATATCAACCTGCTTGGGGAGGACTGGGACGCAATCCGCAACACGTTCTGCTCGTATCTGGATCTTGCCGCGGAAATGCAGAAACCGGGTGAGCATCTGATTGTGACCACCACCTCGGACGGCTCTGCCGCGGAGTGGGAGGCGACGAAGGCTGAGATCGCAAACCGCATCGGTGTGTTGGCCGAGTATGCGAAGTCGACCGGCACGATGGTCGGGATCGAGCCGCACGTTGGATCGTCCTGTCACTTGCCCCAGCACGCGATCTGGCTGACCGAGCAGGTTGCCTCAGACGCCCTGACGCTGCATTTCGATATCAGTCACTTCAATGTTCAGGGCATACCGATGGAGGAATCGATTCGGTTGCTGGCTCCGTTGGCCAAGCACACGCACATCAAGGATGAGGCGGGCCTGGCACCGGATCACCAGTTCCTGATTCCTGGTGAAGGCGAGATGGACTATCCCGGGTATCTGCGCGGGATGGATGCCGCGGGGTACGACGGGCACATCGTGGTCGAGATCAGTCTCATGGTCCAGGCACGACCAGATTACGACGCGCTCGCCGCCGCAACGCAGAGCTACAACGTCGTCAATGCCGCCTTCATCGAGGCGGGCATCGAGCGCGTGTAATGTGGGGTTCCACACCCCGCCCAAAGCTTAAATTGGGGGTTGCCCGACGGCTCCGTCCGGGTCGGTCAGCCACGATTCGTCGACCGTGCAGCCGAGACCGGGTTCGTCGTTCGGTCGGATGCGTCCGTCGACCGGTGCGGGCGTATTGACCAGGTGCGGCAGCATTGAACGCGCGGCATCCTTCTCGCCCTTGTTGCCCACGACAACCCACTCGGCCTGCGGCGTGTTGACGGTCGAGATCATGAAGTGCACGCCCCACGGCTGCAATCCGCCGGCGTGGGGGATGACATCAATTCCGTATGCCGAGGCCATGGCGGCGATCTTCTTCGCTTCCGAGATGCCGCCGACCCAGGCCAGATCGGGCTGCAGGATATGGCAGCAGCGGCGGGAGATCAGCTCCTTGAAGCCCCAGCGGGTGTACTCGTGCTCGCCAGTCGCAACCGGCACGCGGGACTTGGCCGTGATCTCGGCGTACCCCTCGAAATCGTCCGGAGGCAGACATTCCTCGATCCAGCGGATGTTGTATTTCTCGCACTCACGGGACATGCGCAGGGTGAAATCGACATTCCAGGCCATGTAGCAATCGAGCATGAGGTCGCTGTCCGGCCCGACGATGTCGCGCGCCCACTCGATCAGCTCGATGTTCTTGCGGATACCATCGGTGCCATCGGCCGGACCGTGGGGCATGGCCAGCTTGAAGCCGCGGAAGCCGAGTTCCTTGAAGTAGGCGACATCGTTCCCGGTCGAGTACACGGGGAGCGATTCTTTGACCGCGCCTCCCATCAGCTTGTAGACCGGCTGTCCGGTGGCCTTGCCGACGAGGTCCCAGAGGGCGACATCGACTGCCGAGATGGCCATGATCGCCAGACCCTTGCGACCATAGGGGAGGGAGGAGCGGAACATCTGATCCCAGAGCTTCTCGATATCGAACGGGCTCTGGCCGATGAGCAGATTGGCGAAGTGCTTTTCGATGATGGGCCGGGCGCCGCCAGGGACGGTCGCGCCGATGCCTTCAAGCCCGTCATCGGTCTGGATGCGAAGGAAGAGATCGGGACCCCAGGCGGCATTCCAGGATGCGCGTTGTTCCTTGTACTCGGGGTAGATCGACATTGGGTTGGCGATCAGGGTTTGGGAGAGCCAACTTTTGGCGTGGGAGGTATCGGGTTTGACGGCATGGAGTGTGAGGCCGGTGATCTTCATTGACGGAGCCTTTCTGGCGACGAGTGAATCCGTCGGTATTGTCGCGGGAAAATCCGTTGGCGTGTTTCGCTGTTGCTTTCACCATGCGACGGAGACGGTCGGAGCTAAAGGTCCGACCTGCAACAACGAAAGTCCGCTGAAGGGACTGGAACTGGGCGTGGCGGTGCGGTCGGGATGCGTGCCGGAGACGGTCGGAGCTAAAGGTCCGACCTGAAGCAACGGAAGTCCGCTGAAGGGACTGGAACTGGGCGTGGTGGTGTTTCGGGAGGTGGGTGTCGGAGTCGGTCGGAGCTAAAGGTCCGACCTGAACCAACGGAAGTCCGCTGAAGCGACTGGAACTGGGCGTGGCGGTGCGGTCGGGATGCGTGCCGGAGACGGTCGGAGCTAAAGGTCCGGCCTGAAGCAACGGAAGTCCGCTGAAGGGACTAAGACGGGGCAGGGTGGTGCTAGGGGATGGAACCCATATTCAATCGGAGACGGAGGCCGGGCCTGATTTGACGAGACTCTGTCGGCGGGATTGCAATTGCGGCTATCCAGGATTTCCGCTGCTGTACCGCTCCAATCCGGGAAACGTGTTTCCGTCTGAATGATGTTGTTTTTGATTCTGGACGTACGTGATCAGGTCATTGAGTCCGTGGTCAGAGAATGTCAGGGCGCCATACTCAGATTGCCAGGAGAATGTCTCACCTGTCGCCACGGTAGCAGCACGTGACGACGCGCCCTTCAGTTGCCGAACGACATCGACAAGGGTCAGAGTCGGTGGCACGGAGACGGCAAGATGACAGTGATCGGGCACGATCCCAACCGCATGCACCTTGACCCCAAGCCGGGAGCAGGTTGCCTGGAGCGATTCTGCAATCGCCACCTCTTTGGCCTCATCAATCAGG
>JAPXRQ010000296.1:0-3275 GCA_033813515.1 Thermomicrobiales bacterium
GGCATCACCCTTCCCTCCGCCATGTACATGTACAACGGCCAGACGCCGATGCTGCTTCTGCTGTTGCCATTTGCGGCTGTGGGACTCTTCGGATTTCGGTTCGCGCTTTCGCTGCTCGTCTTTGCCGCTGCCATTCGTGAGCCGTCAGCCTGGACGATTGTCCCTGCTCTTATCGCCTTCGTCTTCGGCGTAACGAGCCCATCCATTCGATCCAGACGCGTCTGGGTTAACGCCGTGGCATTTGGCGTCGCCCTGCTGGTCGTGATCGACAAGATCCTCGAGTTCATCCGCACTTATCCGGACGACTACTTTGATCGCAGCCGCATGCTCTCTGTCTTCAAGACCGATGACTGGAAGATTCAGGAGACCCTCTCCGACAAGGCTGAGTTTCTGATCCGCCGTTACTGGGCATTCTGGGACCAGGTCGTCTTCAAACCCACGCCCAACGGAGCCGATCTCTCCGGTATCACTGCCCAGATCCCGGCGCTGATGTTCTACCTGTTCGTGGCCGGAGTAGTCTTCGCGGTCGTCCGGAGACCAGGCTGGCCAACCCTGATTTGTGCGGCGCTCGTGTTTGTTATGCCGCTGAGTTCAGTGTTGACAGACAATGCCAGCCGGCGCTCGGTGATCATCATCGTCTTCGTCTGCGCCTTTATCGGGATCGGGATCTACGAACTCATTCGTCTCGCTGCGACCAGGAATCGGGCGGCCGGCGTGGTCGTCGGCCTGGTTTGCCTACTCTTGCTTGGTCAGGTGTCGTGGCGAAACTACGACGACTTCTTCAACATAACCGCACCGTCAGATTCCGTCGCGTCAACATTCGGGGTCGACTATCGAGATGCAGTCGAGTACATGGCCGACCTGCCGGAGACAGACTATGTCATCTTCTTCTGCGGGCGATGGTCGATTCGGTACGACACCGGCCAGCTGATCGCCCCGGATGTCCGTGGTGAGGATCGGCTGGAGCAGTGGGGCGGCACTGGTGGATACGAGGTCGATCGGTCTCTGGGTGATCCGGTCTTCATCCTCATGGACGGATTCCAGGATCGACTTCCGGCGCTGCAAGCGATGTATCCAGGCGGAACGGTCGTGGTCGGCCCGACGGCGGATTACATCGACGTGCCCAGCTACATCGCGTACCACCTGCCTCCGGAGACCTGATCTTTAGGGCTGAACCGGCAATACGTAAATCGTGTAGGCCGTCACTTCGGGGTGCTCCCAGAACGGCGGCCCGACAATGACTTCGCCGCCAGGGTACATTGCCTGAATCTGCGGCAAGAGCTGCTGATAGTCGTGGAACAGCATGAAAACCGGCCGACCCTTGCTGTAGTCGACGGTCAAGTCGGAGTTCCCTGCCCCTTCACCCCGCCACTCTCCCGGAGTGTCTGGCAATTCGAGGACCTGGATTTCCTGACCCCATGGCCAGCGGCCCGACCATTCGTAGACGTAGATGTCGTCGGGCAAGCCCTGCGTGGTTCGGAGCGCATCGACAAACTCGACGCTGAACGTCCACGCCATTGTGTTGGAATTGGCGACTTTGTTGAAGAAGTTGTCGTAGTTCCGCCAGATCACGAAGCCGCAGAATGCCACAACGACAACGGTCGCAATCGTCCGTATCGCCTCGTTGCGTTTCCACGCGACCCGAAGGATTTCGGTGACGGCCAGCCCTGCGAACATCGCCACGAACGGTACGATCACCAATGATCGACGCAGGGCAAAATCTGTAGACCAGATCGAAAGGGCGGGCGCAGCAAGCACAGTGAGCAGACCGAGCATCACAATCGCATTCCAACGCCGGAGAACCCCAAAGACCAGGCCCGTGCCCGCCAGCAGCGCGAGACCGAGTGGAACAAATGCCGCCGCGCCAGACCCATCAACGGTATTCGGCAGCGGATGGAGGATCAGCTGTTCCCAATAGTCGCCGGTCCGATGGAAAAGAAAGCGCAACTGATCACCGGTAGACTGCAGTGTGAACCATTCGTCCGATCGGAAGATGGAAAGGTCGCGACTTCGCTGCAGGTACAGTTGGCGATTGTCGAGCATAAATCGAAGCATCGATGACATGGCGACGAGCATTGCAAGGCCGACAACGAGTGCCCTCGACCACGCGCGCGCCAGCCGTATCTGCCGGCCCGAGATGAACCAGGCCACCGCTAACGCTGCACATATCAGCCACAACGGACCACGAAACTCGTACCAAAGCGCGCCAAACGCGATGACAGGCAGCGTGCGCCAACCGAAAATCAGCCAGGCGAGGGAGATCGCCAGCACAATCAGATAGATTGATTGGCCAGGATACGAGTAAATCGCCAGGCCCCAGCAGACGGCCATTGCTCCCCACCAGGTCAGCCTGTCGCTGCGGAGCGCTTCGCTGAGTGCAGCAACACCTGCCACGATCAATACCGGCCACAGCGAAAGCGAGAATGCGGTCCTTCCGAACTGGATGGCAAACGCACTCGTTGCATAGAACAGCCCGCCGCCGAGAGCGGTCGTGAATCCGAACGTACGGAGCAGGAACACAAATACCAACAGGGCCGCGATGGTATCAAAGGAGGCGGAAAGAAGGCGCACCGACTCAATGTTCGTGCCAAAGACCTTCACAACCGGTGTGGCCGCATAGATGTAACCGGCAGGGATGCCGCCCATCGTTGGATTCCAGGGTCCGTACCAGCCGAGATCCCAGGTCTCCTCCGCCTGCAGTGCCGCCTGCGCTTCATCGCCCTGTATACCGGGCGGCGTTCCCGATATATCTGAGAATCGCAATACCCCGGCGACCAGCACCACGATGAGCGCAGCGGCCACGTCCCACCAGATGGACGAGCCAGGCCGCCACTCCGAACGCGCAGGAATCGCGAAGCGCGCAAATCGCTGCTTCAGCGCCGCTCCGGCAGACGCTCTCGTGCCAGACAGGCGTGCGCGCATTGATAGGCCCGATTCATCAGCATCGTCCAGATTGTCCGAGGGAGACAGCCGACCGGCGAGTACGTGAATCCGGTCACCAAGCTCGTTGATCTGTTCATCGAGATCGTCGACTGCCCGCTCGAATTGCGAGAGGGATGCAGTCTTTGGAGCCACATTGGCGTCAACAACAGACTCTGGGTCACGCACGCGAGAGCCTTGCCTACTACGTAAGTTCACGAGAAAACGTTGCGAATCATAGCAGCGAACCTGCGGCGTACCTAGCCCAAACAGGTTCTACCTGCACAACTTTGTCGGCCGACATGGTCCGCGTTCGTTCGAGTTGCGAGCGCGGAAATAACCTGGAATTGACATTC
>JAPXRQ010000297.1:0-3273 GCA_033813515.1 Thermomicrobiales bacterium
ATTGATCCTACGCCCCGAAATCATCTTGTCAATAACGCGATGCAACCAGGACCCGGCGAGTACACTCCGACCTGCACCCCGAACGCGCCAGATACGCATCCTCACGCATCAGGAGCCGCCACCATGACCACTGCAACCTGGACTGCTGTTTTGCTGCTCTCGGGGCTCGTTGACGCCCGGATTGGAATCTGGGCGCTCCGCAGGGCCGAGACGATCGATGGTGTCCTCAGCACGTCATTTCTTCGGTTTGCGATAGTGGGCTCACTCGTCTTCGCCATCTCGATCGTCCTGTATCTGGCCAGCCTCGTCGGCGCTCCTGCCAGACCTGGCTTCATCTTCATTTGGCCGATCTCGGTCGTCCTCTTCACGGCCATCCTCCTTCATCGCGAAGGTGAAGTGCATCTCGAAACCTGGCAGTGGATCGCAGGCACTGGCCTGGCGGTCGCCTCCCTCGCCTTCTGGTCGTGGATCGGCGAGGGCGCCTGAACGACGGTCCTGAAGACCCTGCTTGTCAGATGGCCCTCATCCGGTTGTTGCGGGGATTGTGTTCCACCTCGGCCAGCCCCAGATACTCCAACAGTGGCGGCACATACATGCCAAACCGACCCCGCAATCCCTTCTTGAGCCCATACCACCCACCAACCGGATTTGACGGATCCCGGCCCCAGGCTTCGACAGTACCGGGCGCAGCATCCTTCTGCTCATCAGCACTGCCCAGCAGCATCCAGTCACCATGCTGCCTCAACATTGCATGCAGGTCCTCGACGCAGCGCCACTGATATGCGAGTGTGGTCTTACCTACCACGCAGATCAAAGCCTCCGGATCCGCCATCTCATCTCGATACATCAGGTAGTCCGATGTTCCCGGCGGTGTCTTCAGGATCCACGGATCGTCACGAGTTCCGGCAGGCATAGTGGTTATCTCCCTTTGTATACCGCTCGACATTCCCATCATACGACCAGGGAGCCCGTTGTCGGCGACAATTCCCGCATCGAAATTCCACGCGATCGGGGGTTCCAGACTTGGCCATTCATCCTTGGGTAGCAGAGGCAAAAACAGGGATCCGTTGGGGTGTACAACTCATCACCCCCAATGAACCTGGGGCGCTCCAAAACCTGCTCACCACCGCCGCAACCGTCGAGGATCTCGGCTACGACTTCCTCTCGATCTTCGACCATCCCCTGATGCACGTTGATCCCTGGATTGCCCTGTCCGGAATCGCCACGCGCACATCCAAGGTTCGCCTCGGTTCGACGGTCAACTGCGCCGCCTATCGTCATCCGGCCATGCTCGCCCGCCTTGCCACCGATCTCGATAACCTGAGTAATGGGCGGCATGTGCTCGGACTCGGGTCCGGTTGGCTGGTCCCGGAATTCAATGCCCTCTCGCTGGATTTCGGCTCCTTCGCCGATCGCAATGCCTATCTGGAAGACACCCTCGCCATTGTCCGCGGCGTCTGGACCGAGCCGCCGTTCACCTACACCGGCACGAAGTTCAGTACGGTTGCGATGGAAGCCGTCCCCGCGCCAGTTCAGCAGCCGTCCCCACCCATCATGGTTGCCGGCAGTGGCGCCAGGGTCACGCTCCGACAGGTCGCGAAGTGGGCCGACGCCTGCAACATCAAGGAGGATGTCTCGCTCAGCGACACCTCTATCTCGGATGACCAGCGGGCCCAATCGGTTGCCCGGCTCATTTCTGCCCTCGATGGTCACTGTGCGGATCTTCAACGGGATCCGGCCGAGATCCTGCGCACGCATTTCACGCTCTACCTGATCCTTGGCGAGACCTGGGAGGAGGCGCGGGCAAAGGCAGACGCCCTCGACACATCCAAATCGACCTCGCCCGGAACTCGCCGCGAAGGTGCCCGATCGATGCTTATCACGGATCCTGAGGGCGCCATACGTTATTACAACGCGATGGCCAACGTTGGTATCCAGTACTTCATCGTCCAGCTTGATGCCCGCGACTCGCAGACCATCGAACTGCTGAAAACCAAAGTCGCCCCGAACGTCAACTAGGACGACACCCAAATCCGTCCGTTCGCGTATATCAAGAGAAGGGCCACGCAGAACGCGTGGCGCATGCGTCAAGAGGAGTTTGTGCAATGCGTCAGTCTCTCGTTCGATTCGTCGCAGCCCCGGCCGTTGCGGCAGCAATGTGTGTTTCGTCACTCGCCGGTGGACTGCAGGTATCGGCCCATGGCGGCACGCAGCACCCGGTGACCATCAACGCGGGCACGTGCGACGCGCTTGGTGACGTTGTCATTCCGTTGGGAGATGCCGGGGATCACTTCCCCATCGACGGGGTCGATTCCGCCGGTGAGCACCAGGGCGCCGAGACTGCCATCCCCGTGGACGGCAGCCTGACCAAGGTTTCGCTGGCCTTTAGTGATCTGGTCGGTCAACCACATGCGATCGCCGTGCATGCCAGCGCGGATGATATCGACACCGTCATTGCCTGCGGCGATGTCGGCGGCATGTTGATTGGCACCCAGTTCCCGGTCGGGCTGGCTGCGGTCGACGGATCCGGCACCTGGGGTATCGCACTCTTGCAGGACAACGGCGATGGCACAACCGAGGTCGGCATCTACGTGGTCAAGGACGAGTCTGCCGAGCACGATGATGCGGAAGAGACCGAAGATCACGATCACGATGAGGCGACTCCGGGCGCCTGACCCGTGCCAACTACAACCAATTCTTTGTGATCCAAACAATCACCTCACCCGTTCCATCGTTGGTCAATTGAGGCCAATCGAAGAACAGGTGAGGTGATGTTGTATGCATCGGTTCCCAGGTCGTATTGCACGTGGCGGCATGATTGCCGTCGCGATCGTGGCCAGCGGCTTTGCGCTGTCAGGCACAAGTGCGCATGAGGGCGTGCCCCATCCCGCCCACATCCACACCGGGACGTGTTCCGCTCCAGGCGATGTTGTCTTTCCGTTGAACGATGCCGGCGCGGCCACGAGCTCGGTAGTTGGCTCAGCATCCGCCCTACCTGTCGACACGAGCGAGACCGTCGTGGAGTCTTCGCTCGCGGACCTTGTTTCCTCGGACCACGCGATCGTTGTTCACGAGAGCTCAGAGAACATCGGCACCTACATTCTCTGCGGCGATATCGGTGGACCGATGCTGACTGACAGCGAACTTGTGATCGGTCTGGGCGAACTCAACGACTCCGGCGCCAGCGGCGTGGCCACCCTGTCGGACAACGGCGATGGCACCACCACCGTTGCTCTCTATGTCACCGAAATGGGCGACGATGCGATGGAGATG
>JAPXRQ010000298.1:0-3267 GCA_033813515.1 Thermomicrobiales bacterium
CAGGAGAACTGCTGGCAGCAGCACCTTCCAGGCAATGCCCATCAGTTGGTCATAGCGGAAGCGGGGCAGCGTGCCGCGGAGCCAGATGTAGAAGAAGAGGAAGAGGATCGTTTTGACGAGGAGCCATACGATGCCGAGGCCCCAGTATTTGTCGCTCCCCGGTCCACCTGTTCCTCCGAGGAAGAGGGTGGAGGCGAAGAGGGAGATGACGATCATCGAGATGTACTCGCCGAGGAAGTAGAAGGAGAAGCGGAAGGCGGAGTACTCGGTATGGAATCCGGAGACGAGCTCGGTCTCGGCCTCGGGGAGGTCGAACGGGGCGCGATTTGTCTCGGCGACCGCCGCGATCATGAAGATGATGAAAGCGACCGGCTGGGTGATGACGTACCAGTTGCTGATATCAAGGCCGAGGACGTGAATGGTGCCCTGCTGCTCGTTCAGGATGTCCCGCAGGCTCAGCGAGCCGCTCAGGATGAAAATGCCGACCAGCGAGAGTCCAAGAATGATTTCGTATGAAATGACCTGGGCGGCAGAGCGCAATCCACCAAGCAGCGAGTAGCGGTTGGAGGAGGCCCAGGCGCCGAGGATGATGCCGTAGACGCCGATCGAGCCGAAGGCCATCACGAAGAGGGCGCCGACATTGAGATCGGTGACGACCAGATTGATGTCCTGCCCGAAGACTGAGATAGAGCCGGTGCCGAAGGGGATGACGGCCGAACCGACGATGGCGGTCACGAAGACAACCATGGGCGCGAACCAGAAGACCCACTTATCGGCGGCCTTGGGGATCAGGTCTTCCTTGCCGAGGAGTTTGACGCCATCGGCGAGGGGTTGGAGGAGGCCGTTGGGGCCGGTTCGGGTTGGGCCCATCCGGTCCTGCATTGCGGCGAGGACTTTACGCTCCAGCCAGGTCATGTACGCCATGCCCACGAGGAGGATGTTCATCACCAGGAACGCGATGATGAAATTGATCCAGAGCGGCATATCCGCCATTAGTTCGCCCTCTTGCCCCCGTGCGGTCCAACCAACCGCGACTCAAATCGAACCGACAAAATCCGACCGTTACAGTCAGATTCCGTTGTTTTTTCGGCAGTCAGAAACTGCCACAGGTCCCGCGTAATGGTACCGTGACCTGCCCTTATCGGCGAACGCCAAATTTAGCGATCGACCGATCCAAGCACGATATCGATGGTGCCGATCAGGGCAACCACGTCGGCCAGCATGGCGCCGTGGGCCATATGCGGCAACACACCCAGATTGACAAAGTCTGGAGCGCGGATCCGGAACCGATAGGGCAGCGGTGTCCCATCAGACATGAAGTAGTAGCCGTTCTCGCCCTTCGGGTGTTCGACCGCGGCATACGCCTCGCCGATTGGCGGGGAGAAGCCCTTGATCACCCAGATGAAGTGGCGCTGCATATCTTCGGCGGTGGTCATGGTGCCGCGATGGGGCGGAATCACGTAGGCGGATTCGTACGCCATCAGCGGGCGATCGTCGTGCTCAACCGCATCGCAGCACTGCTCGATGATGCGGATGGTCTGGCGCATTTCTTCCATGCGGACCAGGTACCGATCAAAGACATCGCCGCGCGTGCCGATCGGAACCTCGAAATCGAGCCGATCGTAGACGAGGTACGGCATGGCCTTGCGGATGTCGTAGTTGATGCCGGACCCGCGAAGGCAGGCACCGGTGAGGGAGTACGAGATTGCGGCTTCGGGCGAGATGATACCGACGCCCTTGGTCCGGGCGAGCCAGATCGGATTGGCATCGAGCAGATCGGAGTATTCCTTCTGCCGATCAGGGAAGATCTTGCAGAAGTCCCGGACCATTTCGAGCAGACCATCCGGAATCGGGCGGGAGAAACCGCCGATCTCCATCATGTTCGTCGTCAGACGGGCGCCGCAGAAGAGCTCGAAGATGTCGAGAATCAACTCACGCTCGCGGAAACAGTAGAGCGACATGGAGAGCGCCCCGATATCCAGGGCGTGTGTGCCGAGCCAGACCAGGTGGGAGGCCATCCGGGCGAGTTCCGACATGATCACGCGCCAATACTGGGCACGCTCGGGAGCCTCGAGTCCGCAGAGCTTCTCGATCGAGAGGACGCAGCCGAGGTTGTTCATTGGCGCGGCGACGTAATCGGTGCGATCGGTCCACGGGATGATCTGGGCGTAGCGGTGGGCTTCGCCGAGCTTTTCGACACCACGATGCAGGTAACCGAGCACCGGATCGCAATCCGTGATGATCTCGCCGTCGAGTTTGAGGATGACGCGCAACACACCGTGGGTACTCGGGTGCTGCGGGCCCATATTCAGAGTGAGTTGATGCGATCCGTCGGGGAGGTTGACCTCGTCGGTGATCATCATCGTGCCGGTTTTGGGCGCCTCGGCCGAACCGTCGAGTGAGGAGCCGTCAATTGTGTCGAAATCGGATGCCGTCGTGCTCATGATCAGACTCCCCGGCCAGTCCAGCGGGTGCGGACGCGGCCGACGGTGCGCTCGGTGTTGTAGACCGGGAATTCCTTCCAGCCACGCAATGGGTAGTCCTTGCGAAGCGGGAAGCCTTCATCCCAGTCGTCCGGCAACAGCATGCGCTTCAGGTTCGGGTGGCCCTCGAAAATGATGCCAAACATGTCGTAGGCCTCGCGCTCGAGCCAGTTTGCTCCGTTCCAGAGCGGCACCAGCGACGGGCAGGGCTCGCCATCGTTCACGCCGGCCTTAATGCGCAGGCGCACGCGGTTCTTCAGGGAGTACAGCAAGACAACAACATCAAACCGCGGGTTGTCCCGTAGGCGGAGCATATCGACGGCGGTGACATCGGTCAGGAAGTTGAAACTGACCCGATCATGCCCACGCAGAATCGAGCAGACCTCGCGCAGCAGGTTTGCCTTGACGTGAATCGTGGTCTCGTCGCGAAAGCGAACGATCTCGACGATTGACTCGGGCATGGCCTGGCGAAGGACGCGAACGGCGGGATGGTTCTCGACATCGGCATCGAAGTACATCTCGCGCGCCCAGGGGTCGATCGGGGCAGATGGGGCTGGTGCTGCCTCTTCGGCAACCTGCGGCAAGGATTCGTCAGTCATCTTGATCTTCCTTATCCGCGAGTCGCAGCCATGGCTTCGGCGCGATCGGCGACCCGGCCAGCCTCAGCGGCGGCGGTGCCCTGCTTCTTGGCCATGGTCTCGTACTTGATCACCTTGTTCTGCAGTTCCAGGATCCCGTAATAGAGCGCCTCGGGCGTCGGCGGGCAACCAGGAACGTAGACATC
>JAPXRQ010000299.1:0-3265 GCA_033813515.1 Thermomicrobiales bacterium
GTGGCCATGACCGGGATCGGACTGATCGCAACGCCCAGCGCGATCGGCAACAGATTCGCCAGCGCACCAATCACGAATCAGTCATCTCCCAGGCAGTGATCACGAACAGTCACCATCAAGCATAGTGGCCACCCGGATGCCACGCCCGACCGGTCCGGCCCAATCACGAATGATCTACGCGCCGATGAACATCTCCGCCATCGTCTGCAGGGTCCGCGATCGATCCTCCACCGACGGCAGCGTCGTAGTGATCATGATCTCGTCCGCCTGGCACGCCTCTGCCAGTGCCTCGACCTCAGCCGCGACCTGAACCTTGGTCCCGGCGATGAAGTTCAACGGCATGCTCGCGATCAGGGCCAACTCTGCCTCGCTGAACTCGTACGCCTTCGCCTCCTCGAGCGTCGGATACTGGCCCAGCTGACCGGTCCGCAGCCGCAGCAGAAAGAGCCGGTTGATCAGGGTCAGATCGGCCGCATGCTCCTCGGTCTCCCCGACCGTCACCGACACCGTCAGGATCCCGTACGGCTCCGGATACCGCTCGGACGGCACGAACCGCTCCCGGTATGCCCGCATCGCAGGAATCGCCATCGCCCGACCGATATGCGCCGCAAATCCGAATCCAAGCCCGACCTCGGCGGCCAGGATCGCCGTGAAATCGCTCGAGCCCAGCAGGAAGATCGGCGGGAGCGGGGTATCGACCGGCACCGGCTTGATCTTGCCGAACGGATGGTCTGGTTGGAACGTGCCATCGTCGTACGCCAGCATTTCCGCCAGCAGCTCCGGATAGTTCTCCGCGGTCAGGGCCTCGTGCGACCGCCGCATCGCGAACGCCGTCACCGTGTCCGTTCCAGGCGCCCGGCCGAGACCGAGATCGACCCGATTCGGATGCATCGCATTCAGCAGCCGGAAGGTCTCGTTGATCTTCAGCGGCGCATGGTTCGGCAGCATCACCCCTCCCGACCCGAGCCGGATCGATTCGGTGCGATCGGCCACGTGCGCGATCATCAGCTCCGGCGACGAACTGGCCAGCCCGGGGGAGTTGTGATGCTCGGCATACCAGATGCGGTGATAACCAAGCCGCTCCGCCTCCCTGGCCAGTTCGACCGAGAGGGCGATGGCCGCAGTGGAGGTGCCGCCGGATTCAATCGGGGTCAGATCAAGAAAGGAAAGAGGACGTCCCGGCACGCTGAGTCTCCCATGTTCGGGAGCTTGGCCTCCGCCTGCTCCCAGCACTACTTCAATAGGGGAAGTATCGTCGTTTGCCCCCGCTCCGGCAGCTGGATCGTTGGCTACGATGGGGAAGTCGATCGGGGCACCTTCGTGGTCCGCTCCGAGACGCTCTGTCAAAACGAAGGTCAAGCATTGCGCGGTATCCAAAAAAAACTCGGGAACCGCGCTGTCAACTTGCCGGGTGAACAACGTTGCGGAAATGAAACGGTGGGACCATCGAAGGTGACTCGTCTGAGTCGGGAACGTTGCGAGACTGCGATTAATGCTCCAACGTGTAGCAGCGCCGGATTCCAGGAGGCGCGGTTGAGCTATGAAAGACGATTGAACAGTTCTGGTTCGGGTCTACACGAGCCGACAGGCATACCGGTCTGGACCACAACTGACGGAATGTCCGTTGCGCATGCCCTGATAGTCGTCGCGTGATCCGGATTGACTTTCGATCCCGATCTTTGGCCAGGGACGCTGTGCGAACGTCACCTCCGAGATTGCTGACGAAAACATGGCATACATAGTCACTGGACGGGTTAGATGTTTGTGTAGTTAGGAGTGGTCAGTGATGAACGGAACTCGTTTTTCTTTTGAAGATGCCTCCAAACTGGGAACCCAGATTGGAATCGATTGGAGCAAATCACCGTTTGCCGTTGAGGAGTTTCAGCGAGGTCTTGCGGTGGAGTTGGAGCATGGCTCCCATGATCCGGAGACTGACGTTACGGGCGACGACCCGGTTTTGACCGCCAAAATCGCCTGGGCACACCTGAAAGAGCTACCGGATTACTACACTCGCCTGGCGGTGATGGAGGGCGAAGAAGAGTGACGATACCGACCGCCCGGCCAACTGTCGACGGCGTTGCACCGCTCCAAAAGTCCCCCGCCAGATCGAGTGAGCTTTTCGTCTAAAGGCCAGAAAAGTGGTCAGTCTTGATCTTGTCTGGCTTGATGTGCAACTCCCGCAGGGATTCAGTGACTCGCCTGATCATGGCTGGCGATCCCGAAATGTAGAAGAGTCTCTCGGCGTAATCGGGCACCTGCTGTTGGATGAGCCTGGTATCGATATGTCCGATGATACCGGGCCACCCCATCGGCACTGATGAAGCATCTGAAGCCACCAGAATCGGCCGCAAGCGGAACGCTCTCTGCGCCGCCATGAAGACATCGCCGTAGACGAATTCGCGAGGCGTGCGGTTCGCATAGATGAGAACGATGTCTCGCGACTCGCCACGATCGAGCAGGTACTTGACCATGCTGCGGAATGGTGTCACGCCAATTCCACCTGCAATGAACACCAGTTTCTGGCTGCGATTTCTGGGCAAAGTGAAATCGCCGGTTACCTGTGACGCTACGATCTGATTGCCGGGCATTGTGTTGGCAAGCATTGCTTCCTTGAACGAGCTTCCGGACGGTGAGAACTTGACCCCAATTCGGACATTGGATTCAGTTGGGGAGGATGCCAGGGTGAAGTACCGCCGGGTTCCCCGATTGTCGATATGGTTGTGGGCCACGGTCCATTCCATGTATTGCCCAGGAGTGTAGGCGAGTCGCCGCGTTGGGGTGTAGATGAAATCCATCAGGCCCGGTCCCAGTGCCAGCGCCTGATCCAGAAACAGGGTCTGGCGGGTAATGGAGCGGAGCGGGATGAAAATGGCATTTGCAACGACAAGGGCCAGTTCCGGACTGAGGTAAAACGTGCCGAAATGCAATTGAGGCACGACGAGAACGCCGGCGAAAATCCCGTAGGCAGTTTGGCGAAGTTTGGTCGGCGGCATGGTGACAGGCTCAGTCACCATCACAAAGGCCATGAACCAGATTGGCGAATCGTAAATGCCTGTCCGCAGCGCATGGGTGAAGCTGTAGCCGTCGAGCGCACTCCAGGCCAGGGAGACAAACAGCGCGCTCCACAGGAAGCTGAACACGACATCCGCGCGTCGAATCTTCCGAACCAAAATGAATCCACCGACAATGACATACGGAGTCATGCCGGCCGTGCCTATCCACCAGCTCGCTGTAGATCCGGTCGCCAACCAGCGAATGATAGATC
>JAPXRQ010000300.1:0-3262 GCA_033813515.1 Thermomicrobiales bacterium
TAGCACTACGCCAAACAAACGTAGTCCGCGGCTTCCGGGCCGCGGCTCGCCGCCAGGCGAGGTCGCCCGAGAGCGATACCGATCCCGCCGAACCCGCTCACACGCCGACGAACGATCTCCGCCACGGAACGGTCGCGGGGGAAGACAAGGGCCCACACAGGGGTGGGCCGCTTCGTCCGATTGTGGCGCATGGCAACGTGGCGTCCGGGAGGTTTACGGGAAACCGTCCGTGACGCCAGGTCTCGATGCCGAAACATTCAACTTTCGACGTTCAACGTTCAACATTCAACATCTACTCCGCCAAGTCGATGTACACGTTTTTCACCTGGGTGTAGAGCTCCATGCCGTGCATCGAAAGCTCCCGGCCCAGACCACTCTTCTTGTACCCACCGAACGGCCCGACCACTCCTGGCCCACCATTCGTGTTCACCGCGACCATTCCCGAGCGCAAGCCCTTGGCCACGCGCATCGCCCGTCCAATATCCCTGGTCCAGACCGATGCCGCCAGACCGTACTCGTTGGCATTGGCCGCCCGGATGACCTCCGCCTCGTCCTCGAACGGGATGACCGACAGCACCGGGCCGAAGATTTCCTCCCGGGCAATGCGCATGTCATTGTTCACCCCGGCGAAGATGGTCGGCTGCAGAAAATTACCCTCGCTCAGGGTGCTGGGTCGGCTGCCACCATAGACCAGTGACGCCCCCTCATCCTGACCGATCTGGATGTAGTTCGAGACCCGATCATGCTGTCCGGTCGAGATCAATGGCCCCATGCGGGTCGCCGGATCGAACGGATCGCCAACCACAAACTGCTCGGTGCTATCGACCAGATGATTGAGGAAGCGATCGTAGGAACTCTTGCCCACGAACAGGCGCGTCCGGGCGGTGCAGGTCTGGCCAGTGTTGCCGAATCCGGCTGGTACGGCCATCGCGGCGGCCTTCTCCAGATCAGCATCGGCGAAGACGATATTCGGGCTCTTGCCGCCAAGCTCCAGCGAGACTTTCTTGATCGTATCGGCCGCCGCCTTGAGGATGCGGGCGCCCGTGATGGTCTCCCCGGTGAAGGCGACCTTGTCGATCTGCGGATGCGCGGCCAGGTATTCGCCAATCTCGCCACCCGGACCAGGCAGCACGGCGATGATCCCTTCCGGCACGCCCGCCTCCAGGCAGATCTGGCCGAGAGCGATTGCCGTCAGCGGGGTAAGGGAGGCCGGCTTCAGGATCAGCGCACATCCGGACGCCAGACCCGGCGCAACCTTCCAGGAGGCCATCGAGAACGGGAAGTTCCACGGCACGATCTGGGCACAGACACCAACCGGCTCGCGCAATGTGAAATCGAGCAGCTTTTCGGCCATGGGTATGGTTTCGCCGTAAAACTTGTCGGTCGCGCCACCATAGAAATCGAAGACGCCGGCGCCACTCAGGATCTCGGCTTTGGCATTGGTGATCGGCTTGCCAGTGTTCAGGCTTTCGAGTTGGGCGAGTTCGTCTGCCCGCTCCCGGATCAGATCGCCGATCTTGCGCACAATGCGGCCGCGTTCGCTGGAATTCATCCGGGGCCAGGGTCCTTCGTCGAACGCCTGCCGGGCGATGGCGACAGCCCGATCGACATCGGCGCGGCCGGCTTTGGCCACGGTCGCAATGACGGCGTTCCGGGCGGGGTTGGTCACCTCGAATGTCTCGCCGGATGCCGCCGGAACTGCCTCTCCATTCAGCAGCAGGTGCTCGGAGCGGATTGCAGTCTCAACCATTGATCTGTCCTTTCGTGCTTATTCGTACGCCCGCATCATCGCGAGCCAGGTTTCGGCCCCAAGAACCGCACGGATCTGATCCTGTTCCCGGAGAAGATTATCGGCAATTTCGCTGGCCGTATCACCGATGCAAAGTGGACCCCGATAGTCGCGCAGGGCATCGGCGTCGGCATCGTTGGCAAGTTGCGCTTCGGCCCAGATCCGCACATCGCCAATCAGATCCCGCGAGGCGCCGGATCGGACCAGCCATTGCAGCACTTCATCGCGAATCGGAGGTTCCGGATCACTATGCGGGACATGGAAGGTGGTCGCGGCACATGGCCAGTCGCCAGGTGAGGGCGACGGCGAACGAGACAGCCGACAGCGATAGATCAGCCCGTGTTCCGTCCGACCAGCAATGGAAAGCGTGAGTTCGATGTGATCGATCGCGCCCGTGCCCACTGGGCGGGGCCACCGGCCCGACCGATAGTGCTCGCGCAATTCGGTCAGGCGGTGGTGTTCCTCAGCCGTGA
The DNA here is from genome assembly GCA_033813515.1 of Thermomicrobiales bacterium. Taxonomy (GTDB): domain Bacteria; phylum Chloroflexota; class Chloroflexia; order Thermomicrobiales; family UBA6265; genus DASQCG01. The sequence goes on from JAPXRQ010000300.1 coordinate 2,263, forward strand.
AGGTCATAACGGCGAGGGCCGAGGATCCTAAAGTGCAACTACGACAGCCTTGGTCTCGGTGTAGAGCTCGAGGGCGAAGTGGCCCATTTCCCGACCCCAGCCAGACTGCTTGTAGCCGCCGAACGGGACGGCAGGATCGCCGGCGTCGTAGTTGTTGACCGTGACCTTTCCGGCGTGAAGCGCGGCGGCGATCTGGTGCGCCTTGCTGATATCGCGGGTCCAGACGCCAGCCATCAGGCCGTAGTCCGAATCGTTGGCCGCCGCAATCAGTTCATCCAGATCATCGTAGGCAACAGCCGTCACGACCGGACCGAAGATTTCCTCGCGGTAGATCTTCATGTCTGGCTTGACATCGATGAAGACGGTTGGCTCGATGAAGTACCCGTCGGAATCGATCGCATTCCCACCGATCACGGCCGAGGCGCCTGCTTCCTTGCCTGCCGCCAGGTAGCCGGAGACGCGGCTGTACTGCTCGTCGGAAACCACCGGGCCCATTTGCGTATCGGGGTTGAGGCCGTTGCCAACCTTCAGCGAGGCGCCCTTCTTCGCGACCCCCTCGACCACCCGGTCGAAGTCCTTGCGGTGGGCGAAGAGGCGGGATCCCGCACTGCAGCACTGGCCGTGGTTATAGAAGATGGCATCGGCCGCACCCGGAATCGCGACGGTCATGTCGGCGTCCGGCAGGATGATGTTCGGGCTCTTGCCGCCGAGTTCCAGCGAAACCCGCTTCAGGTTGCCGGTGGCTGCCTTGACGATCAACTTGCCAACCTCGGTCGATCCGGTGAAGGCGACCTTGTTGACATCCGGATGGGCGGAAAGCGACGATCCGGCCGGTTCGCCATTGCCAGTGACGATATTGACGACGCCCGCCGGGATACCGGACTGGGCGATCAGTTCGCCGAGATAGAGGGCGGAAAGCGGCGTCTGCTCGGCCGGCTTGAGGACGATCGTGCAGCCAGCAGCAAGAGCCGGGGCAATCTTCCAGGCGGCCATCATCAAC
>JAPXRQ010000301.1:0-3258 GCA_033813515.1 Thermomicrobiales bacterium
GTGGTGCACAGGTCGGCTCCGGTGGCGCCGGCCGGAATGGTCGCGAAGACCGGGTTCGGGCTGAGGACAACCGTAAGCTGGGTTGACGTAAAGACCATCGGGGTCGGGAAGAGCGGCGTCTGGGTCAGACAGACCTCGAACTGCGCCGTCTCGCCAGAAACATGGTTCAGACCGTTAAGCGGGGTGATGGTGACGCTCTGGGCGATTGTGGTGAACTGGATCGTCTCGGAGGCGTAGGTGTCTCCGAGGACATTGACCTGCAGCTCAACTCCGCCCGGAGCAATACCGGTCATCTCGGTGATCACACAGAGATCACTACCTGTTGCGCCCGCCGGAATCGAAGCCAGGGCCGGATCCGGGGAGGGGACGATCAGCGGCTGGTTGGAGTAGAGGACCATCGGGGTGTCCGAGGTCGGACTGTTGACCAGACAAACCTGGACCTGAACCGTCTGGCCAATCGTGGCCGGATTCGGACCGAGAACCGTGATCACGACATCGGTGTTCTGGGAGAGGAAGGTGACGGTGTCGGAGTCGTACGGCACCTCATTAAGTAGCGCGCGCATCTCTACATCGCCTGGTCCGGTGCCAAGCAGCTCGACATCCTGGCAGAGGGCGGCACCGGTCGATCCGGCTGGCCAGGTCAGAATGGGTGGGTTCGGGGAGATGGCAACGGCCAGATCCTTCGACGAGAGCACGACGACGGTATCGACGAGCGTGTCCTGCGTCAGACAGACCGTGAACTGGGCCGACTGGCCGACGTTGAGCGTATCCGGACCGTTGAGGGTGATCGTCAGGCTCTGGGCGGCATAGGTCCAGGTGACCGGATCGCCGAAGTAGGCATCGCCGTTCCAGTCAACGCGGAGGGCGGCGGTGCCATCGGTGATACCGAGCATATCGGTCGTAGTGCAGAGCTGGGCGCCCGTTGCGCCGGCCGGGATGATCGCGTAGACCGGACCCGGGGTTGGGGCGACCGCAAGCTGCGTCGAGGTGAAGATCAGCAGTTGCGCGGTGGTTGGGGTCTGGGTGAGACAGACCTGGTAGCGGGCCTTTTGGCCGACCAGGAGCTCGTCGCTGCTGATCAGGGTAATGATGATCGGCGGCAGCTGGGTCGCGGTAGCGGTGGCGGTAAACGTCGAGGTCGCCGTGAATGTCGCAGTCGGCGGAACGGCCGTGCTCGTATTCGTCGCGGTCTCAGTCGCCGTATTGGACGCGGTCGCCGTGTTCTCTGGCGTATTCGACGAGGTCGCCGTGTTCTCTGGAGTGTTGGAAGACGTCGCCGTGTTCTCAGGAGTGTTGGAGGACGTCGCGGTGTTTTCCGGAGTGTTGGAGGAGGTGGCGGTGCTCTCCGGAGTGTTGGAGGACGTCGCCGTGTTCTCCGGGGTGTTGGTGGCTGTGGCGGTGTCCACTGGGGTATTGGACGCCGTTTCGGTTGGCGTGGTTCCCGGTCCGGCATCCACCGTGTAGGTCGCCGTCGGTGTACTTGTCGCCGTGGCCGTCCTGGTCGGAGTCGCGGTGAAGGTATTGGAGAACCAGCGGACGATTGTGCTGCCGGTTTGGCGACGGTGATCGTAGTTGGAGATGAAGGTTACCGGTACGTCATGCAATTGATATGTGGGGGAAACGGTCACGACCACATTGGCCGCACCTTCCGGGATGTGGACAACCGGCGGAACGGCAACAACGCTGGGGCGACTGCTGCTTAATCGAACATCGACACCACCGGCGTAGGCACGGCCGCTGATGCGAACGAGAATCCTGCCCTGACCGCCGCCACGCATAACGCTTTGCACGGACATGGAGCTCAGGAACGGCTCGATAACGGTATGGACGCGGCTCTTGGTGACTCCGCCATACGACGCACTGACAGTCACGTTCCTTGTAATGGGGGTGGGAACGGACCGGAATTGAATTGTTTTCTGCGTCGTGCCGGCAGGAACCAACACGGTGGCAGGAACAGGGACAAGTGGGCTGGAGGAGGTCATTGTGACCAGGGCGCCTCCGGCGGGTGCTGGTTCGGTAAGCTCGACCCGGAAGGTGATGACCTTACCGCCGGTCGCGCTGCCAGACCCGAACAGGAAATGCAACTGTGATGCTGCAGAAGCGTCCTGCGGATTGGCCACAAAAAAGGCTGACAACATGGTGGCGATTGTGATCGCGACCAGTGCCAGCCGGCCCAGGCGTCCTATAAAGCTCGTTCGATCCACAGCCCTACCCCCAACAGTAAGGTGACGCAAAGATAGCACCACATTGCGCCGCGGTGGCACAAAAATCGCTGAAATGTGCGAAACAATTGCAATTGATGGGAGTTTAGTTGTGCGTTTCGAACAGCGTCAAGAAATCGGCAATTGCCATTCGGAACCGAAATCGGGACTGAACGTACCCGTCCTCATCATCAATTTTGATGAGAGGCACGCCTGTTGGGCATTGTCCAGTGCGTGCATCGATGTTGTCGTACGGCCGGTCATCTGTGACATGTTGTCAACAACTACGGCACCGAATCATCAATCTGCCTGGCAACAGGACCATTTGGCCAACGCGAGCCAGGTCTCCGTATCTGGTCTCGGGAGGGGTGCGTGGGTCAGGAGTTGAACAGCGACTTGAAATCGCCGTTGAACGTCTCCAGGAACGAGGCCATCTCCGCTACATCGGCTTCTGAGATCGGCTCGAGTTCTTCGTCTACGTACTCGGTGAACTCTTCGACATCGTCTCGGCCAATCTGTTCGTCCGCCAGGCGTCGGAGGTCCTCGCGCGCCTCTTCGGCATGTCGCTCGTCAACGACGGCAGCAACAAAGCTGCGTGAGTGGCAATCCGGGCATTCGACGACCATCGTCCATTTATCCGGTTGCTGAGATATAACGCGGACATCCCCACCCTGGTGCTGGCGGTGGCAGACACGGCAGGTGCCGATGCGCTCCAGCACGATGCGGCGAATCCGATTCTCCTGGGAATCCATAGTGTTCTCCTGCGCTCACCCGGGTGCTAGTTGGAGCGCGTTTCTGGTTCGTCGAGATCCAGCGTATTAATGAAGTCGCGGAACAGGGTCAACCCTTCTTCCGAGACCGCGATGTCGTTCTCCGGCGTCGTGCCTGTTTCGAGGCTGATCTCAACCTCGGCTTCGTCGTCATCGGCGATCAGAATGCCGGCCCGGTCCATGACGGTGTCGTCGACGAAAATCGGGCAATGGGTGCGAACCGCAATGGCGATCGCATCACTGGGACGAGAGTCGATTTCGATCGCCTGCCCGGCGCGATCTAGCAC
>JAPXRQ010000302.1:0-3245 GCA_033813515.1 Thermomicrobiales bacterium
GCCCGACGTGGCGGCGTGAACCGGCCCTGCGCCCCCCACACCTTGGCCGAGCACCTGAATCTGCACGCCATCTTGTGCGAGCGCGCCACTGAGTGGCAACGCCAGCGTGCTTAGCGCAAATGCCGAGGCAAGCACAGCGGTGCGAAGACGTCCTTTACGTGAAGAATCGCTGTTCATGTTTCATGCTCCCTTACCAGAACGACAACCCAGGATCGACTGATGTGCAACGAACGGCCGGACTCGCCCCTTAGCAGGACGGGTCTTTCTCAGGAGATCGGCGAAACGGTAACGCCGGTCACCTCGATGGTAGCTCCACCCAGGATGATGTAGGGCGATTCGCCCTGATCGCCGGTGGCCGCCGTATTCGAGATGGTGATGTCGTTCACGCCGGGGCCGAGCATGCCTTTGGGAATGGTGATCTGCACGGTGGTCCAGTTGCCTGCGCCCGCGGTGCCGCCCCAATTCTCGAACCAGGAGTCGCCTTTATAGACGGACGTGGTGTTGATGGTCAGCTCGATCGGTGTTTTGGTGGGGGCGTCATCGTCCATACCGACCAGCGTCAGGATGACATCTTCGGTCGGTACATCGGAGAGCTCGATCGAGAGGGTGCCGGTACCGGTGCCGGTCGATTGCGCATAGAGCGCCGCGGCCTCGCGACCATAGCTTTCCGTCTCGGTGACCTGGGCGGCGCCATTCCACTGATCGGGGGCATAGGTGGCGATCGTGCTCAAACCGGTGACCGGATTCAGGAGCGCGCCCTCGGCCGCCGGAGTACTGGGCGACCCCGGGGTGATCACGTCGATCGTGACGGCGTCGGACTGCGCGAGGGCAACACTGCCACCCACGAGTGCGCTGGCCAGCGCCAGAACCGAAACGAACCCGCCAATACGCATGTGTCGCATCGTTCGATCTGCTCCCACGCTCGCTTGCTTCATGGTCAATGCACTGCAGGACGCGGAACGAGATCCACGCCTGATGGTTGCCTACATCGTATCAGGCGTCGCCATTGCAGGAACGCCCAATCGCGGACGACTGAGATCGGCCGGCAGCGAGATCTTGAATGCGCCAACCATTCCCGGAATCGCGCGAATTTCTTCGAGAGCGCCGTCCGGAATTTCGTTGTCGACATTCACCACCATGATCGCTTCTCCACCGCGATGGTGCCGCCCGACTTCCATGCCGGCGATGTTGATTTCATAGCGTCCGATGACAGTGCCAACCCGGCCGATCACTCCCGGAACATCGCGATGGTGCGTGATCAGCAGGTCGCCGGCCAGCGGGCGATCGAGCGTAAAGCGATCGACTGCCACGATACCGGCTTGCGCACGGTCCCAGACAACGCGCACCTGATGCGCCGGTTCCTCGGGTTCGCCAGTGGCTTCGAAGGAGAAGGTCGGGATCAAATTCGGATCGCGCGTGCCAGTATCGAGACGCACCTCCATACCGAGCTCTTCCGCGATCAAGCGGGCATTGACGGGGGTGACGCGCCGGTGTGTCCAAAGATGCATCGCTTCGCTCAGGGCGGCTCCGGCGACGTGCTCGGTGACGTCATCGGGCACATTGCCATTGACGGTCATACGGAACCCTGCCGGCGGCGAGGGTTGCAATACGGCCAGCAGATGACCGGCAGCACTGGCGACCGATGTCAGTCGTTGCAACTCCGGAGCCACCAGCGAGGCGGGTGGCAGATTGACCGCATTCGGAACTGCCTGGCCATTGAGCGCGCAGATGACCGACGAGCTGATCATCTCACCGACAGCCTTCAGCGCTTCCTGGCTGGAACCGCCGATGTGCGGAGAGAGCACGGCATTCGGCAGTCCGAAGAGGGGGCTGCTGGTGCAGGGCTCGTGTGGGAAAACATCGATTCCCGCCGCTGCCACCGCGCCGCTTTTCAATGCTTCGGCCAGCACATGTTCATCGACCACATCGCCGCGCGAGCAATTGATGACGATGACACCTTCCTTCAGCAGCGGGAAGGTTTCGGCACAGAGCATATTGCGCGTTTCGGAGGTGGAGGGGACGTGATAGGTGATGATGTCCGCACGGCGGAGCAACTCTTCGTATGACACCGATTCGGCATCGTATTCGGCGAAGCGCGCATCGGAGATATACGGATCGTAGGCCAGGATCTTCATCTCGAAGGCGGCCAGCCGCTTGGCGACGACACCGCCGACCCGGCCCAGCCCCACGATACCGACGGTGCGACCGCGCAGGTCGATCGGTTTCAGCTTCTTGCGTTCCCAGTTGCCAGCGTGGGTGCTTTCGTTCCCACGCGGAATTTGCCGGGTGATGCCGAGCAGCAGCGCAATGGTGTGCTCTCCCGCGGAATAGCGGTTGGCGCCGGGAGCGTTCAGCACCAGCACACCGGCGCGGGTCGCAGCGTCCAGATCGACATTGTCGACCCCAACTCCGGCACGCGCGATCACGCGCAGATTCGGACCAGCGGCGATGACCTCGGGGGTGACCTGGGTTTCGCTGCGGACGATCAGGGCATCGGCGTCACCGAGCACGGCCAGCAGGGCTGGAGTATCGGTACCGTCGACATCGATGATTTCGGCGACTTCGACCAGCGTGGCGCGTGCATCGGCATCGATCGCGTCCGAAATGACGATGCGCGGGCGGGCGGCGAACGCGGCGGTGCCGTTCTTGCCATCGTCGATGCGCTCGATCTCGTCCCGGAGCAAATTGGGAATCGGGGTGAGGCTATCGACGCGCACCACGCCCGGGAGATCGTCGGTATAGGCGTCCGGTGGGGAGATGAGGAAGCAGAGCATGCCGGCATCGGAATAGGAGCGCGCGTGCCGGATGCTGTCCTCGACCGCGACATTACACCCGCGCTGGCTGGCGACAGTCGGTTTGTCATCGGCGAAGAGAATGGTGATATCCGGGAAGTTGTGCCGTTGCAGCCAATGTCGTGTCATGGCTGCCGATGCGGCCGAGCGGGCGGTGATGATTTGTACATTCTCGGAACCGAGCAGATCGAGCACCTCACGAATGAAATGCTGCGCGCCCTCGGCGGGTTGCAACCTGGCGGCGGGGCCTTCGTCGGAATAGACCCAGTCGCGCACGGCCTGCGGCACATTGAGCCCGGCGGAATCGACGAAGGCGCGTTCTGGCAGATCGAGTTTGAATTTGTCGGAGGCGGCGATGGCGAGCGGGCGTGGATGTTCGGTGAGGACCCCGTCGAGGTCGATAGCAAGATTGAGCCGCGGCCGGGCGGCGTGCCCGTTCATGGCAGGAAGCAT
>JAPXRQ010000303.1:0-3242 GCA_033813515.1 Thermomicrobiales bacterium
GCGCAAGTTCCTCCTCTCCGCGCTGCTGATCATCGAGTGCGGCAAGAACCGGGCCGAGGCAATCGGCGAGGTTGAGGAAGGCGCCGATCTGATCGACGAGTACTGCCGCCAGGTCGAGGACTCGCAGGGGTTCGAGCGCGAAATGGGCTCGATCGACCCGCGCGAGCACAACAAGTCGATCCTGCGGCCGTTTGGGGTTTGGGCCGTGCTGGCGCCGTTCAACTTCCCACACGCGCTGTCGACCGGCATGTCGACCGGCGCGATGGTGGCCGGCAATACGGTCGTCTTCAAGCCCGCATCCGCCACACCGCTGGCCGGATACGAGATGGCCCGCTGCTTCGTCGATGCGGGGATTCCGGCCGGTGTCTTCAACTTCATCACCGGTTCGGGCAGCGAGGTTGGCGAGTCGCTGGCGATGCACGAGGGTGTCGATGGCGTCATCTTCACGGGCTCGAAGGAGGTCGGGCTCGATCTCTTCAAGCGGTTCAGCACCGAGTTCCCAAAGCCGTGCATCACCGAGATGGGCGGCAAGAATCCGACCATCGTCACCGCGAATGCCGATCTCGACAAGGCCGTCGATGGCGTCGCGCGCAGTGCATTCGGGTTCTCCGGCCAGAAGTGTTCGGCCTGCTCCCGGGTCTATGTCGAGCGCCCGGTCTACGACGCGTTCATCGACAAGCTGGTCGCACGCACCCAGTCGCTCAAGGTCGGGGATCCGGCTGATCGCGACACCTACGTCGGTCCGGTGATCGACGAGAAGGCGCAGGAGCGATTCGATGATGCGGTCAAATCGGCCAAGGGCGGAACGGTCCGGGCCGGCGGGCATCGCCTGACCGATGGCGACTACGGCAAGGGAACGTTCGTCGAGCCAACTGTCGTCGACGGACTGCCGCTCGAGCATGAGCTGTTCCACAAGGAGCTCTTCCTGCCGTTCGTCGTGGTCGGCGCGGTCGATTCGCTGGACGAGGCGCTCGCCGCCGCAAATGACACCGAATACGGACTGACCGCGGGCATCTTCTCCGAGGATCAGGGCGAGATCGACCAGTTCTTCAACACCATCGAGGCTGGTGTGATCTACGCCAATCGCCGTGGTGGCGCGACGACCGGTGCGTGGCCGGGATGCCAGTCGTTCTGCGGCTGGAAGGGATCGGGCAGCACCGGCAAGGGTGGCCTTGGTCCGTACTACGTCCAGCAGTTCCTCCGCGAGCAGAGCCGAACACTGGTGATCGAAGATTAGATGCCGATCGATACCGACTACATCGCCAACCTGACCGCGGATCTGTGCCGCATCCCCAGTCCGACCGGCTACACCCACCTCGCCACGGCCCGCGTGCTGGACGAGGTGGCGGCGCTCGGGCTGACCGCGACGGTGACCAACAAGGGGTCGCTCGTTATCGGGCTGCCCTCGGCGGAGAGTGGGCCGGGACGATTGCTCTCGGCCCATGTCGATACCCTCGGCGCGATGGTCAAGGAGATCAAGTCCGATGGCCGGCTCAAACTGACCCTGATCGGCGGCTACGACTGGTCGACAATCGAAGGCGAGTACTGCCTGGTCCATCGGGCGAATGGCGATCCGATCAGCGGCACGATCGTGACGAACAAGGCGTCGTATCACGTGCACGGGTCGGCGCTGGTCGATCTCAAGCGCGGCGCCGATGTCATGGAAGTGCGGTTGGATGCGCTGGTCTCCTCGGCCGACGATGTTGCCGCGCTCGGGATAGCGGTCGGCGATTTCATCTCGCTCGATCCGCGGACCGAGATGACGGATTCGGGGCATATCAAATCGCGCCATCTTGATGACAAGGCGTGTGTGGCGATCGTGCTCGGGGTGGCCAGGGCTCTGCTGGATGACGGCGCCACGTTGCCGGTACCCGGGTGGCTCTACATCTCCGTCTTCGAGGAAGTCGGACACGGCACCTCGGCCGGTATCCCGGATGGGGTGCGCGATGTGATTGCCGTCGATATGGCGGCGGTCGGCGCTGGCCAGACCTCGGATGAGCGCGCGGTCACCATTTGCACCAAGGACAGCAGCGGCCCGTATCACTACGGATTGACGCGGGAGTTGATCGATCTGGCGGCGCGGGATGGACGCAACTATCGGACCGACATCTATCCGTATTACGGGTCGGATGTCAGTCAGGCCTTGCGGGCCGGATACGACATCCGCGGCGGCTTGGTCGGACCGGGGGTGGATGCGTCGCATTCCTTCGAACGCCTCCACCGCGATTCCCTCACCGAAACCGCCGAACTGCTCCTCGCCTGGCTCAACGAACCGGCGTAAGGTTCAGGTTCTTCGCATCACGAATCCAAATGTAGCGCCAGCTGTTCCAGCTGCTGGCAGACCGGGCGGTATCGGTTGAGCTGACCAGTTCCATGCAACATCCCGTTTGGCACGAGCTGGAACGCGCCACTACGTTGGGGGATCTTCCGCCGGGAACCAACCGATTGGAGCACGCCCTCCATACGTAGTGCGATTTGTTCCAGCCAATCGCAAACGGGATATTCCGGGTGAGCACACTGGTTCCATGCAACATCCCCATTGGCACGAGCTGGAACACGCGCCACTACGTTGGGGGTCCTAAGCATCAGGGCATCGCGTGGAAGCACGCAATCGATGTAGCGCCAGCTGTTCCAGCTGATGGCAAACCGCACGGCCTCGTTTGAGCCGGCTATTGCTCTATCAGGGAACCGGCGATCCATGGATATTCCGTCCAGTTCTCGCAAATACCGTGGCGAACAGGATTCGCGAGGATGTAGCTGGCGAGTGCTTCACCCTGCTCGTGCACACGAACACCGCGATCGTTGTAGGAAGGCTGCCAGAGGCGGCGAGATGATCCGGGGATCTGGAATTGGCGGGAGGTCCAGGATTTGATGTTGCGCATGAGTTGCTCGAGGCCCTTGTTGCCGCCGCCTGTCATTGCGTGGACATGATCGGGCATGACGACGATCAGATAGAGCTCGGCATCCGCGCGATTGCAGGAAAAGGCGAAGGTATCAATCACCAGTTGGGCCATTTCCGGGTCCGCCAGATACGGTTGGCGCATGGCCGTCACCATCGTGACGTGCCAGACCGCATTGTTGGCGAGATAGTTTTCGCGATCGAGGCGGTAGCGGAGATAGCGTGGCATTGGCGAAGCGTACCCAACGTAGTAACCGTCTTTGGAGTCAAGTCATCAGGCTGCTTTCTGGACTTGGTTGACGTCCAGTTCGTTCCAGCTCAGTCCGTCCCGCACCATCACGTT
>JAPXRQ010000304.1:0-2055 GCA_033813515.1 Thermomicrobiales bacterium
GACCACATGTGGGGCCTGCTCTGGACCGACCGATTGCTCTACTACGACGATTGGCTCTGGTACTGGCAGAAGGAACAGGTCGGCGATTACAACCCGGATACCGAACACGCCTTCCCGCTCGATAGTTCCGCGATCGACGAGGCCTACCTGCGCACCCACGGCATCGGATCGATTGTCGTCACTGGTCAGGCCAAGCCCATTGCCCAGGCCGCCCCGTTCCTGACCCGTATCCGCGAGGGTATCTACGATGTCTACCTGCTCAACGCGCCAACCACCACGGCCACGCTGGATGGCGCCAATGTCCCTGCCACCATCGACGACCAAACCATCACAATCACCGGTCTGGAAGCCGGGGGCACGCTGACCGTTCGCGAGAACTGGTTCCCGCGCTGGCAGGCATCCGACGGCCTAAGTGTTGTCCACCGGGCCGACGGGTATATGGACGTGCAGATCCCGCCCGGAACGGACGCGATCACCCTGACCTACGCGCGCACCGGATTTGATTGGCTGGCCAGCACTATCTCACTAGTGTGCGGATTGCTGGCACTGGCCTTGCTGGCTGGAATCAGACCCACTGCTCGGTGGGGACTTCGAGGATCGTCGGAACCGACCGTCCAAACGCAGCCTTGATTTCGGCGGTCAGATCGGCTGGTGTGGTCACGACCTTGGACGGAATGCCATACGCTGCGGCCAGTTTCTGGAAGTCCGGGCTGCCCTGGAGATCAACGGCGTTGTACCGCTCCCCGCGCTCCCACTTCTGCGCTTCCTTCACGGCCGAGTAGGTGTTGTCATTGAAGATGACGATCGGCAAGCCCAGCTTCTCCTGGATCGCGACGGCCAACTCGCCCATCGAGTATTGGAATCCGCCATCACCGACCACACAGACGACCTGCTTGTCCGGGCAACCGATCTTGGCCCCGATCGCCGCCGGCAGCCCGAATCCCAACGTGCCATAGCCATTCGGGAAGAGGAATGTCCGCGGCTCATACACCGGGTAGGTCGAGGTCGCCACGTACGCCATCTGGGTCATATCGGTCGCGAGAATGCCATCCCGCTCCAGCGCCGCCCGAATGGCATCGGGCCATTCGCGTCGTTCAGCGTGGTAACTGCCGGCCTCGGATTCCGCCCGTGCCGCCGCGATCTCGTCCGTGCCGTAACCGCCCTCGGCATGATTGTGGTCGCCGAGCGCCTCCACCAGTGCCGATGCCGTTTGTGCAACATCCGAGCACAGTCCAAGCGTTGGCTGGACGTTCAGGTTCAGTTCCAGCGGATCGATATCGACTCGAATTACCTCGCGCGGGAATGACATCTTGAACTCATGCGTTGCCTGGACACCCATGCGCGAACCCAGGATCAGGAGCAGGTCCGCCCGCTGGAGCAGGTCATCGACCGCATTACCAGGCGCCCACGCTGTACCCGCGAAGTACGGATTGTCCGCCGGAATGGCGCCTTTGCCCTGGATCGAGGTGATCACAGGCGCGTGCAGCATCTCGGCCAGTCGAGCAATCGCTTCGGCATTGGCCGACGAAACCGCCCCACCACCGCAGTAGATCACGGTTCGCTTGGCCGAAATCAACCGTTCGGCCGCAGCCGCGACCTGATCGGCCACAGGCGCCGCCTTGGTCGCCGGAATCGCGGCCAGATTGCCGGTGACGGCCACTTCGTCGTCCAGAACATCGAGCGGGAACTCCACTGCCACCGGCAGCGGACGTCCCGTCTGGGCCAGCGTCAGCGAACCGAGGACGGCGTTACCGGCATCTGCCGCATTCGTAACCCGCACCGCCGACTTGGTCACCGAGCGGAGGACTCCAACCTGATCTTTCAGATCATGCAACGCGCCCCGCATACCATCGACCCACGGTGTCGGATTGTTGGAAGCAATCGTCAGCACCGGCGAGGAATCCGTATAGGCCTGCCCCAGAGCCGTCGCGATATTGGTGACGCCCGGACCGGTGATCACAAACGCGACGCCGGTCTTGCCGGTTGCCCGCGCGTAGCCATCGGCCATGAAGCCAATGCCCTGCTCGTGACGGGCAAGCACATGGTGAATCTTGT
>JAPXRQ010000304.1:2065-3230 GCA_033813515.1 Thermomicrobiales bacterium
GCGCCAGCGTGTGGACACCCGGGATGCCGAAAATCGTGTCGACTCCCGCGGTTTCCAGCGCACGGATAACCAGATCAGCGCCAGTGGTTGGTGCGTCTGCCATGAGTTGCGTGTTCCTATTCTGTGAAGGCGGGATCCGCCGCGACCTCCGCCAGCCACCGTTGGCCGCGGGGAGCAACCTGCAAAGATCCGGGTTCCCACGGATCCAGCGTGATCAGTCGGTTCGTGCGGAGAAACGCGACGACGACATCGGCGAAACCCGGCAGCCATTGAAATTCCGCCGCACAGCGCGCTGCCAGTTCGGCGATGGGGATATCTCCCTGCCGCTCGACGAAGCGAAGCGCATCGATGATGTACGGGTCAAATGGAGACGGGAGAAGGTGCGCCGAAGACGCGTCCTGAACCATGTGGGGATGGTACCACCTGCGGCCATCCCAGCGTCTATGCTTGATGCGTGAGTACAGATTCCCCACGCCCGCCCCATCGATCAAAATCACACCGCCCGGCCGGTGGAAATCGGTATCCCCAATCGAGCATCGTCCGCTCGCTCTTCGATCGCCGCCTGATGAATCTGGCCGATCGCGGTGGCGCCAGCGGCTTTGTGGGCACCGCCTGGGGACAGCAGTGCAATACCTGGTTGAGTGACCACACCGGCGCCCCGATCATGTGGGGTGGCGGCAATCTCGGCACCATTCGCCGGGTCATCGATGTCGATGCCCTTCCAGGAATGGCTGCCTTTGCCTCTGCGCGCGCTCTCCAGAATCCCGACTATCTGCTCGAGATCGAGACCGACGATGGCATGTGCCTGGTCGGCGCCGATGCCAAGTTCTCGGTCGAAACCGCCAAACCCCGCCAGGTCAGCACCGTGATCATCTCCGCCCTCGTCGACACGCCAGGGTCACCGCTCGCCAGCCTCGTCCCCGCATTTGAATCGGCGATCGATGGGTTCTTCCTGAGTCCCGACTTCGAACTGACCGATCTGGTCCTTGAAGGGCGGGGCGGCATTCAGCGGGTTTCCATCGATGCGTCTGACGTCGTCCGGATTCGCCCCGATATTGCAGCCATGTTCGATCGGCCCGATATCAGCCAGGCGATGGATGTGCTTGCCCGTATCGATCAGCAGCCCAACGCGTGGACGACATCCCTGACCATCGCGCTCTACTAC
>JAPXRQ010000305.1:0-3213 GCA_033813515.1 Thermomicrobiales bacterium
GGGTCGGACAGGGTGGCGCTGCCGCGCTGACTCTGGCAGGATCCCGGCCCGGTCTCGTCACTGCGATCGCGGCGATCGATCCGGTCGCCGACTGGAATGCCGAGTTCGACGCGGCAGATGCCGAGACACGCGCCTGGATTCAGGACACCATCGGCCTTCCCGCCAGCAATCAGGGCCGGTTCGCGGTTCGCACGCCTGCCACATTCGCCGGCATCATCGATATCCCGGTCCTGCTCATGGGCACCGAATCCGCCCCGGCCGGTCGCTCGGCCCAACTGGATGGCCTGGCCAATCTGCTGCGCGATCTCGACCGCCCATTCACGCACGATGTCTCCATCGGCGAATCGGAATGGGATGCCATGCGCCGGGTCGCCGGTTTCGTGCGCGAATCCCTGCTGGCGGTTCCAGCGCAAAAGGTGGAGACCGCCGAGGCTGTCACTGCCGACGCCGTCTAGCACCAGACGCCGTTCACCCACAGCCCCTGGTCGTTTCGATCAGGGGCGTTTTGTTGCTCTGGCCAGTTGATCCCGAACCGGTCAAACGATCGTACTTCCCCGCTTGGGAGTGGATTCCCATGGATGGCCAATCCATCTGACCCCCACACTTTTACCTAGGACGAAGGTCACGGCAGCACGAGCGGAGGGTGCATGCGCAACGCCCAAGCCAGTCGCTCGCCACGCTCAGCCGACGAACCGGGCCGCGTACGCTCGCTGGTCACCATCTTGCTCATCGTCGCCATGGCCGCGCTGTACCTTGGCTGGCGCATCCCCCATCACGATTCCAGCGAATCGACGCTTGGCAACATCCTCCTGATCTCAGCAAGTGTCTGCGCCGCCTTCGCTGCACTTTTCGCCGCACGCCGCAATCCTGCCGATCGCCGCGGTTGGCTGCTGATCGCCCTCGGGTGCAGTTTGTGGTCGGTTGCACAGTCCATTCGTGATGCCGATGGCGAAACCGCCATGCTCGTCTACACTGGCGCCTTCCTGGTCACCACCCTGCTCTTCATGATGGGCTGCGGCATGCTGGCCGGACTTGGACGCGGCGCGGGTGGTATCCGGCAGCTCGGCATCGATGTTGTTCCGCCGTTCATTGCCCTGTTGACCGCGATCTGGCTGATCGATATCAGCCCGTTCCTCGATCGGTACGATGTCCCAACCGGTATCGCCGTGGCCTCTGTCGCGCACGGTCTCTCCGCTGCTGGCTTGCTCGTCTTTGGCATGACCGGGATCTTCGCCAGTCAGACCCTTAGGCTCCATCCCAGCACGCAATCGGTCATGGTCGGTATGGCGCTGATCGCAATCGCCGACGCCTTTTGGATGCAGCGCTGGATCGACCGGGATGTGAATTACGCCGTCGCCAGCGATGTCGCCTTCGTCGTCGGGTTTGTGATGCTGGCCATTGCCGGCTCGCAGGCGCGCAACATCGCCAGGTGGCGATCCAATCGCGCGAATTTCACCGTGGTCGCCAAACGTCTCACACCGCAAGCCACCCCAACCGCCCTCTTTGCCCTCCTCGGCCTCCTCCTCCTGCAGGGGTGGCTCGGCGAGTGGACACCGAACGGGATCGTTATCACCGCCAGCGCCGGTCTGGTCGTCGTGCTCTTCCAGATGATGTGGGAGCGTCTCGTCACCGAGCGGGAAACCGCCCTTTCGGAAGAAATCGATGTCCTGTCCGAACGCATCGACGGACTTGTTTCCCAGGTTGGCCGCGACGCCCTGACCGGACTGCACAACCGCCGCGCATTCCAGGATCGGCTCGAAGCGGAGCTCCTGGCCGGCCGGCGCAACGGCACATCGGTCGCCATGGCGCTGATCGATGTCGACAACTTCAAGCTGGTCAATGACACCTACGGTCACCAGGTCGGCGATCAGGTCCTGCAGGCGGTTGCATCCATTCTGCTCGGTGTAGCCAGATCGACCGATGTGGCTGCCCGCTACGCCGGAGACGAGTTTGTGATCCTGCTGCCCGGTGTAACGGAAGAGGACGCGGCCGCGATCTCCTACCGCATGCTCGAGCATGTCCGCCTGATCAATGAGCAGCTGCACGAGATTGGCGAGGTTGGTACATCCCTTTCCATAGGTGTCGCCCTCACCGAGACGTGCAAGCGCAACGCCTCCCAGCTAACCGCCATTGCTGATGCGGCGATGTATGACGCCAAGGAGAGCGGCAAGGATCGGGTGGTCGCGATCAACGCCGACACCCTGACCGCCGCCGCCTGGCTCGGCGTCAGCGCCACTTCCACACCAGCCGTCACCATCCCCGCCCGCAAAGAGCGCCGCTCCACACGAACCGCCACCCGCGCCGCCAGTTAGGCCGCACGAAGTCGTCGGTCGTCGGTTGTCGGTTGTCGGTCGTCGGTTGTCAGTTGTCAGTCGCCAGTCATCGGTTGCTGCGGCGATCTCAGGAATCGGCACCAGGCTTCAATCAGCCTCGAAGAGGCGTCGCTAGCTAGCCCGGCGTTTACGTCGGGCGACCGTCACCGAGGCCCTGACATCCGACGACCGCCATCTCGACGGTGACATCGGTCAACCCACCCAAATGACATCATCAACAATCTCGCTTTCGGCACCAGGCTTCAATCAGCCTCGAAGAGGCGTCGTTCGCTAGCCCGGCGTTTACGTCGGGCGACCCTCACCACGACCCTGACATCGGACGACCGTCACCGCCGCCATGACCTCGGTCAACCATCACCACGGCCCTGACGTCGGGCGTACTCCCCAGCTGTTACGTCGGGCAACCGCAACAGCGTTCACCTGTTACGCCCCCCACCAAGGTTTATCACGCGGGGCGATCCGGTCATCCCAAGGTCACGCCCGGAGTTCAGTCCGCAGCCGAGCCCTGTGGGGCGGTCTGCTTGCGAGGCCGGCGGCGAAAGACACTGCCCGGCTCCGCAACGGCGCCGTACTCCTGATAATAGTAGCTATCGTCGTTGGTGCCTGTCTGCTGATTGATGACGACACCGACCATCCGTGGCGTGCCGCGCTGCAGCACCTGGGCCGCCTTGCGGAGCGCGTCCACCCGCGTTTTGCCAGCCAGCGTGACCAGCAGGGTCCCATCGACCTGGGACGCGACGATCAGCGGATCCGAAACGGCCAACACCGGCGGCGAGTCGATCAGAACCACGTCGACCTGTCCGCCAAGTTCGGCGACGAGGGACTGCATACGATCCAGACTGAGCAGATCGGCAGGATTCGGCGGCAATGGCCCGGCCGG
>JAPXRQ010000306.1:0-3186 GCA_033813515.1 Thermomicrobiales bacterium
ATCTTGCTCCGGGACCAGCATAGGCAGCAAGGCATTTTCGGCTGGGAAGTAGATCGAAGCGAGGATTGCCTCGATCAGGATGATCCCCATCGCGAACCAGATGCCGATGCCTCCGCCGACGATCAGCAGGGCCGCCATAGCCATGGATTGGGCTATGGCGGTCCACACCATGATGCGTTGCCGATTATGGCGATCGACGTAGACGCCTACGAACGGACCGACGAGCACCATCGGCAAGGCGCTGAGTGTCCAGACCAATCCAGACAAGAAGACGGAATCAGTTCGATCGAGCACGAAGACGGGCGTGAGCGAGTAGAACGCCCAATCGCCGATCAGCGAGAGCAAACCACCGAGCCAAAGCAGGCCAAAATTGCGTTGGCGCAGCACGCTGATCAATGTGCGTCGACCGAATCCGGGGTGGTCAGCTGATTGTGGGCGACGGCGGCGGGCAGGAGCCACAGTGCGACCACAGCGGCCACGAGGTACAGGGCGCTACTGAGGGCGACCGAGACTGTCGGGGAAGAAATCGCGGCGATTGCACTTCCGATCAGTGAACTGATGGCGAAAATGATGCCGGCCATCGCGCCATAGAGGGCGAAGAGGCGACCCCGCCAGGAATCCTGACTGCCGCGCTGAAGGAGGGTCGGGAAGGCAGTCGACATGGCCGCGAATACCGGACCGACTACCAGCATCAATCCAACAAAGACCCAGAAATCACGGGCAATCGCAATGAAGGCAATCTCGATCGCGAGGATGAAGAGGGAAGCGATGAGCAGTCGATCCATACGGAAGCGACTGGCGATCTGGCCAATGACAAGCCCGCCGACGATTCCGGCCACGCCCCGGAGCGAAAGAAACAGTCCGAAATCTGCCGCGCTACGATCGAGCGTGTTCCGGATGAACGAAGCGAGCGCGGCGGTGAGTGGGGCATCAGCAATGCCGGAGAGCGCTGCGATCAGAAAGAGCACGGTCAGCAATCTGCTGTTCCGGATGTATCCGATGGCAACACGGAGTGACTGCATCGTCGATTCGTGCTCGTGGTCGTCTGGCTTCGGCGGAATGTCGGGAACGAGCACGAGTGAGATCAGCGCGGCAGCCACAAGGAATGCAATGACATTGACCAGGGCAGCGCCGCGGATGTCGATCCAGGCGTAAAGCACCGCGCCGATGAAGGGACCCGCGATTCGGGCGAGTCCGTCGTTGAGTGAATTGAGGGCGTTCGCGGTTGGAAGATCCTCATCGGAGACAACGGTTGGGAGCAGGGCGTTTTCGGCCGGCGAGAAGAGTGACGTGATGATGGCCTGCGCGAGAAGCACGGCTGTCGCAATGGCAACCCCATGGCTGCCTCCGACGATGAGGAGGACACTGGCGGATACAGCCTGGGCGATGTTGCACCACAACATGACTCGACGCCGATCCCAGCGATCGACCCACACGCCGGCGACGGGACCAATGACAATGCCGGGGATGGCGATCAGCGTCCAGACCGCGCCCGAATAGAAGACGGAACCGGTCTGATCGAGGATGTAGATGGGCATGGCAGCATAGAACGCCCAGGTCCCGGAAAGGGCAAGGAAACCAGCCAGCCACAGCAGGCCGAAATTGCGCTGTCGAAGAACAGTCCACACGGTGGGAAGTATCTGCTATGGGCAGAAACACCATGGCGGCCGGGCGCCGGGGGAAGACGCATCGGCCGCCGATGGTGACGATGTTGACTCTGGCGAACCGGTGGTTACGGCATCAGGGATGAGGTTGCGCCAGAGATTCGGCTGGAAATCTTGTTGATTCCAAGCCTGGCAGTTCCGAGTCGACCAGTTGTCTGGCGGCCCCGGCGGTAATTGGCGATGTTTGGATCGATGCACATGAAATCGGCTGTATTGCAGAATCCATGCGAGATCTGTCCATCGATTGTGGCGACTTCAAGCGAAACGATTCCATCGAGCACATCGAGCAGTCTGTACTGCGTGCCAGGCCCCAAAATTGGACCGGGGTTGCGGGCATCGAGGATCTGGGTTGCCGAAAGGAGCAGCACCGGACCGTCGGATGGGGTTTCGAGCCAGTCGGTCATCGGCTTGGACGGCGTGTTTTGCGCTTGTGCGGCCGGGTCCTCGGCCGTTTGCTCAAAGAGTTCCTTAAGTTCAATCAAATTGCGTGATGGCTGAACAATTTCCCGAATAAGGGTGTCAGTTCCGTGGAGGGAATTGGTGTCAGGTCGGATGACACGGACGGCGGACGCGGGGTTCGCTGCAACCTCGGACCACTCGTCGGTATCGCCCATGCGAAACCAGAGCCTGGTTTGCGAGCGTTTGCGGAGACCGTCTATCCCGTCACGTTGACGGGGAGGGACTTGTTGGGACATGGCGCGTTCCTTTTTTGCTGTGGGACAGGAGCGGGTCAGGAAGCGGTCGGGGCGATGAACATATCCTCCAGGGATTCAATGCGCGGCGACTGTTCCAGGGCGCCGGGAGCGAGCAGACCGGTGGTCCGCTTTTGGTATTGCTCAGGCGCGGGTGTGAATTGGGCAACTTCCGGTTGCTCGGCACGGCGGTACCAAAGCCTGCTGGCCTGGCGTGGATTGAGGTTATCTGTGCCCAGGGAGACAGATTCTGTGGGATAGTCAGGCAAGTCGGTCATAGAATCCCCCGAAACGCGTAGGTCGAAATGCGGTACCAGACTGAACGTCCTAACCCGATAGTAATGGGCCGATAGCGGCGTGGAAGGGTCCCAAATGTCCCCCCCTCACGCGGTACGTTTGTCCCCGCCGAAACATGGCCGAGGTCCGGGGAGATGAACGAGCCGGTGCAGCGGACGATCACGAAGATCCCGTTTGACGTGCGGGCAATTGCGGAGATTGCGGCCGTGCTTGAATCGGCATCGCGGCCGGCGCCATTTCAATTGCCCGGGGGTGAGGTTTTTCAGATCACCGTACCGGCCGGGGATGGTCCGCCGACGGTGATGGTGACCCTTTGGCCGACGATTCATCGGGTGGATGCAATCAGCCCGGCGGCGACAGTGGTGTTTACCGATGTTGCGATGGTGGAACTGGTCGAGGGCGTCGAAGTGCTGTTTCGACGGCGTACCAGCGAATACCTGATCGTGACGCGGGGCGGAAAGGTGATTGTACGGAGCCAGTGCCAGTGCCAGTGCCAGTGCCAGTGCCAGTGCCAGTGCCAGGAATTGTGGAAG
>JAPXRQ010000307.1:0-3186 GCA_033813515.1 Thermomicrobiales bacterium
CAGGCATCCTCCTCATCGTCCTGATCTTCACGATGCTTGCCGCCGAACGCCGTCCCGAAATGGGCATGGCCCGCGCCGTCGGACAGCGCCGGCTCCAACTCATCCAGCAGTTCATCAGCGAAGGCGCAGGCTATGCCCTCCTCGCTGGTGTGGTCGGCGTCGTCATCGGCATCGCCGCCACCTGGATCCTCGCCGCGGTCCTCGGCTCGCTCATCGGCGACGCCTTCCCGATCCACGCGCATGTTTCCGGACGCAGTCTGATCGCCGCCTACGCGCTCGGCGTCACCATCACCTTCTTCACCGTCGTCATCGCCTCGTGGCGTATCAGCCGCCTCAACATCGTCGCCGCCGTCCGCGATATCCCGGACGAGCACGCCGCCAAACGCCGCATCCGCACGCTTGTCTGGGCCGTCATCCTCCTGCTGATCGGCGGACTGCTGCTCCTCACCGGAATCAGCAGCGGCAATGCCTTCGCCTTCTACACCGGCATCAGCCTCGTCCCCTTCGGCGTCGCTATCCTGCTGGTCTGGTTCGGCATTTCCAGCCGCCTCGCCTTTTCGCTGGTTGGCCTCTGGCTCCTCGTCATCTGGCTGCTGCCCGATAACGTCTTCAGTCGCATCTTTGGCGAGTACGACGGCGGCATCGAGATGTTCTTCCTCTCGGGCATCTTCCTCGTCATCGGTACGACACTGCTCATCGTCCAGAACACAACCACACTTCTCTGGATCGTGACCAAATTCGGCAGTCTCTTCAAGAACCAGCTCGGCGCCATCAAACTCGCCGTCGCCTACCCTGGAAACGCCCGCGGTCGCACCGGCCTCGCCATTGCCATGTTCAGCCTGATCATCTTCTCGCTGGTCATGATCGCAACCATCTCCCAGAACCTCACCGCGGCCTTCCTCAACGACGACGCCCTCGCCGGCTGGAACGTCACCGCGCAAACCAACCCCGGTCAGCCCGTGGACGACTTCACCGATCGCGTCGCCTCGGCCGATCTCCCGACCGATTCCATCGCCCAGATCGGCACCCTCACATCCAACAGTGGTCTCGCCGTCTCCATGCAGCAGACCGCACCAGTGCAGGGCGAACCGGGCAGCTACACCTTCTATGCCGCCGATCAAACCTTCGTGGAGACCACCAACTGGAAGTTCTCCTTCCGCGCTAATGGGTACGACTCCGATCAGGCCGTCGTCGATGCCCTCGCCTCCAACCAGAACTTCGCGGTCGTCGACGAAATTGCGGCCTTCGGCAACGATTTCGGACCGCCCTCGTCCCTCGAACTCCAGGGCATCTCCCGCGGCGACAAAACGTTCGATCCCATCACCATGCAGGTCACCAATGCCGATGGCAATGGCACCACCGAAGTCACCGTCATCGGCGTCATTGATCCCTCCCGGTCGTTCCTCTTCGGCATGTACGCTGCCGGACCGGATCTGAGCGCAGTCGTAGGCGAAAACCCGACCCAGACCTACTTCATCAAGACCGGCTCCGGAGCCGACTCGGTCGAAGTCGCCCGCTCCATTGAGGCTACCGTGATCAAGGACGGTGTCCGCGTCCGCAGCATTCAGGCTGCCCTGGAAGATGCCCAGAGCACCTCAAGCGGATTCCTCTACATGATCCAGGGCTTTATGGGTCTCGGCCTCATCGTCGGTCTCGCGGCCGTCGGCGTTATCTCGTTCCGTTCGGTCGTCGAGCGCCGCCAGCAAATCGGCATGATGCGCGCCCTCGGCTTCCAGAAGAACATGGTTAGCAGCGTCTTCCTGATCGAGACCGCCTACATCGTCATCCTCGGCGTCATCGCCGGAACTGCGACAGGACTTGCTCTCGCGCGCAACCTGCTCCTGTCCGACGACGCTGGTGGAAGCGATGGCCTCAAGGTCGAGTTCGCTCCACCCTGGCCACTCATCATCATGATCCTGGTCGGCACGGTCGTCATCGCCCTGCTCACCGCCTGGATCCCCTCCCGCCAGGCCTCCAACATCTCCCCCGCCGACGCCCTCCGCTACGAGTAAATCTCGAGAGACGCAACAAACACGCCCCCGGCCAATACCGGGGGCGTTTCACTGGAAATCAGGCTACAGTCGCCCAAATCGTTCCAGGCATCTGGCAATCAAAGGTGTACGCAAGTGCGAAGACGTCGACATGGATGATGGGAAAGCCAGGGTCAGCCGCACACACATTTTTGTTGACGAATCCGGAAACCTCGATTTCACGCTGAACCCGGCCGCATCTCGCTACTTCACACTGACAAGTGTTGCCGTTGAGGACTGCTCGCAAGGTTCGAGCGTGACATCGCTGCGTCGAGACGTGGCATGGGACGGAAAATTCCCCGTCGGTGAGTTCCACTGTTCGGAAGATCGCCAGGTTGTTCGCGACGAGGTCTTCGCCATACTGACCTCACTTCCGATCCGGATTTATGCATCATTGTTCGAGAAATCAAAGGTAGCCACTCATTTGACGGCCGATCGGGAACGTTTCCTGAAAACCGCCCAATGGATGCATCTTCAGTACGTGCTACATGGTGAAGCCGGTAGCTCGTCCGAAATCATGATCGTCAGCGCCTCGCTTGGCACCAGGAAACAGCGCGAGCGCGAGTTTGCATCTCTGGCGGACATCGCAGCACAGCTCGGGCAGACGTTGGGCAAAGATATCCGCTGTGGAACGTGGCCCGCGGCCTCAGACCCGCTGTTGCAGGTGGCCGACTACTGTTGTTGGGCTATCCAACGAAAATATGAGTTGGGCGATGCTCGGTCGTTCGCATTGATCGCGCATCAAATTGTCAGCGTACGTGACGTCTTCGGGAGCGATACGTAACACCGTATCCAGTCATTGGCGGATACGATGAAGGTCGGCTATCCGGCTGAGTTCCCTCATCCGGAAGAGCCCGAGGGCTCTTGTCACCGACCAGTTCAATCTAACCCCATTGTCCGCAGTGACAAGTCTTCTGTCAACTACCAGATTGACTTTGAAAACAAACAACCCCGATTTCGATTCATAAGCTAGGAACTAGGAGCTAGGAAGTAGGAGCTACAACAAGTACGCCGCCACCACCTCATTTGCCACCATCATCCCCCGCTCCGTCAGCCGAACCCGATGCCCGTCGTCCTCCACCAACCCCAATCCAACCTGCTCCGCCACGATCTCCCCAAACACCGCGTCCAGCGCCCGCCCGTGCCGGTCCAGGAA
>JAPXRQ010000308.1:0-3173 GCA_033813515.1 Thermomicrobiales bacterium
ATCTCGAGCTGCTCTGTCAGGGTGGATGGCCAATCGATCTCGAGCAGGTAGATCGTGCCGGCGACATAGATGATCAGCGACCAGGCCAGCATGCGCTCGATGACGGTTGCGTCGCGGGAAAGCGCAAGTGGGAGTCCGATGATGGCGAGGATCATGAACGGGGTCGAGATCGCCTGGACCGACGAGTCCCACCAGGCGTGCAGATTGGCATAGTGCTGATAGGGGACGAAGTAGTAAAGATCGCGATAGCGGAAGAGCGGCATGAGCACCGGAGCGGCAAGGCCGATGCCGAGGACAATCGGGAGAGCGAGGCGCCAGGCGGATTGGGTGCTGCGCCGGGAATCGGTCCACCAGACGATGAGCGCAGCGGCAAGGATGGTGGCGACGGCGAGGGCAGACCGGGGATTCGTGACCTCGGCCCAGCCAATCAGAAGCGCAACCAGGCCGAGCCAGCGATTTGATCCGCCATCCAGTGCCCGGGCGAGCCCTGCCAATGCGAGGAAAACCAGATAGGCCGCGAGGACATTGGTGATCAGCCCCCACTCGATCAGTTCATACGAGCCGCCCGACCACCACCAACCACGGACGCACATGTGGCCGACCGTGGCGAAGGCAGCGATCCACGGATTGAGGTTGGCGAGGCGGGCGATCCCGAAAAAGCCGATCGCGGGGAGCACGAAGACGAGCGCGACCGCCCAGGTGTGGACCATCGGGATTGACATCTGATCGAGGGAGGCAGCCCAGACCACGAGATCGACGGCGGAACTGCCGAACGGGTAGAACTCGGTTGGGTAGCCACCCTGATGACTGAAGATCCAGCGCGGGACATGGCCATTGGCGAGCGCGTGGAGGAAGGCATCGAAGCGAGTCGCATGGAATGGGTGATCGACACTGGCGAGGGCGTTGGGGAAATGGACGAGGGAACCATCGGCCCTGGGCACAGGTCGTGTGAAGCGGAAGAAGTCGAGGTGGTACCAGGCCCAGAGGATAAAGGCGGCCGTGGCGGTGATCGCCGGTGCGAATCCGGTGCGGAGACGACGGGCGGTCATTCTCCGGCAGACGCCTCATCGGGCGCGGGCAGCGACAGGGCGTACCAGAGCGCGAGTGCGGCGAACGAGATAAATGCAATCAGCAGAACACTCAGCCCAATAAGCAACAGGGTCTCGTTGTAATCACCGTCCAGATGTCGGGCGCGCCACCAGATCTCCCAGATCTGATTGCGACCAACCTTGTCCCAGACTTCCTTGCCGCGTTGATCGCCGGTCGCGATGACCTTGACCCCGAGCCAGGTTGTGATCGGGATGAACAAGGCGGCGCATGAGGCGATGGCGATGATGACCAGCGCGGTCAATCGCGCGCGTTTGGACCACTGTGGCGTTTGCGTGCTCATGTCGGGAGGTACCAGAAGGCGAGAACGCCCTGCGAGTAGATGAGGACATTGATCGCGATCATGAAGACCAGAAAGCCGGCGGCAACTCCTGGCCGAGCGCGCGCTGGAGTCAAGGTGCGAAGTCCGAATGCGATCAGGATAGCGGCCGCGGGTATGGCGTTGAAAAAGTAGCGGGCCTGGGTGAGGCGGAAGGTTGTGCCGAACTGAAGCATGGCGCCATAGGCCATGATGCAGATCAGCAGCATCAGCCAGAGGCCGCCGCATTGCAGTTTCGTGACGCGGAGGAAGGTTGGCAGGGTGCCGCCGTTCAGGATCGTGATCGTCGCCCAGATCAGCCCGGCCAGAGAGACCAGGGTAAGGACCAGAAGTGGGATTCCGACGGTGGCGAGGATCCAGTTGGGCAGGTGGATCAGGCGCCAACCGAATTCTCCCCAGGTTTCAGCCCAGCGGAGTCGCGCGAAATCGAGATCCCAGAACTGATCGAGGATCGTGGGTGGAGTATCGGAGCGATAGGTCCAGAGGAACTGCAACGCCTTGACCTGAGGCAGGGCGCTGAAGTTGCCATAGGTGCGGTGGAGATAGAGGTACCACGGCCAGACGATGAGTCCGGTGGTGATGCCCGTCACTGCACCCAGGGTGATCCAGCGCCGGATGTTGCGCCAGCCGATGCTGCAGATCATGGCGATGGCGATGATCGGCAGGATGGTGATCATCGATGCCTTGGTCAGCAGCCCGAGTCCGACAACCAGGCCGAGTACAGCGGCTGAACCGAGGGTGAACCCTTGCCTGATTCCGCGGACAAGCAAATACAGGGCGAGCGTGAACATGGCGACGAGGAGAATGTCGTTATTGACCATCGCCGACTCGTAGGAGAGCTGCGTCTGGAAGGCGACGAATGAAGTGGCAACGATCTGAACGAATGGATCCCGAGGAAAGAGGAGTCGGGCGATGAGGAAGGTGAGGAACACGATCAGCATGCCGATCGGAATCGTCGCGGCCCGAATTACGTACTGCTGCTGAGCCGGTGTGAGGCTTTCGGTCACCCGATAGAGCGGTGACATGAGCAGGTAGAAAAGCGGTGGGTGGTTGCTCGCGTAGTTCCAGCCATGCGGGTAGAACTGGCCACCATATGTGACCGCGACGGGAGGATTATTCTTCCACTCCTCTTCTTCGCAGTAGTTCCAATCGAGAACATAGCGGCAGTAGCGGTAGAGATCGTCGGGCAGAACATCGCCAGGCAGTGTGCCGCGGGCAACCCAGGCCCGGCGCCATTCCTCCAGATCGGGAATGACCGGAACGCGATGATCATCGGTTACCGTGCGGAGATAGGCGTAGTGCGCGACCTCATCGTGCCCACTGAAGGGGGGGAATACGATGACATTGAACGCCTGTTTGACGGCAAAGAGGAGCAGGAGCGCAACCAGAAAGCGCTCGGCGACACCGGACGTGCGCCACCAGTCACGCGGGGCGATCCGGCCGCGGGTGGAATGACCCCGGAGATCAGATTCGTCGGCGATCGCAACGGATGCGTCCAACGGCTACACCTCGATCTGCGGGGTCTGCGGAATCAGGACTTGCTGCCGACGAGATCGCGTTGCTCAACCCGCTTGATCTCGTGGTACTCCTTGTCGGCGTTCACATCATCGAGATCGTGGTGTTCGCCGAGCAGATTCTTGGCGGCGAGAAGCCCGGTCTCGATCGAGTGATCGGTGTTGTTATAGCGGAATGTGCCGTAGCGGCCAATGATCTGCAGATTCTCGAGCGAGTAGACGAAGTCCTTGAC
>JAPXRQ010000309.1:0-3162 GCA_033813515.1 Thermomicrobiales bacterium
CCGCATTGCAATGCGGCCCTCGCCCGAGGAGATGTATGTGAGCACAGCTGTCGAAACCAGAACCGGATTCTCCAAAGAATCCGTCATCGAGTTTTCCGAACTTCGTAACGAGCCCCAGTGGCTCCGCGATTGGCGCCTCGCCGCCTGGGAGACCTACGAATCCCTCCCCTTCCCGGCCCGAACCGATGAGGAATGGCGCCGCACCGATCTCCGCGCCCTCAAACTCGATCGCTTCGCACCCTGGGCTGCTACCGGCCAGACCGTCGATTCGCTCGAAGGCGTCATCTCCCCCGACAGCGCCGGATCGGCCCAGGCCGGAATCGTCGTTCAGCGCGATGCCTCGACAATCTACAGCCACGCCGACAACCTGCCCGAAGGCGTCATCTTCACCGACCTGACCACCGCCGTGGAAAAGCACCCGGACCTGGTCAAGCAGTACCTGATGACTCAGGCCGTGCCGGTCAACTTCGGCAAGTTCGAGGCTCTCCACGCCGCTTTCTGGCAGGGTGGCTCGTTCCTCTACGTCCCGAAGGGCAAGTCGGTCGAACTCCCGTTCCGCGCCTTCGCCATCACCGACACCCCCGGCGCCTCGCTCTTCAACCACACCCTGATCGTGCTTGAGGACCAGGCCGAGGCGTTCCTCGTCGATGCCTATCAGGGCGAGACAAAGGACACCCCGAGCTTCACCTCCGGCGTCGTCGAGTTGATCCTGGGCAAGGCCGCAACCCTCCGCTACGTCCAGTTGCAGGATTACGGCCGCCACGTCTGGAACTTCATGACTGAGCGCGCAGTCCTCGGTCGCGATGCCACGCTCAACTCGCTCCACGTCACCCTCGGCTCGAAGTGGACCAAGAACTCGATCGGCTCCCACCTCCGAGGCGAAAATGCCCTGGCCGAAATGCTGGGCGTCTTCTTCGGCGACAGCGATCAGTACTTCGATCACCACACCTGGCAGCTGCACGAATCGCCGTATGCAACCAGCGATCTCGAGTTCAAGGGGGCCCTGCGCGATAGTGCCCGCTCCGTCTACTCCGGCCTGATCAAGGTTTACGAGGGCGCGCAGAAGACCGACGCCTACCAGCAGAACCGCAACCTGCTCCTCAGCCGCGAAGCCCGGGCCGACTCGATCCCGAACCTCGAGATCGGCGCCAACGATGTCCGCTGCACCCACGGCGCGACCATCTCCCAGGTCGTTCCGGAGCACGTCTTCTACCTGCAGGCGCGTGGCATCCCCCGCACCGAAGCCCAGAAACTGATCGTCGAAGGCTTCTTCCGCCCGGTCATCGACCGCATCCCGGATGAAGACATCCAGAACTTCCTCGAAGGCGCCATCGCCCGCAAGGTCGGTCTGTAAGGCAACACCGATGGATCTCCTGGACCGCTTGCTCGGCCACGACAAGGCGATGACGGACGAATTGCTCGCCCGCAGTCGTGCGCTGTCGGCCGAGCAGTGGGACCAGGAGTTCGACATCAGCTGGAAGTCGGTCCATGCCACCTTCGGGCACGTCATCTACAACGAGCGTGTTTGGACCGAACTCCTCGCTGGTCGCGATGCCCGCCATGCCGACGCAACCTGGACCTACACCCTCGATGATCTGACCGCGCAGCACGAGGCGGCCTACACCGATTTCGCCGCCATCGCCCGTGATCTGCGCGATTCGAACCAGTGGGACGACTCGTTCACCGATACCCTCGATAACCCACCGGTCGAGAAAACCTACGGAGGCGGCGTGCTCCACGTCATCCTCCACAACATGCATCACCGCGCCGAATTGCTTCACATGCTCAGCCGCCTTGGCCTGGAAAACCTCCCTGCCGAAGACCTGCTGACCTGGGAAATGAGCCGATCCGCCGCAATGAAAGGGGCCTGAAATGGCCACGCAACTCACCGCACCGGCCCTGGACGCCGCCAAGGTCCGCGCCGATTTCCCGATCCTCAGCCAGCCGCAGCCCGAAGGCCGCAAGTCGCTGGTTTTCCTCGACAGCGCCGCCAGCTCGCAGAAACCACAGGCGGTCATCGATGCCGTCGATGCCTTCTATCGGGAGGCCAACTCGAACATTCACCGCGGCGTCTACCACCTCTCGGAGGTCGCATCCGGTCTCTATGAAGGCGCCCGCGAGACCATGGCCGCCTACATTGGCGCCGCCGATTCCCGCGAGATCGTCTTTGTCCGCAACACCACCGAGGCGATCAACCTCGTCGCCAACTCCTGGGGCCGCGCCAATCTCAAGCCGGGCGATCTGATTCTGGTCACCGAGATGGAGCACCACTCCAACCTCGTCCCCTGGCATCTGATTGCCGAACAGACCGGAGCGAGGATCGAAGCCGTTCGCCTCAACCGCGATCTCGAATTCGACATGGAGCACTACTACAGCCTGCTCGCCAAACAGCCGAAACTGGTCGCCGTCGCCCACGTCCAGAACAGTCTCGGCCTGATCAACGATGTCAAAAAGATCGCCGAGCACGCCCACACCGTCGGCGCGAAGGTCCTCGTTGATGCCGCTCAGTCCGCACCGCACATGGCGCTCAACGTCCAGGAGCTCGATGTCGATTTCCTCGCCCTCAGCGGCCACAAGATGGTCGGCCCCCTCGGGAGCGGCGTCCTCTACGGCAAGTTCGACATCCTCTCGGCCATGCCCCCCTACATGGGCGGTGGCGGCATGATCCGCAAGGTCAAGGTCGATAGCTCAACCTACGCCGATCTGCCCGCCCGCTTCGAAGCCGGTACTCCCGCCGTTGCCGATGCCGTTGGACTCGCCGCCGCCGCCAGATACCTGACCGGGCTCGGCCTGGATGCAATCCATGCCCACGAAACCGATCTGCTCAATTACGCGCTCGATCAGTTCGCCGAGATCCCCAACATCACGGTCTTCGGCCCGACCGATCGCACCCACCAGAACGGCGTCATGTCGTTCGAGGTCGATGGCATCCACCCGCACGATGTCGCCGCCATCCTCGATGAGGAGAACGTCGCCGTCCGCGCCGGTCACCACTGCAATCAGCCCCTTATGGAGCGGCTCGGCGTCATCGCCACTACCCGCGCCAGCTTCTACATTTACAACACGCGCGAGGATGTCGATCGTTTGGTCGCCGCTGTTCTCCGCGCCAAGCACGTTTTCGGAGTCGACTAACCAATGGACTCGATGTATCGGGAAATCATT
>JAPXRQ010000310.1:0-3148 GCA_033813515.1 Thermomicrobiales bacterium
CCGTCACATCGGTCCCCGCGCGCCGGACATCCGCCAATCCGAACGGGATCATCTCGTCCGCCTCAACCTCAGGAACCTCGCCCTTCACATTGAGCAGGTTCTTGTGTTCCAGGAACAGGACCGGATCATCACTTCGCAGTGCCGTCTTCATCAGTCCCTTGGCACACCGCGGCGTCGTGGGGATCACCACCCGCCAGCCCGGAATGTGCGCAAAGAACGGGTAGTAATTGCCCGAGTGATGCGTCGCGCTCGACCCCCCGACCCCAATCGCACCTCGCATCACGATCGGCATCTTCAGCCGCCCGCTGCTCATGTACTGCATCTTGGCCGTTTGGTTGATCATCTCGCCAAATGCATCGGTCACAAAGTCGAAGAACATGAAGTCGACCACCGGCCGCGTTCCGGTCATGGCCGCGCCGGTGCACATGCCGGTGAACCCGCGCTCAACAATCGGCGTATCCCGCAACCGCTCCGGACCGTACTTCTCATACAGCCCTGCGGTGGTTCCGAAGTTCCCGCCTCGTTCGCCAATGCCTTCGCCGACCACGAAGATCGTCGAATCGCGCTCCATCTCTTCGGCCAATGCCTCGCGCGCGGCAGCCGTAAACGTCAATTCGCGCATGATTACGCCTTCGCCTCCGCAGAATCACTGTAAATGAACAAGGTCGCCGTCTCGGGCGCCGGGAATGGGCTGTCGACTGCAAACTGCAGCGCCTCCGCGACGATCGCCTTGATTTCCTCTTCTATCGCTTCGAATTCGTCTTCCGATGCAATTCCCTGATCAACCGCCCGGCTCCGCAGGACCGTCAACGGATCGCGCGTCTTCCACTCGGAAATCTCGTCCGCCGTCCGGTACCCGCCATCGCGCATGCCTTCGGCGTGCGGCCGCGTTCGATATGTCCGCGCCTCGATCAGCGTCGGACCTTCACCGCGCCGCGCCCGCTCCGAGGCTGACTTTGCCGCCTCATAGATGGCGATGACATCATTGCCATCGACCTGCACACCCGGGATGCCGTACGTTCGCGCTCGCTCTGCCACATTCGTGTTCCGCGTCGCGTAATCGAAGGGCACCTCGGTCGCGTACAGATTGTTCTCGCAGATGTAGAGCACCGGCAGATCCCAGATCGCCGCCATATTGACGCCCTCGTGGAAGGCGCCATTGTTCATCGCTCCGTCCCCGAAGAACCCGACCGAAACCCGGCCATTCTTCAGCAACTTGAACGAGTACCCCGCTCCGGTCGCCTGCAGGATCCCCGGACCAACAATGCCCGTCGTTCCCATCAGGCCGACTTCAGGCGCGAACAGGTGCATCGATCCACCGCGCCCACGCGAGACTCCGGTCGCCTTGCCAAACAGCTCGGCGATCATCTCTCGCGGCGCCACACCCTTGGCCAACGCATGCCCGTGACCGCGGTGCGTCGAGAACACGACATCCTCAGCCGTCAGATTCGCGCAGACGCCGACTGCGACGGCCTCCTGCCCGATATAGGTGTGGCACGCTCCCGGGATATTGCCCTGCGCGTAGCTCTTGGCCAACTGCTCCTCCGTCCGGCGGATGTTCAGCATCTCCCGATACAGGTGCAGCACCAGTTCTTTCGATAATGTGCCGGTCGATTCCAGCGTTTCAGTCATTACGCAATGCCCCATTCAAAGGTTGAAAGAATTTCCGGTCCGTCAGGTCGGACCAACACCATCTTTTCTGACCTGGCGCCAAAGTTGCCCTCCATTCCCTGGTAGCAACCCGGCTCCACACTAAACACCATCCCCGCCTCAATCAACGAATCGTCGTAAGGCACGAGTCGCGGATGTTCATTGACGGTCACCCCGATCTGATGACCGGTGTAATGCGCATTCGGCAATCCGAACGAGGCGAACGCCGCCGCCGCAGCTTTCGATGCATCGCTCGCCCGATTGCCCGGTCGCAGGGCTGCCATCCCGGCCTCGCACGCCGCCTGACTCGCCTTCGCGAACCGGCGCTGTTCCTCGGTCGGCTCCAGTCCTCCGATGATGTGCGTGTTCGTGCAGTCAAACCAGTAGCCGTCGACACGCCCGCTCAGGTCCATCAGCGCGCCATCACCTGGCTCAGTCACCCGGAACTTCGGCCCGTTTGGATAGAGCACGACGCATGTCCGCACCCCGGTAACAAGCTCGCCAGCCAGCGGGATTGCCCCATTGGCCGCTTCGAATGTCCGCCGGCTGATCTCCGCGAACATCTGCGATTCGGTCGCCCCGGCCGTCTTCGCCAGCTCGCCCAGCGTCTTCTGCGCCACATCAGAGATATGTGACGAAAAGCGCAGCTTCTCGATCTCACGCGCCGTCTTGATCCACCTCGCCTGCTTGAGCGCCGGCTCGATATCGACAATCGCCCAGCCAGGCAACACCTCGGCAATCGCCTGCGCGGCCACATAGGGGATGTTCCGCGTCTCGATCCCGATGGTGCCCTTGCTGCCGGCCCCGGTCGCCTTGATCGCCGCCTTCAGTTGCGCGACATAGGTCCCCGCCGGATCAGTCGGCAGATCGCTGTTGAATCCCTCGAACGAGAACAGCTGGTATCCGTTCTGGATCGCATCCGTCCCGGCCGCTTCCTGCCCGGAAACCAGACCGGCAAATCCGCCCGGAGGCGCCAGCAACGCCCCCTCGCCACCAGCCGCCGGAATCACCGCCAGCCACGGCGCATAGGTCATCTCGTGCCCTGCCCCGAACGGCAACGGAATCTCGATACCAGTCACATAGGTCAGGTTGTGAATCGACGACACAATGCCGATATCGACACCTGCCGCTCGAATCTCCGCTCTCGCCTTTTCCAGCTCTTCAAGTCGTGCCATCAATCCCACTCCTTCAGGGTCGGGAGGACATCATCAAGAAACGTCTCAATGCCTTCGGTATTCGGATAGTCAAGGAACGAGAGCTGGATGTGCCGCGCGCCCAGCTCCCGGAAAACAGCAATCTGGTCGATAACCTCGTCCGGACCACCATTGAAGAAATACGCGTGCGGCGGAAGATTTGGCGGCATCGTCCGTACAATCTTGCGCTCATCCCGATTGACCGAAATCAGCCCGAAATAGCTCGGCTCGATCTCATCCGGATCACGCCCGATTGCTTCACAATTCGCCCGCAGAATGCCGTACTTGCGCTCGAAATCTGCCGG
>JAPXRQ010000311.1:0-3134 GCA_033813515.1 Thermomicrobiales bacterium
GGGCGGCGATGACACGATCAAGGGCGATGCCGGGATCGATGCCGTCGCTGGTGGGGATGGCATCGACAAGCTCTTCGGCGGCGATGGCAACGACAAGATCACCACCGGCGATGGCAACGATACAGCGTATGGTCAGGCAGGGCGGGACCGAATCTATGGCCAGGGTGGGAACGACACGCTGGACGGCGGAGACGATGATGACTCGTTATCTGGAAATGCCGGCAACGATCTTGAGCGTGGCGGCAATGGCGTCGACAAGATGGTCGGTGGCTCCGGCGACGACAAGTTCCTCGGCGGTGCTGGTGATGATCGGCAGTACGGCGAAACCGGCAACGACCAGATGTTCGGCGAGGATGGGAACGACTATCTCTCGGCCAGTGACGGCAATGATCTGCTCATCGGTGGCGCTGGCAACGATCTCCTGAATGCCGGAGCGGGAGACGATTTCCTCGGTTTGCAATCAACCATCGCCGAGGCGGTCGTCGATCTGGAGCCCGGTACGGACGAGCTCAATGGCAGCACCGGCAATGATGTTCTGATGGGAGGCAGCGGACCAGATCTGCTCAACGGGGGCGCGGGGAGCGACGTCATCTGCGGCGATGTTTCCAACGGCGTATTTCCCGATGCGATGGATGCGATCAGCGGAGGCGACGGCGACGACTATCTCTATGGAGGGTGTCAGGCCGACACCGCACAGGCGAATCCGGCCGGAAATGTCATCCATGGCGGTCCCGGGAATGACCTGTTGGTCGGCGAGGTCGGAGTTGATCACCTGTTTGGCGAGGACGGAGGCGATGCCATCGCCGGACGCGCAGGCAATGACGAGATATCCGGAGGCAACGGGGTCGACTGGATTGGCTTTCTGCAACTGAACACCGGTTTCGACTGGGAGCCTGGCAACGACATGATTGCTGGCGATGCCGATAACGATTTGATCTATGGCGGCTCCGGGTCAGACACGATCGAAGGCGGTACAGGCGCTGACTGGATCTGCGGCGATCTGACGGCCTACAACGACCTGAACGCATCTGACTCGATCAACGGCGGCGATGGCGATGATGTCATCGACAGCGGCTGCGGGCACGTCGACCTTTGGGAGCCAGCCGGTACGACGAACACGTTGAGTGGCGGGAACGGGAACGATCAGCTGTATGGCGGACCAGGCGCCGACGCCCTTTCTGGCGGTGCCGGCGATGACACCCTGATCGGCCAGGGCGGGGACCTCGACGATCTCGTTGGCGGCACCGGCGCCGATACGTTGAGCGGCGGAGACGGCCTCAAGGACCGTTGCGATGGGAGCATCGATGATGTGACTGATGTCGCTGATGGATCCTGCGAGACCACAATCAACATTCCCTGACAGTTTGACGTCCACACAGCTCTTCTCCTCCCCAGTTGAAACACCGAGATCGGAGTAGACACCATGCGAACCGTCGTCATTCGGACGTTCAGCGCTTTCCTGTTGATCGGAGGCGGATTCTCGTTCGCCAGTGATGTCCGCGCAGCCACGTGCTTTGGTTTGACCGTGACACTCTCCGGCGCAGGCACGATTGAAGGAACTTCCGGCACCAATGTGATTCTGGGATCGGCCGGTGATGATCTCATCATCGGCAATGGCGGAAGCGACTACGTCTGTGCTGGAGGCGGAAACGACCAGATCCTGCTTGAAATCGGCAACGCGTCGGTTGACGGCGGCGCTGGCAATGACAAGATCGTTGCCGTCAGTGGGGCGAACACGTTTATCGGAGGTGATGGGAACGATGACATCACCGCAGGCTCGGGCAACGACACGCTTTCCGGTGGAAACGGCAACGACAAGGTCCGGGGCGGAGAGGGCGACGATACGATCAACGGTGATGCCGGCAACGACTCGCTGGCAGGTGGGGTTGGCAAGGACAAGCTCTTTGGTGGTTACGGGGCTGACAAAATCACAACCGGCGATGGTGATGACACGGTCTATGGTCAGGCCGGCCGCGATCGCGTTTACGGCCAGAATGGAAACGACACCATCGACGGCGGAGCGGACGATGACTCGTTTTCAGGCAACGCCGGGAACGATCTCGAAAAGGGAGGTCCCGGTGCGGACAAGATGGTTGGTGGCCCGGGTAACGACAAGTTCCTCGGTGGTGATGGTGACGACCGGCAATACGGAGAGGGTGATGCCGATGTCATGTATGGAGAGAATGGGAATGACTACCTCTCGGCCAGCTCCGGTGATGACCGCCTGATTGGTGGCGCCGGCAACGATGAACTGGTCGGCAGCAGCGGCAACAACTGGTTCGGCATTGAAGGCAGTCTGATTCCGGCGCCGCCGGACCTCGACCCAGGTAACGACATCCTGCGGGGAGGACCCAACGGCAATGTCATGGTCGCCGGATCGGGGAACGACCAGGTGTTCGGCGGTGCGCAGGGCGACATTGCGCTGGGTATGGCGGGCGATGACACGATTCTGGGTGCTGCTGGGATGGACGATCTCAGAGGTGGGCCCGGTCAGGACGATCTGGATGGCGGCGCCGGTATCGACTCAGACCAGGGCGACGAAGGGGTCGATGACGTCAAGGGCGGAGACGATGCAGACATCCTTTCCGGTGGTATTGATGACGACGTGGTGGACGGGGGCGCGGGAGACGATGCCATTGGAACTGGCGCGGGCCAATACGACGACGCTCCAAACCTTGAGCCGGGCAATGATGTGATAACTGGCGGCCCGGGCAATGATCTGATTGCCGGTGGTTCGGGTGACGACACCATCAATGGCGGCGATGGCAACGATGTCATCCAGGGTGATTACAACGGAACGGACCCGGTCCACGGAAACGACACCATCAGTGGTGGCAACGGCGACGACACCCTTCGCGGAGACCGTGGTAACGACCAAATCAATGGCGATGCCGGCAATGACACGATTGCCTTTTCGACCACCGGCGGTTTCATACCCGACCTTGAACCAGGCGACGACAGTATTTCCGGCGGGGAAGGCGACGACTCGATTGCGGGTGGTTCCGGCGGAGACAAGATCAACGGCGATGGCGGCGCAGACAACATCTATGGGGATTCTGATGACGGACTTCCATTGCCAGGCAACGACACGATTGATGGCGGAGCGGGCAACGATCTTCTGCACTCGGCTGGGT
>JAPXRQ010000312.1:0-3129 GCA_033813515.1 Thermomicrobiales bacterium
GTCTGGCCTCGCGCTCCAGTCCAAGGAAGCGACGCACGTGCTCCGCAAATCTGGGGGCCGAGGTCAACTGGACCGTGTCGCCGTGCCGTTGCAGGATCCAGCCGCGATCAGTCTCCGCGGCCAGCCGATCGATCGACTCGCGCACATCCCGCTCCTCGACCTCCAGTGCTTCCGCAAGCTGGTCAATCGTCGGCGGTTCAGTTGCCACGATCAGCAGGGCTTCAACAGCGGCGTCGAGATGCGTTCCGGTCAGACCGAGATCGGCCGTCCTGAATCGCTCCTGGACGAGGGTGTCAACGGCGGCGCTCACGCGTAGTTCGCTCCATCTTCAGTAACGAGACCGGCCAGAAATGCATCGCTGGCGGCCGTGGCCATGGCAGGTTTGATTGCGATATCGCCGAAAAGCTCGGGCTGGTCGACATCGATGACATTGCGCCGGGCAAGCACCAGAACGGCCAGAAATGCCGTCCGAATCTCGTGATTGTCCTGGCAGGTCCGGGCGACCGTGCGGAATGTTGTTGGCGTCCCGCCGCGGAGTTCACCAAGCACGCGCTCGGCCATGTCCCGCAGAGAGATCAGTTTGCGCGCGACCACCGCAATAGCCGGTGGCTGGACCGCCGTCAGCCGCCGCCGGATGGCCCGCAGCAGTTGGGCCGGCTGGTGCTCGGCCAGCGGCATCTCTGCACGCGGTGTGGTCGGGATCAGCGCCTTGCCCAGCGGATACGCTCCGAGCCCGGTGGCATCGCGGCTCCCAAGCAAATCGGCCATCTGCTTGAAGGCCTTGTACTCGATCAGTTCGCGGGTCAGATCGCTCACGTCCTCGTCGACTTCGATCACCGGCCGTGGCAGCAGTGAGCGACTCTTGAGCACAACCAGGCGGCTTCCGACATTCGAGAACTCGGCGACGATATGCGGATCCTGCGTTTCCATCGCTGCGATGTGCGCCAGAAACTGGTCAGTCACATCAATCAGGGAGACATCCGTGATCTGCATCTGACTCCGCTCAACCAGGCGCAGAAGCACATCGAACGGCCCCTCGAACGTCGGCAGGCGAAGTTGATAGGTTTGGGTGCTGGCGGCTTCAACCGCGGACATGTTCACGATAGTCACAGTGTACAGAATTCCTCAGGCATGAACAAAGCCGCGTTCCAGGTCATGGTGTCGCATTGTCAATCCGCTGGAGCGCCTCCAACTGGGCATCACCGGTGCCTGAGTGATCGTGATTCTCGACCAGCCAGCACACTCGCTCGTCCACCCCCAACGCCCGCAACCGGTCCGCTCCGATCGCCGCATGGTGCCGCGCCAAACCAACACCCGAGACATGCGTATCAAGATCAGGATGGAGCCCAATCGGGAGCACGTGCAGGATGCGTTCGTGTGTATGAACGTGCCTTCCGGCCAGCGATGCCTTGCCAATGTCATGCAGGAGCGCGGCCTGACACGTGGCCACATCCAACCCCTCCGCGACTGCCAGACGGTGCACGGCAATCAGGTGCCGCCTGTCGTGTGCGGCCAGCGACAGGAAGAGGCGGTACACGGCGTCGCTCGGAAACAAATCCGGATCCACATCCGGAGCATGCGCGCCAAAAATGGCCAGCGCCGTTTGGTGGACCCGATGCCCTATACCCTGACCAGCGACCCTTCCGGAATCGCCACTCATGAGGTCAGGCGGAGGACGTTGTCGATCAGGCGAGCGAGCAGGTCAAAGCCCGGTCCGACCAGTTCGTTGTATATGCCCAGGTTCAGCCGGTCATCGACAAAAATCAGCAGGAACGGGAGGAACAGCCCGTACTGCGAGAACTTGACCATCGTCGGATACCAGAACGCCGGAAGCAGCGCGCTCAGGACCCGGAAGCCATCCAGGGGCGGCAACGGAATCAGGTTGAACGCGGCCAGCATCATGTTGAGCAGGATGAACTGAAAGAGAAACGTGCCAGTGAATTGCAGATCATTGCCGGACCGGGAAAGGAATCCCAGTACCCCCGCTCCAATCACGGCCATGACGACATTCGAGAGTGGCGCGCACCCGGCGATGACCAGGCTGGCCCATTGCTTCTTCCGGAAATCGCCCCGCAGCCTGTTGTAGTTGACGGGAACCGGCTTGCCCCACGCCACCGAGTTGTAACCCAGGGCGATCAGCAGGAAGCCGATTGCGCCAAATGGATCGAAGTGGTTGAGCGGGTTGAGATTGACCCGGTTCATGCGCTGGGCCGTGTCATCCCCGAACTTCATCGCCGACCAGGCGTGCATGAACTCGTGCACGGTCACGGCAATGACTGCCGATAGGAGGGACGCGACGATCTGTTCTCCCGATCGATCACGCGATCCGCCGTTGACCAGATTGGGCAGCACAAAAAACACGAGGGCCAGGATGAAGAGCGTTCTCGGGTCCCAGCCTGATCTCATGACGTTGCAGTCTGTTTCGGGTTACTTGCCGGAGTTGGGATAGAGGTGACAGGCCACGAAGTGCCCTGGGCTCTGCTCGGCAAAGACCGGATCGATTTGCTTGCAGACATCCATCACATACGGGCAGCGCGTGTGGAAGTGGCAACCAGACGGCGGATTGATCGGGCTCGGCACATCGCCGGTCAGAATGATCCGCTCGCGGCCCTTCTCAACCGCCGGATCCGGAATCGGAACAGCGGAGAGCAGCGCCTTGGTGTAGGGGTGCATCGGGTTGTCGTACAGCTCGTTGCGATCGGCCATCTCTACGATCTTGCCGAGGTACATAACCGCGACCCGATCGGAAATGTGCTTCACCACCGAGAGGTCGTGCGCGATGAAGAGATAGGTCAGACCGAACTGATCCTGCAGGTCTTCCAGCAGGTTGACGATCTGCGCCTGAATCGACACGTCGAGTGCGGAGACCGGCTCGTCGGCCACGATGAACGCCGGGTTGGCCGCAAGTGCGCGCGCAATACCGATGCGCTGCCGCTGACCACCGGAGAACTCGTGCGGGTACCGATTGGCGAAATACGGATTGAGACCGACCGTCTGAAGCAGTTCCTGAACGCGCTTGTTGCGATCCTGCTTCGAAACCAGCCCGTGAATCTGCATGGGCTCGGCAATGATGCTGCCGACGGTCATGCGCGGATTCAGCGACGCATACGGATCCTGGAAGATCATCTG
>JAPXRQ010000313.1:0-3128 GCA_033813515.1 Thermomicrobiales bacterium
ACAACGCGCCGCCGCCATCATCGTTGCGGCCGGATCGGCACAACGATTCGGTACCGCCAAAATCCTGACCCCCATAGCCGGATCCACTGCCGTCGAGCGAGCCGTGCGCGCCTTCGCGGAATCGGATCGCGTCGACGAAATTGTCCTGGTCACCACCCACGAGTTGCTGGATGACTTGCGCCATCGGTTCGGAGCGCGTGCGGACATCCGGATAGTTGAAGGCGGCAGCGAACGTCAGCACTCGGTCAGCAATGGGCTTGCCGCACTTGGCGATGTCGATATCGTGCTGGTCCATGATGCGGCGCGGCCTCTGGTTACACCCGGTGTCATCGCACGCGTGCTGGACGGGTTGTCGGATCGATACGACGCGTGCATCCCGGTGCTGCCGGTTGCCGACACGCTCAAGCGGGTACAGGCAGATCAGGTTGAAACCGTCGACAGGACCGGTCTTTTCCGTGCCCAGACCCCGCAAGCGTTTCGCGTCGAGCGATTGCGAGCTGCGTTGCGTTGGGCAGCTGAAAACGGCAAGACGGCCACTGATGAAGCCGGACTGATCGAGGAAACTGGCGGAACGATCGCGACCGTGCCTGGCGATGAGCGACTGATGAAACTCACCTATCCGGAGGACGCCGCCGTGGCAAACCAACTTGCGCAGGAGCCACGTCGATACCAGACCGGTATCGGGTACGACGTACACCGACTCGTTCCCGAACGACCACTCGTCCTGGGCGGAATCCAGTTCGACTTCCACCTCGGTTTGGATGGACATTCGGATGCCGATGTTCTGGCGCACGCCATAGCCGATGCCGTGTTGGGTGCGGCCGCGCTGGGCGACATTGGACGACACTTCCCACCGAGCGACCCGCAGTGGCGTGGCATGGACAGCACGCGAATCCTGGCTCGCGCCGTCGAATTGCTGGCCGGCGCAGGCGCAGCACTCGTCTCGATCGATGCAACCGTGATTGCCGAGGCGCCAAAGATCGGACCAGCCATTCCGCAGATGCAACAGAAGCTGTCCCAGGCACTTGGGATTGCAACAGATCGCATCAGTATCAAGGCGACGACCAACGAGCTGATGGGCTTTGTCGGTCGCGGCGAAGGGATCGCGGCTCTGGCAACGGCGACGATTTCGCTTCCGGACTCCTAGGCGATGCGGCTCCTTCTCCAGCGTGTTGCCAACGCCTCCGTGACGGTAGACGGAACGTTGGTCGGTTCGATCGAGGGCGGTCTCCTGATCCTGGCCGGCATCACGCACGGAGATACGCTCGAAATCGGTCGACGCATGATTGCCAAGGCGCTGGATCTCCGGATCTTCGAAGATGCCGACGGGAAAATGAACCGCTCCCTGCGCGATCTGGCAGCGGAGACTGCTGACCAATGGGCTGTCCTGCTGGTTTCGCAATTCACCCTCTACGCCGACACGCGCAAAGGTCGGCGGCCCAGCTTCACGGACGCGGCCGCACCGGACGTCGCCCGGGAGCTCTTTGACCAACTGGTTGCTGAGGTGCGGGCCAGCGGCATCACCTGTGCGACTGGTGCATTCGGAGCGCACATGTCCGTGTCGCTCCTGAATGATGGGCCGGTCACGATCATGCTGGACAGTGCCGAGATCGCACCGGCGTAACGTACCGACCAGCGCCGTTTGATCGGGACTTTTCGGTTGAGTCCGGCCAACAGGACGCAAAAAACCCTCCATATACTCGGAATCCAGAGGTATTTGGCATCGACCCGGACCGGTGCTGCTCGCTCTTGCGCGAGTCCAATTGGCCGGGAGTCGATGGGAGGGATTTCCGTTGGTCATCTGCGAACTTTGTGGCACCAGCAATAACGAACTGGATACAGAGTGTCGGGTTTGCGGTCAACCGTTGGCCGTTGCCGTTGCTGCAGCAGCACCCGTTGCGGTCGAGATAGCGGCGGCGCCAATGGTCGAACCCCCACCTGCACCTGCCCCTCATTTGCAGATGTCTGCGTTCGCTCAGGATGTCTCGACCGGCGCGCCACCAATGTTTGGTGAGACCCAGCCTGAAGAGCCTGTTGCACCGGCTGCCTCCCCGGATGCATACGTTCCAGCATTCCTGCAGGCCGAACGACGCGCGCAGCAACCACCGCCAACGGAAACATCCGGGCTGATTTCGGCCAATGACCTGCCGGACTGGATCAAGCAGATCGCTGCTCAGGATGCTGCCAAGGAAGCGGCTCAGGTCGAACAGGCAGCCGCCGCTGCGGCAGCGGAGAGCTTCAGTTCGATCCAGCGTCGACAGCTGCCTGGTGAAACAATCGGATCGGGTCCGCAAACCAACTGGTTGACCAAATCGGGTGCAGGGGCGGATTCGTCCGAGCATTGGAGTTCCGCGGAGGCAGCTTCAGCCAATTGGGGCATCTTTGAGCCACCCAAACAGGAGCTGGTTCAGCAGCCGGTGTATGAAGCAGCCGTCCCTGATACGGCATTTGTGCCGACGATCATGGACGACGCTCCGGCCAAATCTGGCGGCCGGTTCGGCATTGGCAGCAAAACCGAAAAGAAGCCGGCAAAGGTCAAGGAGCCGAAAGCTCCCAAGGCCCAAAAGCAGCCCAAGGCGCAGGCCGAGGTCGTATCCACCGGCGATGCCAGTTCAACTCCGTTCTACCGTAGTCAGACCGTCCAGCTCTTATTGCTGGTCCTTGCCGTTGCGGCCATCGCAGCGCTTGTGTTGCTTTAGTGTTGTCCGCTTCCGGTTCGGACCAGGGGAAAACGAGTGACAGATACCAATCAGCAACATCTTGAATCGCTGCTCGTTGCAGACTTTGGCCGTGGTAGCTCACGCGCCTATCTGCTTGAGGATGTCGGCGGTTCGTTCCGTTTCGTCGCCAAGGCAGAGCACCGAACGACGGCCGACCTTCCCTACGAGGACATCTCGCAGGGTTGGCGAACACTCGTCCGGCAGCTTGAGTGGATTTGCGGCCGGAATCTGGCAGATCGAGACAAGATCGCCATGCCGCAGGTCACGAGCGGTGACGGTGTCGATGGATTCCTGATCACCTCCTCGTTGGGCGAACCGATTCGGATCGCCATCCTCGAGGCCGGACAGACACCAGTGACCCAACCGGTCATGGATTCCCTGCGCCGCGTCAATGCTCGTACCTTCTTT
>JAPXRQ010000314.1:0-3125 GCA_033813515.1 Thermomicrobiales bacterium
GTCCAGCGCAGCATCACCTCCTGCACTGGCACGCCTTCCGCCACAGCGAGGGTCAGATCGAGATCGGACCAGCGATCGCGCCCGCTCGCCGAGGAGCCCACCGCCGCCGCCCCGACAATCTCGGGATCAGCCTCGGCCGCAGCGATCAGATCGGTCCAAATGCGCTCACGTTCGTCCGGGGAAAAGAATTGGGGTGCAGTCTTGTTCGTCATGCCAGCAAAGATACGTCAGATCAGGCTGGTTTTGGTCGCCGTTCGGATTTCCGCGAAGTGATCCCGCAGGTGGGCCGCATTCCGCTTCGCCACCGCCGCGATCGTTGTCGTCGGATTCACCGCCGCACCGGTCGGCAACACACTGCCATCCATCAGAAACAGATTCGGCACCTCCCAAACCTGCCCCCACTGGTTGCAGACCGATGTCGCCGGATCGCTCCCCAGCCGACACGTCCCCAGCAGGTGCCAGGCGGGCGGCTGGTAGTTCGCATCCGGTTTGCTCAGTTGCTTGACCGCGACATCGGTCGCGTCGACCGCCTTCGCCAGATCCAGCGCCCGATCGATCGCGAACGCCATCATCCGCTGATCATTCGGATGCAGGTGATAGTCGATATGCGGCGCCGGCATGCCATCCGAGTCGGTGACCGTGCTCGAGAGCGTCACCCGGTTGTCCGGCAGCGGCAGATCGTCCCCAACCAGCAGCACCTCAAACCCGCGATTGAAATGCGAGCGGAACCAATCGTGATGGGCTGCACCGTGGGGCATGGCATGGGCCGAATGCGACCCAAGTGCCTGATACCCCGCTCCATTCATATGAATGATGTGCATCGTGAAGCCATTGATGAACCCGCGCGAAACATCGGTCTCGGCAAACTCGTGCGAGATGTACGCCGCCGAGATATTGCCCTTGTGCGTCTCCAGATCCTGTTCGGTCCAGATCTCGACCATCGCCAACCCGTGGTGCATCAGGTGCCGCCCGACCATATCGTTGCTGTTCGCCAGCCCGTTCGGATGCCGATTGCTGGCTGAGTTGAGGAGCAGGCGCGGTGTCCCCACCCCATTGGCCGCGATGATCACCACATCGCCCGTTTGCCGATGCTGTTCGCCGGTCTTGCGATCGACATAGATCACACCTGTCGCCCGACCGGAGGCATCAGTCTCGATCTGCAACACTCTGGCGTTCAGCAGCAACCGCACACCGGCCCGAATCGCCACCGGCCAGTGCGTCACCGCGACATCGGCCAGCGAACCGCGCGGACATCCCGACTGACAATTGCCGCAGTTGTTGCATGGCAGCCTGCCCATGTACGGCTCGGAGATGATCGCGCAGGGCATCGGCCACCAATGCCACCCCAACCGATCCAGCCCCTTGCCCGTCACCTCGGCAAACACCCCGTGCGGCAGCGGTCCGGTCTGAAACGGTCCGCGCGGTGGCATGGCTGGATCACCAATCAGCCCGCTCACGCCCAGATCGGCATCCGTCTCCTCGTACCACGGCGCGAGATCCTCATAGGTGAACGGCCAGTCTGGTTGCGCGCCATGCTCCGTGCCCTTGCGGAAATCGGACGGCCGGAAACGCGGAAACGTCGCCGTGTAAATCGCCGTCGATCCCCCGACCGCATT
Source organism: Thermomicrobiales bacterium (assembly GCA_033813515.1). Classification (GTDB taxonomy): domain Bacteria; phylum Chloroflexota; class Chloroflexia; order Thermomicrobiales; family UBA6265; genus DASQCG01. Next base: position 1,617 of record JAPXRQ010000314.1, read on the forward strand.
CCACATCAGCGTGTTCTCGCTGGTGGTATCGACCGGGTAATCCTCCGGCCGCCTGCGCACATTGGGCGAGGTCGAGAACGAGGTCAATCGCCGCCACTCCCAGGCAGGATCGGCGTGTGGACGATCCTCCGGTGCGGTCCAGTCGCCCTGCTCCAGGCAGACGACCTTCAGCCCTGCTTCGGCCAGCAACCGACTCGAAACCGCTCCGCCCATCCCCGATCCAACAACGACAACATCGGCATGCTCGTTCATGGCCACACCTTTGGCAGATCCAGATCGGCCAGCCCGCTCAAGTCAACCGGCTGGATTCCCTCGGTCGTGAAATAGATTCCCCGGGGCTCGGCCGGGAGATGCTTCGCCGGATCGAACTTCGGCAACGCATACCCAAGCGGTTGCGGGGCCAGATTGTAGTCGTGCCCAAGTCGCTGCAGCGCCGCAATCACTTCCGGCTGTTGGTAATAGCTGAGGTAGATGACAAACCGTATCGCCTCATATCGTGCCCGATCATCCACCGCCCATTGATCGACCATCGCCGATGCATCGTGATCGGCCAGCAGGTCCACCGTCTCGTTCAGGAAATCGCTTCCGTACTGATCCAGCACCCGTTGCAGGACGAGGTGTGGCGCCCCGGTCGCCGAAGCCGCCGGAAAATCGGCATCCCCCGGGATGTACGCATCAATCAGTCGACAGATCGCGGAAAGCACCGGTTCGGACATAGGGCAGTTGCCAGTCGTTGGTCATCAGTTTCCAGTCGTCTGCGGCGAGAGTATCAGCAATCGCGTCCCATTGCTGTTGGCACCTGGCGACTGGCGACCGACCACTGGCAACTGACATACGATTCCCGCAATCGATCAGGTATCACAGGGAGCAACCAATGGCAGCGGACGTTCGGCAGTTTCGGGTGGCGACAGATGTGCACATGGGCGAAGGCTCCTCGGCTGGCCTACTCGATGCCATCCAGCAATTTGGCACCACCCGCGTCACTGTCGTCACCGATCCCGGCGTCCTCGGCACAGGTATGGTCGAGCGCCTCATCGCCCCCGCCAAGGCCGCTGGCATCGCGATCGATATCGACGACACCACCAAACCCAACCCACGCGATGTCGACAGCGACACCGGTTCCGACCGCGCCAAATCGTTCGGCAGCACCTTGCTGGTCGCGATCGGTGGAGGCAGTCCGATCGATCAGGCCAAGGCGATGGCCTGCCTCGTCACCAATGGCGGCAAAGCCGTCGAATGGGGCGCCCACCGCCCGTTCGACACCGATCCCCTCCCGCTCATCGTCATCCCCACCACCTCCGGCACCGGCAGTGAAGTGACCAGCGTCTCCGTCATCACCGACACCAGCCGCATGTTCAAAATGACCCTCGGCGATCCTCGCATGGCCCCGGAAATTGCCCTCGTCGATCCCGAGCTGACCTGGACCGTCCCCAAAGGCACCACCGCCGCCACCGGCATGGACGCCCTGACCCACGCCATCGAGGCCTACACCTGCGTCATCAACAACCC
>JAPXRQ010000315.1:0-3122 GCA_033813515.1 Thermomicrobiales bacterium
CACCACGGGATTTTGATAGCGACAACGGTTTCCGTAACTCGGGTGGCTCCTCGCGCGGATTCTCCCGGAGTGACCGGCAGGATCGCGGTCGGGTTCTGGATGTGAACAACTTCGATGCGATCCGGATCAGTCTGGCGTCGCCGGAGTCGATCCATTCCTGGTCGTATGGCGAAGTTACCAAGCCAGAAACTATCAACTACCGAACACTCAAGCCGGAGCACGGTGGCCTCTTCTGCGAGCGGATCTTCGGTCCGACCAAGGACTGGGAGTGCTACTGCGGCAAGTTCAAGCGCATTCGCCACGCTGGCACGGTCTGTGACAAGTGCGGGGTCGAGGTGACCCGCTCCAAGGTTCGCCGGGAGCGCATGGGCCACATTGAGCTCGCTGCTCCGGTCGCCCACATCTGGTACGTCAAGGGCACGCCGAGTCGGCTTGGCCTGCTGCTGGATATCTCGCCGCGCAACCTGGAGCGCGTGCTCTATTTCGCCTCCTACATGGTGACCAGCGTCGATGACGAAAAGCGTCAGGCGGCTCTGGAAGAGATCGAACTCCTGCACCAGGAGCAGATGGCGGAGCTTGAGGCGACGGCAAAGGACGAGATGTCCGAGCTGGATGCCAAGATCGGCGCCACCCTGAGCAACATTGGAGACAGTGAGGATGCCGCCGCGTCGGTGATCGACGAAGAGCTCCTTGGTGATCTCTCGAAGTTGCAGAGCGAATACGAGACCGTCAAGCAGAAGCTCGCCGACGGTGGCGATTCGGCCAAGACTGCAATCAAGTTCAACAAGGTCACCATCGTCAAGAAGGGCGAGGCCATCAATGATGACCGCCGCCAGAAGCTGGAGGACGAGTTCCTTCAGGCCAAGGAGACCCGCGTCGCGTCATCGTCCTACGCCGCGAGTGGCACCGAAGCTCTGGCTGGTGCCGAGCGCGATCTGGCGACGCATGAAGCAACCATGGAGCGCCGTCGCCTCGAGGATCGTCTCCTCGAGCAGCAGCGCCAGGCCGAGACTGAGCGCGACGATGCCGTCAAGGCCATCAACGACCTCAAGGAGCTGCAGATTCTCTCTGAGACCCAGTTCCGCGAGCTGCAGGAGATCGTCCCGACCGGCGTCTTCAAGGCAGCGATGGGCGCCGAGGCTGTCTACGATTATCTGAACACCAAGTCCGATCTGGATGCCCTGGCCCTGCAGTTGCGCGAGCAGATGCAGTCCACCTCCGAGGTGAAGGTCAAGAAGGCAACCAAGCGACTGCGCGTCGTTGAGGCGCTGCGCAAGAGTGGCAACAAGCCGACCTGGATGATCTTCACGGCCCTTCCGGTCATTCCGCCGGATCTGCGCCCGATGGTCCAGCTCGACGGTGGCCGCTTCGCGACCTCCGACCTGAACGACCTGTACCGCCGCGTCATCAACCGCAACAACCGCCTTCGCCGCCTGCTCGATCTCGGTGCACCGGACATCATCGTCCGCAACGAGAAGCGCATGCTGCAGGAAGCCGTTGATGCCCTTATCGACAACGGTCGCCGCGGTCGCGTGGTCTCCGGTTCGGGCAAGCACAAGCTGAAGAGCCTCTCGGACATGTTGAAGGGCAAGCAGGGCCGGTTCCGCCAGAACCTCCTCGGCAAGCGCGTCGACTACTCCGGCCGCTCCGTGATCGTGGTTGGTCCGGATCTGGCGCTGGATGAGTGCGGTCTGCCGAAGCGGATGGCGCTGGAGCTGTTCAAGCCGTTCGTGATGCGCAAGCTGGTCGATCACGGCTTTGCCCACAACATCAAGGCCGCCAAGCGCCTGGTCGAGCGGGTTGATTCCCGCGTTTGGGAAGTGCTGGAAGAGGTGATCGAGGATCACCTGGTCCTCCTCAACCGCGCCCCAACCCTGCACCGTCTTGGTATTCAGGCATTCCGGGTCCGGTTGATTGAAGGCTCGGCCATCCAGATTCACCCGCTTGTTTGTACTGCCTTCAACGCAGACTTCGACGGTGACCAGATGGCGGTGCACGTGCCGCTGTCCAAGCCGGCGCAGGCCGAAGCTCGCGAGCGCATGCTCTCGATCAACAACCTGCTGTCGCCGTCCAACGGTGATCCGATCGTCTCGCCGACGCAGGACATCGTGTTGGGTTGCTACTACATGACCAGCGAGCGCGATTTCGAGGCCGATGTGGCTGCCGGAACCGTGCCGCGCGGGTGGGGCAAGATCTTCTCCTCCATGGACGAGGTCAAGCTGGCGTACGACTCGGGCGCGATCGATCTGCAGGCGCGGATCATCGTCCGCACCGATCGCGATGGCGGCGAGATGAAGCGGATCGAGACGACTGTTGGTCGTGTCATCTTCAACATGGCGCTGCCCGCCGAGATCAACAAGTTCTACAACGACACGATGGGCCGCAAGCAGTTGCGCGTCGTCGTGGCCGATTGCTATCGCATGTTCAATGATCCGTTCCGGACGGCCGATGTCGTCAACGAGATCAAGAAGGTCGGCTTCACCTACTCAACCCGCGGTGGCATGTCCATTGCCGTGGATGATGTGGTGATGTCCGAGACCAAGGTCGATATCGTCGCCAATGCCGAGGCCGAGGCCGATCGCATCGACAAGCAGTATCGCCGTGGTCTGGTGACTGAGAACGAGCGACTGCGCGAGTTGGAAGTGATCTGGAACGAGGCGCGCGACACGCTTTCCGCGAATGTCGAGCAGCTCCTGAAGGGTCAGAACTCGGTCTACATGATGGCCGACTCTGGCGCCAAGGGAAACATGAACCAGATCAGCCAGATGGCCGGTATGCGCGGTCTGGTGCTCGATCCGAATGGTCGCATCATCGACATTCCGATCCGCTCGAACTTCCGCGAGGGCCTCACCGTTCTCGAGTACTTCCTTTCGACGCACGGCGCGCGCAAGGGTCTTGCCGATACCGCCATCCGAACGGCGGACTCGGGATACCTGACACGTCGTCTGGTGGACGTCTCGCAAGACGTCATCATCACCCAGGATGACTGCGGCACCCAGCAGGGGCTGCGCATCGAACGCCTGAACAGCGATGGCAAGGAATTGCTGTCGGACGATGACTTCCGGCACAAGGTTGTTGGCCGCGTGCTGGCTGCCCCGGTTTACGATGCGAAGTCGGGTGAG
>JAPXRQ010000316.1:0-3105 GCA_033813515.1 Thermomicrobiales bacterium
GCCCGAGAGGAACGCGGCACCGCGCATCGAGTTGGTCGGACCGGAGGCAAATGTCAGGACCGGGTATTGCTCGGCAAAATCGGCGCTCATCAGGGTGCCGTCGTTCTGGGTCAGGTAGAGCGGGGCAGTGATGCCCATTTCCGAAATGGCATTGCGGAAGGCGGTGACTGTTTCGACGGCCAGGCGGCGCAGGCAGGAATTGAGGATGGCGGCGTTTTCGCGCTCCAGCAGGCCAATGCGTCCGATTTCGGCCGAGCGGGTGATATCCGCATCCGGGATGATCTCGGCAACAATGGCGGCGGCCTGGACCTCCATCTCGGGATTGACAGGCGAGAACACAGACGAGATCGCGACGGCCTTGACGCCCATGCTGGCAATCGCCTCAACAACCGCCCGAACTTCGCCCGGATCGAACTTCGAGATCTCCCGACCGTCGAACTCGTGTCCGCCATGCACCAGATTGGCCGAGCCATCGATCGCAGTTCGAAGGTCGTCCGGCCAATCGACCATTGGCGGCAGGGATGCCGTCGCAGGAAGGCCGATACGAATGGTTGCTGTCTTCTGCAAACGGCGTCGCTCGACCACCGCGTTGGTGAAATGCGTCGTCCCAATCATGACCGCGGCGATATCGGCCGTGGCGGTACCGGAGGCATCGAGCACGTGCTTGAGTGCGGTGGTGATGCCGGAGGTGACATTTTCGGTGGTTGGCGTCTTGATCTTGCTGATGACCGTCAGATCATCCATCAACACGGCATCGGTATTGGTGCCGCCGACATCGATTCCAATGCGAAGTGCCATTGTGGCGAATTCCTCTGCGATCAGGGCGACGCCGCCCGGTCCAATGCGAAACATGAGCGCCGCGGGCGAACACGCGCGGCGTGGTGACAGTATCCCCGACATGATACGGAACTGCACGAGTGCGTGTGGAATCTCACAGGTGCGAAATCGTGTGCGATATGCAACACGATTTCTGCATATACTGTTAGCAGGTCGGTCCAACGAAGAGCAGTACGTCCCCCGGTGGGCACCAGGTCCCTTCAATGTGGCGCGACACGCCAAGCCAAAGCCCCGCGGTGTGCCGGGTTTGTGTTGAGACACAGGAGTTGAGTTCAGGATGGCAAGCCGAGCAATCTGGGAACAGCACATGCAGAACCTGCAAGAGGCGCTGCGCACCGAGCACATTGACCGACGCACATTCACCAAGGTGGCCGCTGCCGCCGCGGGTGCAATGGGTCTGGCTGGCACGGTTGGAGTTGCGTCAGCCGCACCCGCTCCGGGTGGCAAAGTGCTGCTGCCGCGCAATCAGGCCGATATCAATACCTTTATTGTTGGTTCCGGCCAGGACATCAGCAACCTCGATCCCCACACCGGTCACGACTACTCAATCGCATGGGCGCAGAAGGCCTGCTACGACTCGCTCCTCCGGTACTCCGGTGTTCCGACCGAGCCGGTGCTGCATCTGGCGACCGAATTTGCCGGCAACACCGATGCGACCGAGTTCTCGATCACACTGACCGATGCCGCGAAGTTCCACGATGGTTCGGCCGTCACAGCCGAGGCCGTCCAGTACAACTTCAACCGCATGCTCCGCAAGAATCTCGGTGTCGCCTATATGTTCTCCGCCTTCATGGACGAGAACTCGGTCTCGGTGGTCGATCCGACTCACCTGAAGATTGCGCTCAACAAGCCGTTCGCTCCGTTCGAGGCTGTTGTGCCGTGGCTCTTCATCGCCAATCCGGCGGTGATCGAAGCGAATGCCGGGGATGACGAAGGCGAGACCTACTTGCTCGATCACGAGGCCGGCTCCGGTCCGTACACCATCGGCAAGTGGGAGCTCGGCAGTGGGTATGAGTTCAACAGGTGGGCCGACTACTGGTGGCAGCCGGAAGATGTGACGATGGTCGATACCCTCGTCTGGTCGGTGATCCGCGAGGCGTCGAGTCGGCGGATCGCAATGGAGGCAGGCGAGGCGCACTACGTCGACTTCCTGACCGCTGAGGACTATGAAGGGCTCAAGGATGGCGGCTTCGCGGTCAACACCGAAGCCGGGATTGGTCCGTTCGCGATCAAGTTGAACAACTCAACCGGCCCGACCGCCGATGTCAATGTGCGCGCCGCGATTCTCCAGTCGTTCGACTACGAGGCTGCGCTGCAGGTCGTCTCGGGCTATGGCGAAATCATGCAGGGTCCTCTGGCCACGAACATGAAGCCGTGGCACGACGATTCGCTCGTCACATTGAAGTACGACATCGAGGGCGCCAAGGCCTCTCTGGCCAAGAGCGCATATCCGGACGGCTTCGAACTCGAGTATGTCTATGTTGCCGACTTCACACTCGAAGAGCAGTGGGGTCTCATCCTGCTGCAGGGCTGCTCCGAGATCGGTATCGATGTCAAGATGACGCCGCTGGTTTGGCCAGACATGGTCGCGCGCGCGGCTGATGCGGCTACGTCACCGGGCGCGATCGCGATCTATGCAGGCACCGACTATCTCGATCCAGACAACTTCCTGTATGCCTCGTATCACTCTAGCCAGGCTGGCACGTGGTCGGCCGCATCCCAGTACAACAACCCGGATGTTGACGCGCTGCTCGATGAAGGCCGCAGTACGGTCGATCAGGAGCGCCGGATCGAGATCTACAACGAGGTCCAGCAGAAGCTCGTGGCCGATTCGGTCGAAATCTGGGTCTACGTCGAGATCCCGCTGGTCGCACTGGCCAATGGACTGGAAGGCAATGTGCTGATCCAGACCATGGGCGGCGATGCGCGCGAGTTCGGCTGGGCTCCAGCCAGCTAACCGTTCTCATCGGATAATGCGGAGGTGGTTCCCGATTCATCAGGATCGGGGACCATCTCCATTCATCGTTGACCTGCATTGTTTGGCGCAAAGGTTATTGGTTCGTGGAACGCATTCTGACGATTGATGATTTTGAGGCGCTGGCAATCGGAGCGGGTATTCTCGGTACCGGCGGCGGCGGCAATCCCTATCTGGCCAAGATTCGGGCGATCCAGTATCTGAAGGAAGGCATCGACATCAAGCTTGTCGATTTCGATGCTGTTCCAGACGATGCGCTGGTAGTTTCGGTCGGTGGAATGGGCGCTCCAACT
>JAPXRQ010000317.1:0-3081 GCA_033813515.1 Thermomicrobiales bacterium
AGCCCGCATATCTATCAGGGAACTGAACGAATGGCGCATACGGGAACAGGTCGAACCATTTGGGGAGCGGAGAGACGATCTCCGCTTTGGCCTGCTCGCGGCGTTTGTGGCCAGTCGTTTCGACGGGCTGTACACAATCCACACAGGCAAGCGTCACCGGCGCAAGTGGATGCCGTGGGACGTGTTCCCGCTCATCGAGAAACCCGTGAAAACACCCGAACAGGTCGCGCGTCAACTGCAAATGATGTTCCACGACCCGGAGTTGGACGATGAGCACAGTCGCGAAACTTGATGTCGTTGTCGGCCTTGATTCCGGCCCTCTGGATCAGGGCCTCAAGGACACGCGCAGCAAGGTCGAAAAAGAGAATCGCAACTGGGGCCAGACATTCAAGGATGTCGGTACCAAGTTCACCCTGGGCGTGACCACACCTGTGGTTGGCGGCTTCGGAATGATGATCTCGATGGCGTCAGACCAGAACGAAGCGATGTCCGCCGTCGAGACGGTCTACGGTGACGCGTCGGCATCAATCATCAAGGCGTCCGAGATGTCGGCCAAGTCGGTCGGTATGTCGCAGGCCGAATTCCTGTCCGGCGCGGCCACACTGGGGGTGTACGCAAACAGCGCCGGGTTTGCGGGGGACGCCGCCTCGCAGTTTGGCCAGGACATTCTTGGCGCTGCGGCGGACATGGCGTCGTTCTATAACGCCGACCCATCCGAAACACTCCAGGCGATTGAGTCGGGCCTGATGGGCGAAACGGAACCCTTGAGGCGCTACGGCATCCTGCTCAACGACGCCACGGTCAACCAGTACGCGTGGACACACGGCATCGCTGCGTCGGGCGAAGAACTCACGGACCAGCAAAAGGTCGCGGCCCGGTACGGCTACATCATGGAAAACATGGGAGCCGCACAGGGTGACTTTAGCCGCACGTCGGGCGGGCTCGCGAATCAACTCCGCATCCTGAAAGCCCGCATCAAGGACCTCGCCGCACAGTTCGGACGGTACCTGCTTCCGATGACGCTCAAGTGGGCGAACGGCGCGCAGAAACTCATCGGATGGATTCAGGGACTCTCCGACGGCCAAAAGAAACTGATCCTGATCTTTGCCGCGGTGGCTGCTGCTATTGGCCCCGTGCTCATCGGCCTGTCGATGATGATCCCGGCAATTTCCCTCCTCCTCGGCCCGATTGGCCTGGTCGTGCTTGCTATCGGCGCGCTGGCCGTTGCCTACGCCACGAACTTTGGCGGGATGCGCGACATCGTAAACGGCGCCATCAGTAAGGTCACGGAGTTCGTCGGCTCAGTCATCGAGATCGGCAAGGCCATGAAGGCCGCGTTTGGCGAAGGCAAGCCAATCAAGGAACTGGTCGCGTCACTCCCCGCCCCACTTCAGAGTGTGGGCGAGAAACTGCTCACCGTGGCCGACGCGTTCGGAGATCTGTATTCCCGCTTCAAGTCCGGCGGATTCGGCGCCATGCTCGAGATCCTGCCCGACAAGTTGAAGTCAGTCGGCACCGCCGCGCTCGGCCTCGGGAAGGATTTGCTCAACGGTATCAAGGGTGCGATCGATAGCGTCGATTGGGGGAACCTTGGCCAGAACCTCGGCAAAGGCACACGCGATTTCGTTGTGGCTATCAGCAAGGGATTCTGGGAGAACAAAGACGAGATCGGCAAGGGGCTGATCAAAGGCATCCTCGCCATTCCTGCCCTCTTCAAGTACATCGGCCCGAAGGCGTTGGAGTTCGTCAAGGGATTCGTCAAGGGCCTGAACATCAACTGGCCGCTCATCGGGAACTGGATGAAGGCGCTGCCCGGCAAGGCGAAGGATGCACTTGGGTCACTCCTGAACACCCTTGTGCAGCATGGACGTGATCTCCTCTCAGGCATGAAGCGCGGTATCGACGCCCGGTGGGTCGACGTCAAGGCATGGCTGGACGGTTTACCCGCTCTCATCGTTACCGTGATCGGCGATCTCAGCGGCAAACTGATCAGCGCGGGCCGTGATTTGATCAGCGGATTCAGTGCTGGCATTCACAACCGGTGGGATTCGCTGCGCGAGTGGATCGCCGGCATCCCAGGGCGTGCCGTTGAGGCCATCGGTGAACTGGCCGGTACATTGATCGCCAAAGGTCGGGAACTCATGTCGGGATTCTCGAGCGGTATCAAAGCCGTTTGGTCCGGTGCCGGCGACGAGTCGGGCGGTTTGTCCGGCTGGCTGGGTGGCATCGGATACAAGGCGATCACCGCAGTCGGCAACCTGGGCACACGGCTCTACAAGGCGGGTCAGGACCTCATGCAGGGCCTCTGGAATGGCCTGAAAGACAAGTGGGGTGACATCACCAGCTGGTTCAGTAGCCTCGACCTCAACCCACTGCACTATGTCATGAGTGACTCTGAACCGAAGACGGACGGCGGCGAGCAGTCGGGTTCGACCGCGCTGCGCAACCCGATTGCGGCCGGGATGGCGTCATATGCGATCGCAAGCGCGTCGCCTCGCGCTGCGGTCGGCACACCAGTCACGATGCACAACAACATCACAATCGAAGGCTACGGCAAGGATCCGAACGAACTGGCCAACATTCTGGTTGACCGGATCTCGTCATTGCAGGCACGTGCCATCTATCAGACGTTGGGAGTTCCTGCCTGATGCCTATTACCGCACTCACTCGCGTTCGCTTTGGTAACTACCGCACGTCGCCGCCTCCGAACCACACGAGCCCGGTTGCTGGCACGTTGCGGACGTCGCACATCGGACAGGCAGCACAAAACATTTGGGTGTCTGATCTTGGAGGGTGGATCGGTAAGGGCGAGGCGACTGCCGGGTCAACGGTTATCGCGCTCTACTACGTCGGACAATTTCCGGCGAACTCGCAGCCATCAACGCTGCTTGCCCGCACCGATGCGATCACGCTGGCAACGCTCTACACCAGCAACTCGGGTGGCGCCGGTGTGGTCGAGGACATTGACACCGCGTATCTGATCGACGGTATTCGGTATCCGATGGTTCAATCGGGTCTGATCTATGCGGCTGGCGCACTGAACACGGCGCGCGACCTCGGTGTCGGCTACACCGAGCCAAC
>JAPXRQ010000318.1:0-3080 GCA_033813515.1 Thermomicrobiales bacterium
ATGTTGAAGTCATCCAACGCGAACTGAATCGCATCGCGCAGATTCATTAGATCGACCATGTCCAGGCCGACAATGACCGCGTTTGTCTCAGGTTCGCCCTGATCATCCTGATCGAGCACCACCCGGAAATTGACTTCCAGATCGGTATCACCGTTCAGTCCGTCGGCTGCCGCTTCTTCCATGTAAATGTTGTATGTGTACATCGTGACCCCAATTCGCTCTGTTATGACACCCGTGCCAGCAGGAATGCTCCGCCCGGCAGCCGGACCCCGATCAGATGGGTCTGCGACACCACAATCTTAACAACCTCGGTCACCCTGCGACATGTCGATTTCCCGTGACGCAGCGCGACAACATGCAGAACCGTCATGATTCGTTTGCGGCAAGGAGGCCACATATGCGTTCAATCTCTCCCAATCTCTGGTTCAACGCCAATGCCGAGGAAGCGCGGGATTTCTATCTCAGCGTCTTTCCCGATGCCGAGCTTGTCTCTACCGCCTACTACACCGACGCCGGACCAGGGAAACCCGGGGATGTGGTTACGACCACATTCAGGATCAAGGGAACCGATTTCACCCTGATCAACGGTGGCATGGACATGGAGTACACCGATGCACTCTCGCTCCTGATCCCGTGTGAGGACCAGGCCGAGGTCGATTACTACTGGGGGAAGCTGACCGAAGGTGGCCAGGAGGTTCAGTGTGGTTGGCTCAAGGACAAGTACGGTGTGTCGTGGCAGGTTGTTCCTGTCCAACTGGAGCAAATGATGCTTGATCCCGATCGCACCAAAGTCAACCGCATGATCGCCTGCATGCTACAGCAGGTGAAACTCGACCTTCCCGCACTTCAGGCGGCGTTCGACGGCGACTAGCGATGCGCCATCGGCCGCATGGTTGGTGTGACCTTGTCGTGCGGCCAAAGCGGTCGCGTCAAATGGCGGAATGGAAATGCGCTGACGTCGAGCTGCAGAATGCCGGGCGAATCGACCACGATTACCCGTTTCGCAATTGGCATGAACGCACCGCGGAAATGCACGCCCGATTTCACAACCAGGATCTTGCAGTCCGTCGGCTCGATTCCCTGCGATCGGAAGATGGCCGTATCGAGTGCCTGCACCCGCCGCTCGCTGCAGACAACCAGCACCTCGGCTCCATAGCGGCCCTGGACGGCCAGAACCGCCGTGCGTCCGAGCGTATCCCGCACGCCGGTATTCATCGGGCCCTCATAGGTGAACGCGCCGTCGGTCAGGTTGCGGACGGTCGCCGTGATGGGGATCGGCGCTCCATGGAAGTCGTCAACCTTGCCGCCGATCTCGGTCTTGATCATCGCTCCAATTCCAGCGGCAAACGCTGCCTCTACAACCGCGGGATCACACATCACGGCCAGCGCCGCTCCCTGGGCTCCGAGGTCGATCAGCGCCCACAGCATCGCCGTGCCATCAGAGGTTGTCCCGCCGCCCGGGTTGTCTCCGAAATCGGCCAGCACGACCGGTCCTTCCGGCTCTTCCATGGCCGCGTGGACTGCACCCTCGACCGACATCAAATCGGGCCAGAATCCGAGGTGCGCGTCGATAATCGCCTGACCCAGATCAGCGCAAATCCGCTCGGCCAGAGCTGGGTCGTTCTCGGTGGTACTCACCACGGCCATCCCGTTATGCGCCACATCACCGTACGGGAACGAGAAGAAGATGCCCGCATTGATCACCCCGGGCTGCGCCTCCCAGTGCCGGGCGCGATTCTGCAGGGTGAGCGTTGGCTCCATGCCACTGAATTGATTCGGCGACGGAGGCGACGCCGAAATGTGGACCGCGCGCGATACGGGGTGGCACTCGCCCCGGACCATGGCGGACGCGATCCGCACGGCTTCTTCTCCGCGCTCGGCGTTATCGATATGCGGATAGGTGTTGTAGGGGAGGATGACATCGACTGCAGCAGTCAGGACGTCATCGATATTGCCGTGCAGATCGAAGACGGCCACGATTGGCACACTCGGCCCGACGATAGCCCGCACCCGCCTCGCGACTTCTCCGTCGCCGCCCGGAAAGTCCTCAACGACCAATGCGCCATGCAGATCGAGCACAACCGCATCGACGGTCTGCGCTTCGATTCCGCTGCAAATCTGTCCGACGATGTGTTCGAAGGCATCGGTTGCGACCGTTCCGCCCGGGATGGCCGAACCCGCCGTGGTGAGCAGCAGTTCAATCTCGGGATCATGGCCAGCGGCTGCGAGGATGCCACCAATCACCGTGTTCGTCTCGCGTAACGCCTCCAGCTCGGCACCGGCATACAGCCCATCGGCCCGGAAGTCATCAAGCGTTGTCGGGTGGGCGGCGAAGGTGTTGGTCTCGTGAACTATCCCGCCGACGGCAATTCGGATCATGAAGGTCTCCTGGGTCACTTCGCCCGATTCGGCGCTTGCATGATCCTACCAACGTGACATCCGATTCGTCTGTCTGCGCGATCACCGATTGTGGTGGCGGGATCGGTCATAATTGGGCGCTACTGGTGCACGTGCCAGGGTTTTGCCGCTCTATCCGGACAATGCTGCCCGTGAGTCGCTCGTCTCAGGTCAATCTGAACCAGGTCAGTCGGCGGGCATTGCTCGGTGGCGGCTTGGCGATTGGATTGGCGGCCTGCGGCGGGGACAGCGACAAGGCGCCGACCGCTATCCCGGCCACCGAAACTGCCACGATCGAACCGGTGCCGACTCAGCCCATCCTGGGATCGCCAGTCGCTGGTTATACGGACAACACGCGCTGGGCCGGTCGTACCCTCAATGTCGCCGGTTGGGGCGGAGATATTCAGTCCGCCCAGGATGTCGCCTATTTCGATCCGTTCCGGACGGATACCGGCGCCGATGTTCAGGTCAAAAAGGCCGACTTTGATCGCCTCAAGGAGCAGGTCGATGCCGAGGATGTCGTTTGGGATGTCCTGACGTTGCCGGCCGAGGACGCGCTGGCGCTGTCACGTGCCAACTACCTCGAGCCGATCGACTTCACGGTAGTCGACAAGACGGCGCTTGTGCCCGAGATCGTGTTGCAGTACGCAGTTGGCTCGGACTTCTTTTCGACGGTCATGGTC
>JAPXRQ010000319.1:0-3066 GCA_033813515.1 Thermomicrobiales bacterium
CGCACGGGTTTGCGGCCGGCGAGTTCATCGTGGTGCCGAAGGGTGCGCGCCGGAGTATGGCGGCCACCTCCGCGCGCTTTGCCTGGCTGACGTGCCACTTCCAGCGCCCACCCCTCCTTCCCGGCAAGGGTCCGGTCTACCGGGCCTGAGCACCACATCCCCTCTGGGCAATATGCTGGTCTCTGGAATCAGGGATCTGAACTGGAACCGGGTTTGCGAGGAATTTGCCTGTGCTTCAGGTGATGCGACAACGCAATTTCAGCCTCCTGTGGTTCGCCGGTCTCATCTCGATGACCGGCGACTGGATGTTGATCGTTGCCCTGCCGGTCACCGTCTATGAACTGACCGGCTCGGCCACGGCGACCGGATTCGTACTGATCGCGAACAAGGTGCTATCGCTGGCGCTCGGATCGTTCGCCGGTGTTCTGGTCGATCGCTGGGATCGGCAACGGACGATGGTCGTTGCGAACCTGATCCGCGCTCCCATCCTGCTCCTGCTCTTCGCGGTCGATTCGGCCGATCGCGTCTGGATCGTCTATCTGGTTTCGGCATTGCTCTCGGGGATCGGTCAGTTCTTCCGCCCGGCCGAGAATGCCCTGCTCCCGATGTTGGTTGGCGAGGAGCATGTCGTTCCAGCCAACGCGCTCAATGCCCTGAACGACAATCTCGCTCGCCTGATCGGGCCGGCGCTGGGTGGATTGACCGCCGCCTGGTTCGGACTCAATGGGGTAGCGGGAGCCGATGCGATCACCTACCTCGTTGCGGCCGTGATGATTCTCGCGATCCGCATCCCCGTCCAATCAGCAGTAACCGAAGCGCAGGACGATGCGGCGGACCGGCAGGATGTCTGGCACGAGTGGAAAGCCGGCATTCGTCTGGTGGGAAATAGCCCGGTATTGCGCATGGTCTTTGCAGTCTTCGCCATCTCCTCGCTCGGCGAAGGGATCTTCGGCTCGGTGTTCTGGGTCTATGTCGACGAAGCGCTCCACGGGGGATCGAAGGAGGCTGGCTGGCTTCTCAGTGCTCAGGCAGTGGGCGGAATCGCCGGCGGGTTACTTGTCGGGGCGCGGGCGAAACAATGGTCGCCGATTGCACTGCTGGGATGGGGCGCGATCGGCCTGGGCGTGATTGATCTGCTGACCTTCAACTACCCGGCGTTCCTCCGGGAGATATGGCCGGGCCTCGTCTTCATGGCGATCGTGGGCATTCCGGCGGCGGCGTTTGGCGCCGGGTATACATCAGCAATACAGATCAACGTCGAGAACCAGTTTCGCGGACGCGTTTTTGGCGCGCTCCTGACAACCTCTGCCCTGCTCATCATCGTTGGTGCGGCCATCGCCGGACCCGCGACCGAGCGGTATGGCGCGGTGCCGATTCTGACCATCGACAGCATTGCCTACTGCCTGGCCGGAATCTTCGCGCTCCGGTGGGGGGCACCGATTGCAGACAATCTGTCTGGTGAGTCGAAGGTGCCCACCAGCACCTGAACCTTGTAAATGAAAACGGTCCGGCGGGATTGCTCCCACCGGACCGTTGCGTTGTCTGCGTTAGCGGCAGAGGTGCGGATCCGCACCCCCGACCGTGACTGGCTCCGCGATTGGCGCCGGCTCAAGACCGTCCGCAGCCCAGCGCAGGGCGGCGGTCATCTGGAAGCGGACCTTGTCGACCGTGGTTGGCCGATTGCGAAGGTGATCGGGCAACACCGGCGCCTCTGCCCGGGCGTTCATCGATTCGCGCAATGTGACGCGATTCATTTCATAAATCATCGACATGACTGGTTCCTCAAATTCCCTGATCGAAACAACTACTTCGATCTCCAACAAAATGTGGATCTATGCCTGCGTGGCTGGCCCCGTTGACGCCCGCACTATGAGATCCGTCGGCAGAATCACGCTGGGAGCCTCGTCGTCCCATCCATCGAGCAGCATCCTTGCGCCCAGTGCCCCCGCAGTCCGCAACGGCTGCCGCACCGTTGTCAGCGGAGGTGTTGTCTTGGCCGCATACGGAATGTCGTCGAACCCAATGATCGACACATCCTGCGGCACGCGTAAACCTCTCGTTCTTGCTGCCTCCATGGCTCCGAAGGCCAGTTGATCGCTTATCGCCAGGATCGCCGTCGGACGCTCGGCCCGATCGAACATCCGCCCGGCACCGAGCGCTCCACCCTCGCCGGAGTTGATCGGCGCTTCCCAGGTCAGCACCTGATTCCACGCCACACCATTCGCTTCCAGCACCTCGCGGTATCCCCGGATGCGCTCCCTGGCCGGTTCGACGGTCGCTGTTTCCAGGCGATCGATCGAAATCGGACCGGAGAAATCGTCCTCGTGCAGCGGAAAGGCGAGGATCCCCACCTTGCGATGACCAAGGGCGACGATGTGTTCGGCCGCCTTCCTGCCGCCCGCAAAGTCGTCGGCGCCCACATAGCCGACATCCGGGATGCGCGGACTGTGCAGCACGACGACCGGCTGATTGCGGGCCAGGACCGAAGGGATGCGTGGATCATCTGACGCCAGCGAGTTCAGGATGAAGCCGTCGACAGCTGCTTCCCGGACCCGGTTGACGACGCTTGACCGGTCAAGCCTGGCTGGCAGGGTGAGCAGGCCGAGATCGCGCTCGTCGAAGACTTCCGCGATGCCCTGCAGGATCTGCTGGGCGGCCGGATCGGTGACCATGTAGCTCAACGACTCGGTCAGCACCAGCCCGTAGGCGCCTCTGACTCCGCTCCGCAGCGATCGTGCGACCGGATCCGGACCACAGTAGCCGAGCTTCTTGGCGGTCGCCAGAATCTTTTCCTGCAGTTCCGGGGTCAGTTGATCCGGTTTGTTGAACGCATTGGAAACGGTGGTTTTCGAGACCTGGAGTTCATCAGCGATGGTCTGCAGGGTCACCGCCGGTTTCTTGTGATCGCCCATTGGATTGCCTCCTTTCCGTTCACTGAATCGATCAAGAACTTAACCGATACAGTACACCCGACAACCGTGCCAGGTCAACCCTCCCCTGCCTGGATGGGGAGTCAGGCCACGCCAACGATGTAGCGCCGCATTGCAATGCGGCCTGGTTGCAGGA
>JAPXRQ010000320.1:0-3059 GCA_033813515.1 Thermomicrobiales bacterium
GCCCTGATCGCGCTTCAACTTGGCCAAAAGGGCCTCGCGGATGGCCGGCGGTCCGTTGACCGGGCCGTACTGCAGCGACCAGACCGGGTTGTTGGTCAGCACATCGTTGGTTGCGGTTGCGATGGTTGCCGCCGGCAGGGAATCTGAATCCGGGAACCCATAAATGAAGGAGATGTAATCCTTCGAACTGGTGGGATCGGTCATCAGGGCATCGCCGGCCCGACTTCCCCGTTCAGAGAGATACGCGGAGAAATCCTTCTCCTGAGTAGCAGACATGGACGGATCACTTCCTGTGAGAGAACGAACGCAACCTGCTCATTCTACGGCCTGAACCGCAAACCATTGCGAGGAATTCCACCTGCGATGCTAAGATTTTGGGACGAACAGCGACGTTCCCCATTTCAATTGGCAGGATTGGTGATCCAGGTGAGACCGGGAGCAGTTGGGCGCAATGACTGAACGCGATGTCTTCGACATTACGATTATTGGCGCGGGTCCAACTGGACTGTTCGCCGCGTTTTATGCGGGTATGCGACAGGCCCGCACGCAGGTCATTGATTCGCTGGAAGAGCCAGGCGGCGCGCTGACGGCGATCTACCCCGAAAAGTACATCTACGATGTGCCCGGCTTCCCCAAGGTGCTGGCCAAGGATTTCGTCGAGCAGATGGTCCTGCAGGCCGAGCGCGACAAGCCGACCATGCGACTAAGCGAGGAAGTGACCAACCTCGAACTTCTGGACGACGGCATCCTGAAACTGACCACCAGCAAGGGCGAGCGCTTCAGCAAGTCGGTCATTATCTGCGCCGGCGTGGGGGCATTCGAGCCGAAGCGGCTGGATGCGCCGGGTGTCGCGGAACTTGAAGGCAAGGGTGTCCACTATTTTGCCAAGCGGGTCGAGGATTTCCGGCACCGCGATGTGGTCATCGTTGGAGGTGGTGATTCGGCGGTCGACTGGGCGGTGACGCTGGAATCGGTCGCGAGTCATGTCACGATCATTCACCGCTCGAAGTTCCGGGCGCACGAGGCGACGGTCCGTGAACTTGAGGAGAGCCGCGTCGAGATGCGGTATCCGGGCTGCGAGGTGGTCGAGGTCCATGGCGCGGACGAAGGCCATCTGCACGCGGTCAGCTACAAGGATGCGTCCGGCGAGGTGTTCCGGATTCCGGCGCACGATCTGATTGTCGCGGTTGGCTTCCTGGCCGATCTGGGCCCGCTCAAGACGTGGGGCCTGGAACTGACCGATCGCCGAAACCAGATCGTGGTCGACAAGATTTCGATGGCGACCAGCATCCCGGGGGTTTTCGCCGCGGGCGATATCTGCTTCTACCCGGCCAAGTTCAAGTTGATCGCGAACGGGGCGGCTGAAGCCGTGACCGCCGTCAACCACGCCGTTACGCATGTCGATCCCGGCGCCCGGCTGGATGCCGGACACTCGACCAACATCATGGCTGCCCGGGAATGACCGACTCGTTGACGACGTCGTCAACCACACGACAAGCCGTTTCCGTCGCGACCATGGGCATGATGGGTGGCGCATTGGCTGCCATCGGCATCATGGAAGGTGCGAGCGGCGGCATCTGGTCCGATGTGCTCGATCACTTCGGGATTGGCGATGGTGCGCTCGGTCCGGCGTTTGCGATGCAGGCGCTGTTTGTGCTGCCTGTGCTGCTCTTCGGCGGGCAACTGCTCCGGGTCCTGGGGTTGCGGGTGATGCTGGTCCTCGGCGCGCTGCTGATGGCGGCCGCTTCCATCGGATTCATCAGTTTCACCGCGACGATCATCTTCTTCTCGATCTTCGTCATTCGCGGGGCGGGCGTTGCGATGCTCGATCTGGCCGCGAACACCATGGCGATGCACGTCGAGCGCGAGAGCAATGTCCAGATCATGGGCATCGTGCACGGGCTGTTCAGTGTCGGGATCGTGATCGGATCGCTGGCTGCCTTTGCGATCTACTCCTTCGGCGGCGAGTTTCAGGATGTGCACCTGGCGCTGGCCCTGGTGACCTTGCTGATTGCTGTCGCGGCATTGTTCGGTCCAATCCCGAAGGTCGAGGAGGCCGATGTGGTCGAGCCAGTCACGACCGCTGCATTCCGGATGACGATGGTGCGGATTTGCGCGCTGCTGCTCGGGATCGCATTCGGGTCCGAGGTGTTGATCTCCCAGTTCGTCAGTGTGCTGCTGCGGACCCGAACCGAGGCGTCGGATTCGTTCGCGGTGCTGGCCGTGGTGGTCTACGCAACGATGATGGCGATCGGGCGGTTTTCGAACAGTTACTTCCTGCGCCGGTTTGATCCGATCGATGTGTTGCTGGTGCAGGGAACCGGTGTCGCGATTGGCGGGGTGATCCTGACGGTTTCCCCGACGGCCGGAATCACGCTGGTGGGTTCGCTCATCGGAGGATTGGCAATCGCGGGGATCGTGCCAACTGTGCTCAGTTATGCGGCGGCGCATTCACCAGGGACGGCCGGCGAGACAGCCAGTGCCTCGTTGCTGGGCGGGTATATCGGCGGGTTGTTCCTGCCCTTGCTGGCTGGCGGGTTGACGGCACTGATCTCGATCCGGGCGGGGATTTCATTGGCCGCGGTTGGCGGACTGATGACGATCTACCTGGCCAAGGCATTGGAGCGAGATGCCGTCGCCGAATCCCGAACCGGCGGCCTGGCCCAGTAGGTCAGACGTGGGAGGTCCGATGTGGAAGGTTGTGCCGGGCTAAGGGCCATTTCCATCGACAGACGCCTTGTGAATTCGCGCCTGCCGTAGGGGTTTATGCGATAAACCCGCCGCTTGCCGACGGACCGATTCCTCTGCGGAACATTGAGTCTCCACATGGCAATTCGCGCGCCGGAGACTGGGCCGCATCGCAATGCGGCGCTACACGTGGGCCGTCTCCACGTGTCACCCGGTTTTTCGGGAGGTTAATCGCCCTTGGGGCGACCTTGGCCAGGGGCCAAGCCGAGGCTCGGAAGCCTCGCACTACCCCCGGTCATGAACGGCAACACGGTACCTGTCGGCGGCATTTGACCTCGGAGAGGTCAGCGATCATAGCGCCTGGTTTCAAC
>JAPXRQ010000321.1:0-3000 GCA_033813515.1 Thermomicrobiales bacterium
TCACAAGACAGGCCTAATCGGGCAGCCGGATCACCGGGTCGCCGTCGTCGTCCCATCCCGGTCCGTCCTCGGCCAGCACAACCAGCCCATCGCGCTGCAATCCACCAATCAGGCCGCGCAGCCACTCGCCGTCCGACGGCGCGTAATCGTCCTTGATTACCGGGCCAATCGCAGAAACCGGCAACGCTTCGCTCGATCGCAACGCATTGATCAATCGCCCCCGGTACTGCCGGTTCGAACCCTCGAACGTGCCCTCGTTCTTCAGCCTGGTTCCGACTGGAATCGCAGCCGCGTCGCTCTGAATGTTTGGATACGCCGCACACACATCCTGCAGCGGACACACCACACAGGCTGGTCGTCGCCGCGTGCACTGGATCGCACCGAACTCGATCAGCGCCTGATTCCACACCCAGCCATGTCCCGCCGGAAGCAACTCGGCCGCCGCCGCAACAATCTCTTTCTCGGAGGCGGTGGGAGTCGGCAAATCACTGCCAAACACAAGCCGGTGCACCACCCGCCGCATGTTTGTGTCCAGAAAAGCGACATCTTGCTCGAACGCAAATGCCGCGATTGCACCCGACGTGTACGGTCCAATTCCGGGCAACGCGATCAACTCAGCGACAGTCGACGGGAAAACACCGCCGAACTCGTCCACGACTGCTCGGGCGGTCCGCTGCAGATTGACCGCCCGCCGGTTGTAGCCCAAACCCGCCCAGGCCGCGATGACGTCCCTGGTTGGTGCGGCTGCCAGCGCTTCCACCGTTGGAAACTGTTCAAGCCACCGCTCGTAATAGGGGACAACGCGATCCACCTGCGTCTGCTGAAGCATCACTTCGGAAACCAGAATCCGGTACGGGTCCCGCGTCAACCGCCACGGCAACGTGCGCGCATTTTCGGCGTACCAGGCAAGCAGTCGGTCCTGGATCTGGGCAATGGTGCGGGCAGAGTGATGCATGGATGAAAGGATACGTCCCGTCGCATTGACACCTGGTCATGACAACGTCATCAACTCTGCGTGTGCGAGCCTCAGGAGTGACGCTCCCATTGCCATTCAGGCAATCCTCGGCTATCGTTGACCAACGTGTCCGTACACCCCAATGCCCGCCGGACCGCCATCACCTTGCTCACCGGCGGATACCTACCGTGCACGTTGCTTCCCGATCGCGCATTTCCGCGACCACACCCAATCAACCAAACGTCCGTGCACAGGTCATCGCCCTGCTGCTGACCCCTCCCGCCTGCCTGTACCACGCCCTTCGTTCCGCTCCCCGTGCATTCAAATTGGCCCTGACCGGAGCCATGTGCCTGCTGTTGATCGTCACCGCCTTTGGAACGGTTCAGGCCCGGGGCCGCACCTCTCCCGATCTCGCCATCGGCACGATTCACATCGGCAGCGTCTCCCGCACGGACGCCCACAGCATCCTCGAGCAGGAGGCCGATCGCTTCGACAATCAGCCGATCACCCTCACCTACGGCTCCAGCAAGTGGACTCCGACCCTCTCCCAACTTGGCATCACCATCGATCGCGCCGCCGCCCACCACCTCATCGACCGCCAGTTCGGACCAGGCGCATGGATCCGTGCCCTGTTCCAGACGGTCGGCGTCCCGCTGCCATCTTCCTCTGCCGAAATGCCCCTCACCATCGATTCGTCCGCACTTCAGGTCTTCTGCGCCGACCGCATGCGCGAACTCGGCCTGGCTCCGGTCGATGCCGAACTCCAGATCAATGGCCAATCCCTCGTCGTGACCCAGGATCAGAGCGGATACGTGGTCAGTGTCAACCAACTCCGCGGCGATCTCCTGCGCGAACTCCATGGCTTCACCGCACCCACCATCAATCTGGCCGCAACCTTCAGTCGCGCCTCAGTCGAGTCTTCGACCCTCCAGCCACAACTGGACGCCATCAGCACATCCCTGTCGCAGCCACTGGTTCTCTACACAGACACCGATCAGTGGTCCATCGCCCCGTCCCAACTTGCCCAACACTTCGTCATCGACAGCAGTAGCGGTCAACCATCGATCATCCTCAACGACGAGGCCATCGACACGCTCGTCACCGATATCGCTGCCGCCGCCGATCGCCCGGCCGTGAATGTCGGCATCGATCGCTCAGGCCGGGTCGACAAACTGCGCGTCCCGGTTGACGGCATCATGGTCAATCAACCATCCCTGCGGACTGCGATTGTCGATGCAATCAAATCAAGTTCGCACGAGGTGGAAATCCCGGTCTTCGAACTGAAAGCGAAGACGTCTACCGACAAGATGTTTGCCAAGTACGGCCTCACCGATCTTATCGCCACCGGCACCTCCGATTTCAGCGGATCAGACGAACGCCGCGAAGCGAACATCCGCCGCGCATCCGAACTCATCGACGGCACGCTGGTCGCCCCCGGCAAGAACTTCTCGTTCAATGTCGCGCTCGGGCCGATAACCGAGGAGATGGGCTTCGTCACCGCCGGCGCAACCGAGGGTGGCATCCCGGGGACATCAGTCGGCGGCGGTGTCTGCCAGATCTCGACAACAGTCTTCCGCGCTGCCTTCCTGGCCGGGTTCCCCATCGTCGAATGGTGGCCACATGCCTACCGCAGTACGTTCTACGAGCAGGGCGGCTGGGTCACCGGACTCGATGCCTCCATCCAGCAGGACGACACCTCCACACTCGAAGGGGCCGATTTCCGCTTCACGAACACTACCGAGAAATGGCTCCTGATTCGCTCGTCCGTCTCACCCGATGACATCGTCACCGTCGAAATCTACGGCACCAATCCCGGCTGGACCGTGACCGTTGATGATCCCGTCTATCTCGACACCGTCCCGACCGACTTCACGCCGATCTACGAGGTCGATCCACAACTCGCGGCTGGCACCGAACTCGAGTACCAGCCCGCCCGCGATGGTGTCACCGTTTCGATTCATCGCACCGTCTCGGATGGACTCGGCACCGTGCTGATCGACGAGGACTTCGTCGCCGCCTACCAACCTGAGGGGCCGGTCTACCGC
>JAPXRQ010000322.1:0-2980 GCA_033813515.1 Thermomicrobiales bacterium
GTCCATGGCCATGGAAAGAAATCGCCCGGCTGACCAAGCGCAACGACGGCAGGTATGGGGATGGGCAAGTGCTTGGCGAGGAGGGGGAGAAGGCGCTGTTCCTTCTGGATACCTGGCACGGCCCCGACGATCCGTGGCAAGCGGGCGACGAGTTCATCGCCGATCCGGACCATGGCGTTGTCCGTGCCGGCGGAGGTCACGCGATGGAGCGCTCGACCCGACCACTGCGGGAACTGTTCGGCCAGCATCGCGGCGACCAGGTCATTGCTGATTGGGAACTCGTCGGCGTGCATGGTCATTCTGCGGAATCGACCTCGGTCAAATACCACTCGCGGGCATTCCAGAGGAGATAGGTGTAGGCGCTGGGCAGGAAGTTGCCGACGGTGTTGCGACAGATGGAGTAGCCCCGATCCCAAAAGAGGAAGATGACGGGCACCTCCTGGACAAGGACATCCTGAATCTCGAGATAGAGGTTCTTGCGCAGGACAGGATCGGTCTCTGCAGCTGCACGTGAGGTCAGATCGTCGAGTGTGGCTTGCGCGCCGTATTCATTGAAGTAGGCAGGCACATTGCCGCCCGCGCCACCGGGATATCCCGGGATCTGACTGCTGTGCCAATAGAACATGTCGTCGGGATCGTTGACATTCGACCAGCGGTAGAAGCCGGCCGTCTCGCGATCGTTGAACTGATACCCGGTCGGGCCCCAAAGCTCATCAGCCGGTGCAAGATTGATACGGCTGGAGATACCTGCTTTCGACCAGCTGTCGGCTATCAGGGTCAGGACCGCCTCGGCCTGATCGTCGCCCTGTTCGCCCCAGAGATCGATGGTCAGCGCACGGCCATCCTTGCGGAACTGGCCAGACTCGGCCCGAACAAATCCGGCGGCGGAGAGAAGGCTGGCAGCCCTGGCGATATCGAGATCGCGCGGTGCAATGCGCTGGCTGAAGGCCCAGCTGCCAGGCGCCTGATCGGCCGCCGCCGCATCCGCCGTTCCGCCGAGCACGGTTTCGATGATCTCGGCGCGGGGCGTGGCGAAATCGAGTGCCTGGCGGACGCCCTGTTGCATGAGGAAGCCTGTGTTTTTCAGATCGAGGTGGCCCCAGGTGAGCCCGGGATACTGGAGGACAACCGCATCCTCG
Source organism: Thermomicrobiales bacterium (assembly GCA_033813515.1). Lineage (GTDB taxonomy): Bacteria > Chloroflexota > Chloroflexia > Thermomicrobiales > UBA6265 > DASQCG01. The sequence continues at coordinate 1,140 of JAPXRQ010000322.1, forward strand.
ACGGAGGTCGCGTCGTTCAGGTTTGGTTTGCCAGGAGAGCCGGTGCGACTGGCGATCTGTATTTCGCCTGCCTCGAGTGCGGCCAGTTGGTCCTCAAAGGTATCGAAGACGCGGACGGTGATCCGGTCGAGGCGTGGGGTTCCGGCCCAGTGCTTGGCGTATCGCTCGAGGATGACTTCCTCGCTGGTGACGCTCTTGATGCGGAAGGGGCCGGTTCCGATCGGCTTGCGATCGAATTGCTCCCGGAACGCGGTCAGATCCTGCGTCAGGTAACTGCTCGGGCCGATCGCGCAGGTGGTGTATTGGCCGGCGGCGATGCTGCCCAGGAACGGCGCGAAGAGCGAGGCAGTTTGGACGACGGCGGTCAGATCGTCCGGCGTCTCGATCGTCGTGATCTTGTCCCATCCGAGGCGTGACCAGACCGGCAGATCCGGATTCATGATCATCTGCCAGGTTGCGACAACGTCCTTAGAGGTGAGCGGCTCACCGTTCGAGAAAAGAACATTGGGGCGCAGTTTGAAGGTGTAGGTCAGCCCATCGTCAGAGATTTCGTACGACTCGGCCAGGACTGGTTTCAGGCGCTGGCGGGAATCGAACCCGACCAGGCCATCCATCACCCCGGACAGGACATCGAAGCCCTGGGCGTTGAGATTGGTGACGTAGGGGTTAAGGGTGTCGATCGACCCAACCACACCGGCGACGAGTTGTCCGTCCTTGATCTCGCGACCCGCCGGTTTGGTCTTCTTGCCATCGGTGACCGGATCAGCAGCGAGCGCATTGGAACCAGTGGCATTGAGGATGATCGCGGTGACGCCGGTGGAAAGCCCTATGCGGCCAGCGATATCGATCAGATCGCGTCGCGAGAATCGCCCGTTTTGGCCAAGGCGGAGCAAATCGTTTGCGGTGCGGATGTGGTCGGGATGCAGGTCGGACATGAACGAGGCGATCTCCACGCAAGGTCTGGACAGGACATGGTCTGCCGGCGGGAGGGCTCACGGGGTGCATTCATTGTACCGGGAGTTGATTGCGGCGACCGCTGTGTTCTTTACGGTCGCCGCGAGGCGTCGGTTCTAGACGAGGCGCCGGGCGCCCCAGTAGCGAGGTCCGTAGTAGTCGCTCCAGACCCACGAGACAGTGACGCCGGTGACGTCATTCTCGGCATGGATGATCTGGCCATCGCCGATGTAGATCGATGCATGCGAGATACCGGCGCGATAGGTGTTCTGGAAGAAGACCAGATCGCCAGGCTGCAGCGCGTCCCATTCGACATATGAACCCCAGGCCGGCTGACCCTCGACCGCGTGGCCGATATCGATTCCGAGCGTATTGAGGATGACGAACTGGGTGAAACCGGAGCAGTCGAATCCGTAGGGCGAATTCCCGCCGGCGGCATAGGGGTAGCCGAGGTAGGACATTGCGAAGTCGACAATCGGCTGGCCGTTTCCGGCGGTGCCCGTCGAATCGGTTGTCAGTGAGGTCGAAGCCAGTTGCTCTGGAAGACCATCGAAGCTCGGCATATCGACGAGGAGATTCGCCTCATCGTCGTGATCGGCAGCCAACACAGATTGGCCACTCGCAAGTGTCAACACGGTCATGGCTCCAGCCATAAACCCGCGCCGTGTAACAGTGCGCATTGGAAATGTTTCCCTCGAGTGTTTGCAGATGTACCGCCAACGAATAACTGGCGGCTCCTTCTATCCCGCAGCCACGGGACGATTCGGATTTGGACGCTCGCGTTCTCCCTGAAACCGGATGGGACGACCGGTTTTCAATTCATGGCAACCAGGACCAGTGCACTCCCTTTGTGATCGCTTTCCGGAACGCTCATCCCGTTCAGGAAA
>JAPXRQ010000323.1:0-2963 GCA_033813515.1 Thermomicrobiales bacterium
CGAGGCCGCCCGTCTCGATGGCGCCAGCCGTTTCCAGGAGTTCCGCGATGTGACAATCCCGGGGATCCGGCCGACGCTCGTCTTCATGTTGTTGATGACCAGCATCTGGTCGTTCCTGACATTCGACTACATCTGGATCCTGACCCAGGGCGGACCAGCCGGCGCATCCGAAGTGCTCGCGGTGCTTGTCCAGAAGCAGGCCTTCCTCAACTTTGAGGCCGGCTATGCGGCGGCGATCGGCATCACGATGAGTATCTTCGTCGGCATCGTCATCTCGATCTTCATCGTGCTGCGGAAACGGGGGTGGGAGATATGAGTGCCGAAGCGCCTGCAAGTCCAGGCGGCCGGACCCGTCGCGAGATCAGTCTGCTCCCCAACTACATCATTCTTCTGATGCTGACGGTGTTCTCACTCGGACCGATCATCATCCTTGTCTTCATGTCCGTGAAGTCGCGGGCCGAGATCGGCCGGAATCCCCTGGGAATACCGCGTTCGATCCACCTGGAGAACTTCACCAAGGCGTGGGACATCGGTGGTTTCTCGCAGACGACCCAGAACAGCGCCTTCCTGGTGGTGGTTACCCTGATCGGCGTGCTCCTGCTGGGAGGCATGGCAGCCTACAGCCTGGCCAAACTGGATCTGCCCGGCAGTGGCATCGTCATGCTTTATCTGCTGGTCGGATCGAGCCTGCCCCTGCAGCTCTTCCTGGTTCCGCTTTTCTTTATGTGGAAGCGGATCGGATTGACCAACAGTCTGCCCGGCCTGGCGATCATCTACATCGCGGTCAATGCGCCCCTCGCGATCTTCCTGCTGCGCTCCTACATGGTCCAGCTGCCAAGGGACTTCGAGGACGCGGCCAGAGTCGATGGCGCCGGGGAGTTGCAGATCTTCTTCGGCGTGGTGGTCCCGCTCTCGTGGCCGGGTTTCCTGACGGTTGGTCTGGTCGTGGCGCTCGGCGTGTGGAACGAGTTCCTCCTGGCCACGGTCTTCCTGACGGAGCAATCCAAGTTCACGGTCGTCACGGCCTATGCCCAGTTCCAAACCCAGTTCAGCCGGGACTGGTCGCTGACCAGCGCTGCGGCCGTGATGATGATCTTCCCGGTCGTCGCGATCTTCCTCGCACTGCAACGTCGCTTTATCGAAGGCCTGACACAAGGCGGAGTCAAGGGATGACAGCATCGTTTTCGTTATTGGAGTCGAAGATCCTTGGCTGCCTGTATGGCGGCGCGGCAGGCGATGCCATTGGCGCGCCGGCTGAGGGTCGCGACACGGCCGAGATTGAGGCCCGCTACGGCCAGATTCTCGGTCTGGTTGAACCGTGGGACGGTCCCGGTCCGCTTGGCAAGGGCGACGGGCGCTACACGGACGACACGCACATGATCCGCATCCTCAGCCAGATCTATCTGGATGTGGGCGGGCACCTCGATATCTTCGAGTTCGCCAAACGGATCGTACCGCCGATCGCCTTCGAGAAGCGGTATGTGGCCGAATACGGCAAGGACATGCTTCTGCTCGACCGGCTCTTCTATCCGGAGCGCTGGCTCTACATGCGCCTGTGCCTCGCCAACTGCGATCCGCGCATCGGTGGCATCGGCAATATGGTCAACTGCGGTGCGGCCATGTATGCCTCGCCGGTCGGCATCATCAATGCGGCCGATCCGGAGCGCGCCTACCGGGAGGCAATCGAGATCTTCACCGCGCACCAGACCAGTTACGGGCTGGAGGCGGCGGGTGTGATGGCAGCGGCGGTGGCGGCGGCATTCATCCCGGGGATCACCGTCGACGAGATTCTCGAGTCTGCGCTCCATGTCGCCCGGGAAGGCACCCGACTGGCCCTGGATGCCGTGCTCGAGACCGCGGCCCGTTACTCGGTTTGGGAAGACGCGATGGTGCCGCTGCGGGATGCGATGCGCCCGTATGACGGCGCCGCCGAAAACATGCACGATCGTGGCAATGGCAGCGACGATTGGAACCCGAGCCGCCTGAAGAGCATCGAGGAAGTGCCGATCGCCCTGGCCATGCTCAAGGTCACCAATGGCGACCTGCAGAAAGCGATCTTCGGCGGCACCAATTACGGACGCGACTGCGACTCGATCGCGGGCATGGCTGGTTCGATTGCCGGGGCCATGCATGGATTCGAAGCGGTCCCGACCGAATGGGTCGAAGCGATCGATCGGGAGAACCACATCGATATGCGGCCCATGGCCCGGGATCTGGCCGCCCTCATCACCAAACTCGCGGCCGAGGATGCGGCTGCCATTCAGGAACGACGCACAAATCTGGATCGTTTGACATCGGCCCCTGTGGCCTGAGGAGAAACACGTTGGTAGCGACAGCACCTGGTTCGACTGGTATTGACACCTTGCCAGCCGATTTTGAAGAGCGCGTTTATGCCGGGGTTCTTGGCAAGTTGATTGGCGTTTACCTGGGCCGTCCGATTGAGGGATGGCAATGGAAGCGCATCGAAGAAGTCCACGGCGAAGTCGATCACTATCTGGAGCCGCTTCGCCGCGGTCTGGTCGCCCCGCTGGTGGTGACCGACGACGATGTCACCGGCACCTTCACCTTCCTGCGGGCGCTGGAGGATGAGGGATATTCCCGTGATCTGACCGCCGAGCAGATTGGCAAGAACTGGCTTAACTACACGATCCCGCTGCGCACGATCTTCTGGTGGGGTGGTGTCGGCAACTCGTCCGAGCACACGGCCTATGCCCGGCTGGCGGCTGGCATCCCGGCCCCGGCCAGCGGTAGTTGCGAAGTTAATGGCAAGGTCATCTCCGAGCAGATCGGCGCGCAGATCTTCATCGACGGTTGGGCGATGGTGGCCCCGGGCGATCCGCAATTCGCCGCCGATCTGGCCGAGCGGGCGGGCAGCGTTTCCCATGATGGCGAGGCGGTCTATGGCGCTCAGGTGATTGCCGCCATGGAAGCCCAGGCATTCATCGAGTCGGACATGGACAAGC
>JAPXRQ010000324.1:0-2944 GCA_033813515.1 Thermomicrobiales bacterium
CAACCGGTCCGACCTGTCAGTGGTTGAGGCGGAGGCCCGTCAACGAATCCTTGAACGACACATGCTGGCCGGGGTGACAATCGTCGATCCGGCTACTACCTGGATTGATGCCGGAGTGACCATCGGCCAGGACAGCCGGATCGAACCGGGCACTTCCCTGCGCGGGGCAACCGAGCTCGGCGAGAGCACTGTGGTCGGTCCGCATTCGACCGTGATCGATTCCGGGATCGGTGATCGCAGCGAGGTCATCCACTCGTATGTGAACCTCTGTGAACTTGGGGAGGGCTGCTCGGTTGGGCCCTTCGCCTATCTGCGTCCTGGTGCCAAGCTTGCCGACGGAGCCCGGGCGGGCACTTTCGTGGAGGTCAAGAATTCCAATGTCGGTGCCGGCTCCAAGATCCCTCACCTTTCGTATGTAGGCGACGCAGACATCGGCGACGGGTCCAATCTCGGCGCCGGAACGATCACCGCCAACTACGACGGCAGGGAAAAGCACCGGACCAAGATCGGCTCGAATGTGAGGATCGGGGTGGACACGATGCTTGTGGCCCCGGTGGAAGTCGGGGATGGTGCGTACACTGGCGCCGGCGCCGTGATCCGGGAGAGCATTCCGCCCGGTGCTTTGTCGGTCAGCAGGAACGACCAGAGAAACGTTGATGATTACGCCGGGCGGCTCGCTGCCCGCAATGAAGAAGGGGAATCCAGTCAGTGACCGTTACCGAGGCTTCAGTTGCCACAACCATTCCGCATGACTATTCAAAGCGGGCAATGGTCTTCGGCGGTCGCTCGTCTCAGGACCTCGCCGCGAAGATCGCCGGCAAGCTTTCGCTTTCGGTTGGTGACGTCACCCTGAAGACTTTTTCGGACGGCGAGATCTACGGTCGGTTCGAGGAATCGATCCGGGGCGCCGATGTTTTTCTCGTCCAGTCCACTTGCGCGAATGTCGAAACGGACATGACTCCGAACGACGCCCTGATGGAACTAATGATCATGGCCGATGCCGCCCAGGGTGCCTCGGCACACCGGATCATTGCTGTCATGCCCTGGTTCGGGTACGCCCGCCAGGACAAGAAGTCGGCGCCGCGCGAACCGATCACTTCCCGGGTCGTCGCAAGGTCGCTTGAGGCGGTCGGTATTGACCGGGTCCTGACCATGGATCTCCACGCCGGCCAGATCCAGGGTTTCTTCACAATCCCGGTCGACCACATGACCGCGCAGCCGATGCTGACTCAGTGGTTTGCTGACCAGTATCAGCCCGAGGAACTGGTGATCGTCTCCCCGGATGCGGGTCGTGCCAAAGCGGCACGGAACTTCGCCCGCAAGGTAGGGACGGAGTGGGCGATCATGGAGAAGGAACGGCCAAGGCAGCAGGTTGCCGAGATCGGCTATGTCGTCGGCGATGTCAAGGACAAGGTCGCGATCATCTCCGACGACATGATCGATACGGCCGGGACCCTCTGCGCGGCCGCCCGCACCGTTCTCGACGAGGGTGCCAAGTCGGTGATCGCCTGCGCCACCCACGGTGTTTTTTCCGGACCTGCATTCGAGCGCCTGCCCTACGAGAACTCGGGCCTCGAGAAGATCGTCGTCACCGACACGATCCCGCTCCGCCCGGGTGCTCCGGACAACATTCACGTCCTCAGCACTGCCGGTACGCTCGCCGACTCGATCCGCCGAATCTTCACCGATGACTCGGTGAGCGAAATCTTCGCCGGCGAAAACCAGCTCTTCTAGCCAAGGGAGCTCCGGGCCAGGCCAAGGGAGCTCCGGATCAGGCCAGATCGACTCAGAGGCAACTTGAGTGAAGAATCGGCCATATAGCACTCGCTTCTTCAGTCCAGATTCAACGGCGAGGCCCGGTTCGGGTTGATCGCCGGCTTTCTGAAGCCCGCAGGGTCTCAGGGTCCGGCTCGGGCTGAGCTGAGAGTAATCTGCAGCCCATGCCGCCGCTCAGATCGAAGACCGTTACTCATGGCCGCAACATGGCTGGTGCCCGCGCCCTTCTGCGCGCTTCCGGTGTAGCCAGCGAGGACTTCGGCAAGCCGATCATCGCGGTTGCCAACTCGTACACCCAGTTCGTTCCCGGCCACACCCATCTCAAGCCGGTCGGGGAGGTGGTTTCCGAGGCGATCAAGAAGGCCGGCGGTGTCCCGCTCGAGTTCAACACGATCGCGGTCGATGACGGCATCGCGATGGGTCACGGCGGCATGCTCTATTCGCTGCCCTCCCGAGACCTGATCTCCGACAGCGTCGAATACATGGTGAACGCCCACTGCGCGGACGCGATGGTCTGCATATCGAACTGCGACAAGATCACCCCGGGGATGCTGAACGCCGCTCTCAGACTCAACATCCCGGCGGTCTTCGTTTCCGGTGGCCCGATGGAAGGCGGCACCGCGACTCTGGTCGACGGCACCGTGCGAAAGCGGGTCAACCTGATCTCGGCGATCGCCGACGCCGTCGCCGATGAAGTCAGTGATGAAGACATGGCGATCATCGAAGAGAATGCCTGCCCGACCTGCGGCTCCTGCTCCGGCATGTTCACCGCCAACTCGATGAACTGCCTGTGCGAAGCCCTCGGCCTCGCCCTGCCCGGCAACGGCACCATCCTCGCCGTCTCCAAGGAGCGCGAGCAGCTCTACCGCCGCGCCGCCAAACAGATCCTCGAGCTCGTGAAACGCGACCTCAAGCCGCGCGACATCGCCACCCTCGAAGCCTTCGACAACGCGCTCTGCCTCGACGTCGCCATGGGCGGCTCGACCAACACCGTGCTCCACACCCTCGCCATCGCACGCGAGGCCGGCATCGAGTACGACATCGCCCGCATCGACGCCATCTCGCGCCGCATCCCCTGCCTCTGCAAAGTGTCGCCGTCCTCCGACTACCACATCCAGGACATCCACCGCGCCGGCGGCATCCACACCATCCTCGGCGAGCTCAAACG
>JAPXRQ010000325.1:0-2940 GCA_033813515.1 Thermomicrobiales bacterium
GCTTGTAGTTACCGATCGCGTAGGTGCTGCGTTCGCCAGTCGGGAGGGTCATTGCCTCCATGTCGTATCCGTAGAAGCGGAAGGCGCCATCCTCCTCCATCCGCGCGACCAGCCAATCGGAGGTGGTGGTGGGATTGACGTTGTTCCACACCAGTTGTTCGGCTGAGGAGCGGCGATCGGGATCGGCCGAGCGGAAGATGGCCAGGCGGATCATCGGATCGTAGAGGATGACCATCAGCACAAGCAGGATGCCGATCTTGACCGTTCGTGGATGACGCCGTTGCATCCCGAGCAGCACCCCGAGCGAGAGGATGGCGACGAACCCGAAGCGATTGAGCGGCAGCCAGCTGTTCTCCGCGTCCTTCAGCCAGTAGGTCGCGCCGACCAGCAGCAGCGTGGGCAGGGTGACCGCAATGATCTGGATGGCAAGGCGGGGAGGCTTCCAGGTGCGATCGGCCAGGGCATCGACAATTGCCGCCCCAACCACGGCCGGTCCGATGAAGAGGATGACGTAGATGCGATCGGGCGAGTGGGCATGGAGCGATTCGAAGCGGGGCAGGAAGTTGAAGAGCCAGACCGTCGGGGAATCGCGCAGGATCATCGAGAGGACGAAGAGCGTGTAGATGGCGAAAAAGAGGGCGTCCTTGCGCCGGACCAGGAATGGCCCGATCACGACCAGAGCCAGACCGCCCATGCCCAGGTACCAGCGGCCTTCCCGGGTCATCTGGCCGAGGATGCGCTCGATCATCGTGATCAGCGGCCAGCCAAAGGCCCGGGGCGTGCCGGTGCCATCGTCGTAGAGATCGGCCAGGTTCGAGCGGGTGATCATCTCCAGACGCGGCAGATAGGCGGTCGCCGCCACACAGCCCGTGACGACAGCCGCGACCACTCCCGCTCCGATCAGCCGATACCAGGGCAGCTGCCGGTTGCGATTCCAGACATTGAGCGTGCGGTAAATCAGATAGATGACGACCGCGAGCACCCCGTAATAGGCGCCCTGTCCGATCCAGCCGGCGACCATCTGCCCGACGCACGCCCCGCCCGCGATTGCCCAGAGCCAGCGATGGTAGGGATTGGTCGTCTTGAAGATGCGATCGATGCAGAGAAAGATGAGCGGAATCCAGACCAGGACCTGCATGTGGATCGTGCAGCAATTGGCCCGCTCGAGGAAGTTGCCGAAGGCGAAGATGGCCCCGCCGGTGAAGGCCGCGACCGGGCGCATATCCAGATTGCGGATGTAGAGATAGGTGCCGAGTGCGGCCATGAGGACATGGGCGGTGATGAAGAGCTTGTACCCGGCGATGGTGGGGAACATCGCCATCGTGACCATAGCCGGGAGATAGCCCCAGCCGGACTGGGGATCGGACGCGAAGGGCGAGCCGGACATCGTGCTCGGCAGCCAGCCGGGCAGATCGAAGCTGCGCAGGGCGGACCCGAGATGCTCGTACCAGGGGAGATAGAAGGAGAGGTTATCGAGCCGGTAGAGGGCAAAGGGCATCTGGTGCCAGGCGGCGGCAATGGCGATGAGCGCCAGCAACCCGGCCCAAAACAGATCCGCCCGGAACCGCGCGAACCCTATCCGCCACAACGATGGCTCGGCCGAATCCCCGGAAGCACTCATGCAAGAACTTTAGTCGATGGGTAGGGCCAGAGGATGCTGAGACGCGCCGATCTCGATCAAACGAGACAGTCCCCAAGGTGCTTGACAAACAGAACATCCGTTCGCTATGATGACCGGCAAGCGGCACTCCTGGCACGGGAGCATGCCTGGGCAGGCGGAAACTATGCCCCGAAGAGCAACCTTCGGTCATCATCCGCACCGGTCCCCTCCGCCGGCAAACCCTCAACGGAGGCAGCACCCTGACCTACAAACCAGATCAACAATTCTGGTTGTCTCCTTGACAAATCCTGACAGCCTGTTTGAAACTGCCCGGCAGCAAGCTATCGCAGATCAAGGAAGATGGAAACCGTGTCCCGTAACGGTCCAAGTCATACCTTAGGATTCTGGCAGGCGTGCGGCACCGTTCGCCGCTCACGTCTTCTCGTTGTCATGCTTGTCGCACTGCTTTTGACCAGTGACCTTGCTGGAATTCTGCAGGTCGAAGCGCAGCGGCTTGTTCTGCAGCGCTCCGACCGGGCCTCCTTCTCGCCTCGCCAACCTAATGTCGTGCCACCTGGAACGAATACCTTCGTCGAGCCGCCAGACGAGAGCTCGGGCGCGTATCCCAGCTATCCCCTCAATCACACGCTAGATGCCTATCCCCAGGTGTTGAGCACCGGACCAGCCAACTGGGATTTTGAAGCGGCTGCGTACGAAGTCGGCACACGGCCAGGGAACTCCGATTTCGAGAACGCACCTTCGACTGTTGATACGCCAACGAACTGGGACTTCTCGGCTGGATCGCTGACCGGCTGGACCGTTTCGGGAACGGTCAACGCCAGTGCTGGCGGCCCGGATGGCTACTACGCGGCGTTCGGCAATTCCGGCACCAACACACTGACCAGCTCCGCTTTCACCGTTTCGGCCGGCGCTGATTTCCTCCAATTTGTCATTAGTAACGGCAGTTTGACAGTTACGGTGCTGTCTGGCGGCTCGTACTCAACGCGGACGAGTCTCGGAGCCAAGACCTGTACATCGCCATGTTCCTGGAAACTGTTCTCCTCAAACATCTCCACATGGTCGGGACAATCGATCAAGCTGGAGTTCAAACGCGGCGCCGGAGGCGGCAGCCCGTATCTCGACCGCGTCCGAACCGTGACCTACGGCTCGGGTTGGCTCGTAGGCGGCGATGCGGATTTCCAATCGTATGGAGGAAGTACGTGGTTGGGCGGCAGTCAGGCCGTCACCACACCGGCAATCACGATTGATGCCAACGCCCAGTACTTGACGTTTCAGGCGCTCAAAACCACCTCCGGGACGGTCCAGAGGCAGGTTTACAT
>JAPXRQ010000326.1:0-2930 GCA_033813515.1 Thermomicrobiales bacterium
GCTCAATACTCTTGTCGACGATCGTCACATTCGCACCCATGCCGAGCGCCATCTGCGCCGCATTCGTGCCGACGATACCGCCGCCTACGATCAGCACATTCGCGCCTGGTACACCCGGAACGCCGCCCAGCAGCATGCCGCGCCCGCCGTTCGTCCGCTCCAGGTAGTGTGCACCCACCTGGACCGACATCCGACCGGCGACTTCGCTCATCGGCTGGAGCAATGGCAGTTGCCCACCCGGAAGCTGAACAGTTTCGTAGGCGACCGCCTGGACCTTCTGCCGCATCAACGCCTTGGTCAACTCTTCCTCGGCAGCAAGGTGCAGGTACGTATAGAGCAACTGGTCGGGCCGAAGCAGATCGTATTCGGATGCGATCGGCTCCTTCACCTTGACGATCATGTCGGCTTCGTCAAAAACCTGCTCGTGGGTGTCGACGATTCGGGCCCCAGCGGCCACGTACTCGTCGGTGGCAAATCCACTGCCAACGCCAGCGTCCTTCTCGACGATGACTGTGTGACCGTGCTTCACGTACTCGCCGACGCCGGCGGGTGTGGTGGAGACGCGATTTTCCTTGTCTTTCACTTCTTTGGGAATACCGACAATCATTCGCGCTGAGACTCCTGAAACCGGGTGATCGGTACCTAACCATGGCCTCGTCAGTGAGGACACACGGCATTCAAATGGAAGGGTATTTAGCCACGGTGAAAGGCGGTCTGCCCCTCCCCTTGGCCGGCGGATTCTAACATAACGACAGGTCCATCCGGGCAGAAAATTCACCAGATTCGGGCCGTTTCACGGGCCGAAATGGCCTTCGATTGAGTAGGATTAGCACCGCTGCCTTCCACGTCCTCTCTCTTCGGATTGAGGTCGTCGATCTCCGGCTCGACCGGCGATCGTATGGAAGGCGTATTGACGTAAATTGCTCCTTCTGATCAGGACGGCTCATTGAAGACGAAGTTTGGCGCGCGGTTCTCCTGGTTGATGGTGCTTGTCGTGTTGTCGCTCATGGTCGCGGCCTGCGGTGGCGGCAGCGACAATAAAAACGCCGCGCCGACCAACACACCCGCCCCGATGCCCACCAGCGCGTCGACCGCCACCACGGTCGCCAGCCCGGATACATCGTCCGCCGCCAGTCCCGAAGCCTCGCCCGTCGGTCTCGCCGGCGCGGCCTCCAGCATGACGCGTGACGAGTTCAAGGCACAACTGGCGTCGCACTTTTCAATCGAGCAACCCGGCGCCACCGGCGGGCAAATTGTCTGGGCCTCCCCGGACGACATCAGCACCACCAATCCATTGCTCATGACCGATCAGACCACCGCCAATGTGCTCTCCCAGGTCTTCGAAGGCCTGATCGGAGTCAGCCCGATCGACGGTCGGCCGGTACCGGGCCTGGCCGACAGCTGGGATCTGAGCGCGGATGGTCTGGTCTACACATTCCACCTGAATACGGCCGCGCAATGGCAGGATGGGGTCGATTTCACGGCCGACGATGTCCAGTTCAGTTTCGATGCCGCGCTCGACCCCAATCTCAACTACGCCAATCGATCACTGGTGCGATCAGTCGTCAAGAGTTACCGCGTCGTCGATGCCGATACCTTCGAGGTGACCGCGCTCGATCAATTCGCAACCTTCCTCTTCTACGGGCCGGGACAGGTGACGATCGTTCCGAAGCATCTCTGGGAAAGTGTTCCGCTCAACAGGTGGAGCTTCGATGGCGGCAGTACCGGCACCGATCTTTCCCGCGTCGTAGGCACCGGACCGTTCCGCCTCACCGAATGGAAAGCTGCCGATCGCGTCGTCCTCACCCGGAACGATGCCTACTACGACGTCGTCCCCTCGATCGACACCTTCGAAATGGTCGTCCAGCCCACAGCCGAGACGTATGTCAATGCCCTCAAGCAAGGCGATGTTGATATCGTCGAGATCCTGCCCGCGGCGGACACGGCAGGTTTCCAGCAGGATCCCAACTTCACCGTCGATGTCTACTCCATCTTCGCCTTGACTGGTCTCTGGCTGAATCTGGACGGCACCCATCAGCCGGCCTTCAATGACGTCGCCGTTCGCCAGGCCCTGATGATGAGCCTCGACCGTCAATCCATCACCGACAACATCTATGCCGGGTTCGGCGAACCTGCGGTCGGCACCCAGCCACCGCTCTCACCGAGTTACAACCCGTCCGCCATCTCACCGGATTACGCATTTGATCCCGAGGGCGCCAAGCAGTTGCTCGCCCAGGCGGGTTGGGTCCGTAATGATGGCGATGACTGGGTCAAGAAAGACGGCCAGGAACTGAAGATCACGCTGTCATACGGCAGCGGTGACAGGACCGTCGATTCACTGGCCGCCTATGTGCAGGAGGCCTGGAAGACCATTGGTGTCAAGGTCGAGCTCAATGTCGTCGACGGCGGGGCATTCCTGGAACTGATCAACAACAAGAGCTTCGATGTCGTCCTCGCGGCGCAAGGGTTCTTCACTGATGGCAGCCAGGGATATGTCTTCCGGTGTGACTCGATCGCAACCGGTTTCAACATCACCTCGTACTGCAATCAGAACTACGACGCGCTGGATGAACAGCAAATCCGCGAGTTCGACCCCGCCACCCGCGATGCCATGCAAGGGCAGCTGTCGCAGATGGTCTGGACCGACTTGCCAGTGCTGCCAATCCGCTTCGGCGAGGCACGAACTGGATACAGCAGCACGATTCACAATTTCTTCCCGAACGGCTACGGATTCCTTTGGAGCCTTTCATACGTTTGGGTCGAACAGTCAACCTGATTTCACATTCCATTTATGACGGGGATGTAAGATTCTTCAATACAGGGGCGGATAGGCCAACATGATGCCGCCCAGGAGCTAACCCCATTGTTTTCAGATGCGTTTGCCAGCGGACTTTGGATCATTCCGGTTCTCGCTGTCCTGATTCTGGTCC
>JAPXRQ010000327.1:0-2927 GCA_033813515.1 Thermomicrobiales bacterium
GTGTTGAGCCGGAGAGGTCGCGGAGGATCATTATGGTTAGATCATCGAAAAAGGGACCATATATCGACGCCAAGCTGCAGGCGAAGGTCGATGTGCTGAACAGCTCGAATGACCGCAAGGTGATTCGGACCTGGGCGCGCGCATGCACGATCTTCCCGGGCATGGTTGGCCACACGATTGCGGTGCATAACGGACGGCAGCATGTGCCGATTTTCGTGACCGAGCAGATGGTCGGTCACAAGCTGGGCGAATTCGCGCCGACACGCACCTTCCGCGGTCACGGCAAGGATGCCGACCGCAAGGGCCGGCGGTAGAGGAGAGCATCGATGGAAGTACGCGCTCACCTTGGGCGAGTTCGGGTTTCGGCCCGCAAGGCACGCCTGGTTGTGGATACGGTCCGCGGCCGGCCAGTGCTTGAGGCCCAGGCAATGCTTCGGTTCATTCCGAACAAGACGGCATTTGAGCTGGAGAAGCTGATGAAGAGCCTCGCCGCCAATGCCGAGAACAACTACGACCTGGATCCGCGCGATCTCTACATCAAAGAGATCTATGCCGATGAAGGACCGACCATGCGCCGGTTCCGGGCAAAGGCACGTGGCCGGGTTGGTCGGATCAACAAGCGGACCTGCAGTATCACGGTCATCGCTGAAGATCGGGGAGCTCTGTAAATGGGACGCAAGGTTAATCCGATTGGATTTCGTCTCGGAATCGTCAGCGACTGGGAATCGAAGTGGTTCGCAGAGCGCAATTACACCGAGCAGCTCCATGAGGACATCAAGATTCGCAACCTGGTGATGAAGGAACTGCAGCGCGCAGGCATCTCCAAGGTCGAGCTCGAGCGCTCGGCCAACAAGGTCGATGTCACGCTGCACACCTCCAAGCCGGGCATTGTGATCGGCAAGCAGGGCGCCAATGTCGAGCGGATTCGCCAGATGTTGGAGAAGCAGGTCGGCAAGAAGGTGCATCTGAAGATCGAAGAGATCAAGGTGCCCGAGACCGATGCCCGCCTGATCGCCGAGAGCATTGCCGAGCAGATCGGCCGTCGTGTGGCATATCGCCGGGCGATGAAGCATGCCGTGCAGCAGGCCATGCGGCGCGGTGCCCAGGGCGTCAAGATCCGCCTCTCCGGCCGCCTCGGTGGCGCCGAGATGAGCCGCTCGGTGACGGAGATGGACGGTCGTGTGCCGCTCCACACCCTTCGCGCCGATATCGATTACGGCGTTGTTCACGCACACACCACCTACGGGCGGATCGGCGTGAAGGTCTGGATCTACAACGGCGAAGTGCTGCCTGGCGCCCGGAACGATGTGACCGAGGCAATGGTGACGGCTGAGCTCGCTTCGAGTGCGGCGGACTAGCGGAAACACGACGAGAGAAGGAAACGAAGTACCGCCATGTTGATGCCAAGACGCAGCAAGCACCGCAAGATGTTCAAAGGTCGGATGACCGGTCTTGCCTACCGTGGTTCGAAGGTTGCCTTCGGACAGTACGGTTTGCAGACTTTGGAGCCGGCCTGGGTTTCCAGCCGCCAGATTGAATCGGCCCGTCGCGCGATCACGAACTACCTGAAGCGCGGTGGTAAGGTCTGGATCCGGATTTTCCCGGACAAGCCGATCACCAAGAAGCCAGCCGAAGTCCGCATGGGCTCTGGTAAGGGCAACCCGGAGTACTGGGTGGCCGTTGTTAAGCCGGGCCGCATCCTCTTTGAGGTTGCCGGTGTGGATCGGGAGCGCGCCCAGGAGGCGTTGCGCCGTGCTGCGATGAAGATGCCGATGGACTGCAAGTTCGTCGAGCGCGTCATCGTCGGTGCGGATGCCGAGGCGATTCAGGCCGAGATCCAGGCACAGTACGAGAACTACGTTGAGGTCGAAGTGGTCGAAGAGGTTGAGGGCGACGAGGCAGCGGCTGAAGAGGCTGCTGAAGAATCGGCCGAGGCTGCGGGCGACGACGCGACCGATGAGAGCGAAGAAGCATGAAGCCAGCAGAACTGCGCACCATGAATGACGATCAGCTGGACGGCGTGTTGAAGGAACTGCACGAAGAGTGGCAGAACCTGCGCTTTCAGGAGGCCGTTGGCCGCTTGACCGCGACCTCACGCATTCGGCAGATCCGCAAGGACATTGCCCGGGTGCACACCATTCGCACGGAGCGGGTGATCGACGAGGCAGTCCGTCAGTCCCAGGCTGCCGGGGCTTAGGCAGGAAGGATAGAAATGACGGACGCAGCAGTCGAGAACAGCACGCCGGCGCAAACGCCGCGGACCCAGAAGATTGGGCGCGTGAAGAGCAACAAGATGGACAAGACCGTTGTGGTTTCGGTGGACTTTGTTCGCCGCCACCGGCTGTATCACAAGCGCATCACCAAATCCAGCACATTCTTTGCGCACGACGAAAACAACGCGTGCAACGAGGGGGACCTGGTGCGGATCGAGGAGACGAGACCAATCTCCAAGAACAAGCGCTGGATTGTCCGCGAAGTTATTGAGCGCGCTGCCGAGGTCTAGCAGGCGATAGCAATCGATAGGTGAGGTAACACCGTGATTCAGCCACAGACACGGCTGCGTGTCGCAGACAATAGCGGAGCACGCGAAATCATGTGCATCCGCGTATTGGGCGGCTCGTCCCGCAAGTACGGGAGCGTCGGCGACATCATCATCGCCGCGGTCAAGACGGCCCAGCCAAATGCTGGCGTCAAGAAGGGCGATGTTGTGCGGGCCGTGATTGTGCGGACCGCGCAGGAGTACGGGCGGCCGGATGGCAGCCACATCAAGTTTGATGACAACGCGGCCGTGCTGATCAACCAGCAGGGAAATCCGCGTGGGACCCGCATTTTCGGTCCTGTCGGTCGCGAGCTTCGCGAGCGTCAGTTCATGCGCATCGTCTCGCTTGCGCCGGAAGTGCTGTAAAGGCAGAAGGAGCAGGAGATGC
>JAPXRQ010000328.1:0-2915 GCA_033813515.1 Thermomicrobiales bacterium
GACCAGATCACCTGACCGTTGGGCGATGGTGTACTCCGGACTGTTGCGCAGCTTCTTGTACTCGGTCGCCTTCATCTGTCCCAGCAGCACGATCATGAAGAACTCAACCGCCCGTTCTGCGGTCAGACGGGAGAATTCGCCCGATTCCCGAGCCGATGCGAAATACGGAATGAGCAACTCGCTGATATCGAGTCCTTCACCGTTGTGCGGCAGACAGGTCGGCTCGCCATCAAAATGCGATTCAAAATCACGGATCAGTTGATCGAAGTCACCACGCGTGCCTTCGGTGACGCTCAACACTCCGACCTTCAACCGATCGCGCAGAAGACCCGGGGCCTCCAAAGCTGCGATCAGGGAGTCGCGCAGGCGTTCAATCTCGCGCACGAAGACCGAGAGAAAGAGATCGTCCTTGTTCCGGAAGTGGTAATACGGAGCGCCCTTCGTCATGCCGGCAGCTTCGGCCACCTGCTGCATCGAGACCGCATCGAAGCCTGACGCCAAAAACAACGTCCGGGCCACATCCAGCAGAACTTCGCGCCCGTCCGATTTTCGTTTCGCCGGTTGATCGGTGACCATGATTGGAATCTAGGCGCTCCTGTTCCGCGCGGATGGATGCGAATGCGCATGAGTCGTTCATGTGCAGTTGCATTCTACTAAGTGACCGTTTAGTATGTCCAGCGTCGCCGGCGATATATGCCGGCGTTTCGTTGCCCGAGTACATGGAGTAGCAATGGCCGCAGACTCATCCACTTCCTCCAGAGGCCCACTGACACGATGGGCAAGATTTGCCTCCAGCAATCCACGCAAGGTGGTTGGCGGCTGGGTCGCCCTGCTCGTCCTCCTCGGCGGCCTGGCCGGAGCATTCGGCGGCACCTTCGTCGACGCCTTCTCCATCCCCGGCACCGAATCGCAGAAGGCGCTCGATCTCCTCAATGAGAACTTCCCCTCCGCTGCCGGCGATTCCGCCACGATCGTCTTCCAGTCGTCCGCCGGCATCACCGATCCCAACAACCAGGCCGCGATTGAACAGATCCTGACCGAAGCCGCCACCCTTCCCGAAGTGGTTGGCATCACCTCTCCATTCGATGCCGCCCAGCAGATCTCGCAGGACGGCACCATCGCCTACGCCACGATCCAGTACGACAAGCCCGGCAATGAGGTCGATACGGCCGCCATTGAGGATCTGGTCCATCTCGCCGAGTCCGCCAACACCGACACCCTCCGTGTCGAAGTCGGTGGGCAGGTCATCAGCGCCAGCGAACTCCCGGAGACCGGCACCTCCGAAATCATCGGCATCGCCGTGGCCATCATCATCCTGCTCATTACCTTCGGATCGGTGGTCGCAATGGGCCTGCCGATCATCACAGCCATGGTCGGCGTCGGTATCGGATTCATGCTGGCGATCATCGGCGCCGCCTTCCTCGACCTCAGCACGATCACCCAGGCCTTCATGTCGATGATCGGTCTCGGTGTTGGTATCGACTACGCGCTCTTCATCGTCACCCGTTACCGGGAATCGCGCGCTGAAGGCAAATCGATTCAGAACGCCGTCATCACGGCAATCGACACGGCCGGTCGCGCGGTCATCTTCGCCGGTACGATCGTCATCATCGCCCTCCTCGGCCTCTTCATCACCGGCATCCCGTTCGTCGGCTGGATGGGTGCGGCCGGCGCCCTGGTCGTCTTCTGCGCAGTCATGGTCGCGATCGGACTCCTCCCCGCCATTCTTGCCTGGCTTGGCCCTTGGATCGACAAGTGGACGATCAAGGTGCCCCGCCCGAAGCACATCGAGGACACCGCCGGCTTCAAGCTCACCTCCCGCATCCAGAAGCACCCCGGTTGGTGGCTGCTCGGTTCGCTCGCCATCATCCTGACGCTGGCCTCTCCAGCCCTCGATGCCCGGGTCGGCACCTCCGACGCCGGCAACAACCCTGAATCGATGGGCACCCGCCGCACCTACGACCTGCTCGCGGAAGGCTTCGGGGCCGGATCGAACGGTCCGCTCCTGATCGTGGTCAACAATGCCAACGGCCTCAACCAGGCTGATCTCGATGCGCTGCAGGCGAACATTGCCGCGACAGCCAATGTGGTCGCGGTCAGTCCGGCCGTCCCGAACGATGCCAACAACACCGCAATCATCACGGCGATCCCGGGCTCCTCCCCGCAGGACGCTGCGACCGAGGACCTGATCCACGACCTGCGCGATAACGTCATCCCCGCCACCCTCAGCAACACCGACACAAAGGCGTACATCGGTGGCGCGACCGCGAGCTTCGTCGATATCGGCGAGAAGATCTCGAGTGCGTTGCCCCTCTACATCCTGATTGTGGCCGGCCTGAGCATCCTGATCCTGATGACCGTCTTCCGCTCGGTCGTCATTCCGATCAAGGCGGCGGTCCTCAACCTGCTCTCGTTCCTGGCCGCGTATGGCGTACTTGTGGCGGTGTTCCAGTGGGGATGGGGAGCAAGCCTGTTCGGCATCGACCGTACCGGCCCGATCGAGAGCTTCCTGCCGCTGATCCTGTTCGGCATCCTCTTCGGCCTCTCGATGGACTACGAAGTCTTTCTGATCTCCCGCATCCGCGAAAGCTGGCTGGAGCGGGGCGACAACAACTGGGCCCTCTCGCACGGTATCGGTCAGACCGGACGCGTCATCCTCGCGGCTGGCGCGATCATGACCTCGGTCTTCCTCTCCTTCGTCCTCGGCGACAGCCGCACGATCAAGGAACTCGGCCTTGGACTCGGTGTCGCGATCTTTGTCGATGTCATCATCGTCCGCATGAACATCGTTCCGGCTGCGATGACCCTCTTCGGCAAGTGGAACTGGTGGTTCCCAGAGTGGCTGGACAACCTCCTGCCCCGCCTCGATATCGAAGGCGCCGACGCCCACCACCCGGAGCACCACCCCGCCATCG
>JAPXRQ010000329.1:0-2914 GCA_033813515.1 Thermomicrobiales bacterium
GTTCCTGCCGATGCGGACACTCAGTCCGCGGAATGACGACGGGCTGGAGTCGCCCCGCGGGACAACTCCAGCCAGATTTGGATGATGTATCCGTTATTCCGCGTCGGAGACGCAGACGGTGCGCAGACCGGGGTTCGTGTTACCGAAGAAAACGAACATACCGGTCAGACGGTTATTGACCACCTGGAATTTGTACGGCTGCACCAGGTAGAGGTGCGGCACATCCTCGGCGATGATCTCCTGCATGCGCTGGTACATCGGCACACGGGCCGCCTGATCGGTCTCGGCCAGCGCCTGGTCGTACAGCGTATTGAACTCATCGTTGTTGAAGCCATCGCCAAACCAGGTCACGTTCTGCGTGGTGCCCTGGCGGAAGTCGATGACATAGCCCGATGGGTCGCCGCGCATACCGCGCCCGGTGGCTGCCCACTGGTACTTACCCGTACCGATGTTGTCGGCGAAGGTACCGATTTCCAGCGGAACCACCTTGGCATTGATGTTCAGCTGCTTGACCGCCTCGGCGACGATCTCCGCATTCTGGGTGTACGAGCGCGGAGCGGCGATTGCCTGCAACTCCACTTCGAATCCATCCGCGAATCCAGCATCAGCCATAAGGGCCTTGGCCGCATCGACGTCGTTGGCATACAGCTCGGCCAGCTTCTCCGGGGTCAACGGATATTCGCCGTACCCCGGCGGGATCGCACCGGTAATGTCGGCCTTGCCACCAAAGACATTGGCCTTGATCATCTCGCGGTCGACCACCTTGTTGACCGCCTGCCGCACGCGGGTATCGCGCCACGGCACATCGGCTTCAGCAGTCTGGAACTGGATCACATTCGGTGTCGAAACCAACCCTTCGAGGATCGTCAGGCTGTCGTCGCCTCCGAGGGTCATCACCACGTCAGCACTGAACGTGCCACCGTCGATCTCGCCAGAGCGGAGCGCAGCCACTCGGGTCTGCTCCTCGGTGAGCGTCTTGAGCGTGAGCTTGCTCACACAGGGGATACCGGCATTCCAGTAATCCGGGAATGCCTCCATCACGATCGCGTCGTCCTGGACGTACTCGACCAACTTCATCGGACCGGTGCCAACCGCCTCGCTGAGTGGGTTGTAGTCCGTATAGAAATTCTCTGGCACGATCGGGGTATAACCGCCCCAGGCCATGGTGCCGGGAAGGGTCGGATCGACCTTGCTCATCGAAACCGTCACCGTGTAGTCATCGACGATCTCGGTGCCGGTGATGTTCGCCAGATACGACACGGCCACGCCCGGTTCGGGCGGCGCGACCGCCATATCCATCGAGTACTTGACGTCCTTGGCCGTCAACTCGTTGCCATTGTGGAATTTCACACCCTGGCGGATCTTGAAGGTGTAGGTACCGTCTTCGGCGATTTCCCATGATTCCGCGAGCCCGGGGATCTGATTGAGATCCTGATCCCACATGACCAGCGTGTCATAGAAAAATTCGCGGCCCTGCCAGTGCGCCAGCGAGAGTGCGCCAAATGGCATGAGGTTGGGCGGCGGCGCATCGAGCGCCCAGACGATCTCCCCAGCCGGGGCCTCCGGCGACTGCGCGGACACATTGGCGAGCTGCTTGATGGTCAGACCACCACCAATGGCGGCGCCGGCTGCAAGCACGCCACTGCCCTTGAGCAGATCGCGGCGGGAGAATCGCCCACGGGCGAGGTCGATCAGAAAACTCAGGTCGTTATCTCGTTCGGCCATGATTGTCCTTCTTTCGGAAATAGGGCACCGGTCGTCGTCGACCGGACGTCAGGTCGATTGGCTCGCGAGAACGAGCCGGAGATCGCTTGTGGGCCCAGCGCATCGGCGCCAGGCAGACCGCTATCCTCCTCTCTTGGAAAACGACTTCGTAAGTAATTTAGCAGCATTTGGTAAACAGTCACCAGTGCGTCTGTGAGCCGCCATGATACCAGTCCTGTTCGCACTGTGGACAGTCCACAGCAAACTGACACCAATGCGGACGTGATGCAGATGCTGATCTCAACGATCACGTATCGCAGGCGGCAACGCACGGCCCGATCGAAAGAAACCAGGTGACCGTGCGGAACTCCAGGCATAAAAAAAGAGCCGCTCCCTTCGGCGCGGCTCTCGCCCTGCTACCGCGGCAACAGGGCGATGGCGAAAATTGTCGTCGCTGACCGCGAAATCCTATCCTCGCGGTGACGGATATGGATGATCGCGTTCCTTGAGGGCCCGATCGAGGACGTTCCTGGTGATACGGGAGGTGAATTCGTCCACCAGCAACGATGCTGGCCAGGTGATCGACCCTACCGAAAAGACCGAGCCGCCCGACGGCACGTCGTATTGCACGATCTCCGCGCCGCCGTCGTCCGGATTGATACCTTTCGCCAGCATGCGCGCATTCGCGGGAGACGAACCACTCATCTTGTCGGTCTCGTGTCCCGAAGCCCCACCCCAGCAACGTTCCTGCAAGCCGTTCTCGCCAAAAAGCTCCCCGACCTTCAGGCCAGTGCCCTCGTAGATCCAGTGATCGACATCGACGGCCTGGTAGGGTGCGGCGGTCATGATTCCGGATTCGGTGGTTACCACTCCCAGCAGCTCCGCTTCGCTCTTATAGCGCCGGTGCATGCGGCTTTCGATATAGACGCCAGTTTCCGGATCGACATAGCCCATATCGCCACCCGAGGTGGGCATGTAGTTGTAGAACTTCAGGGCCGCGCCATCGTCCAGGAACGGGATCTGCCCGAAGGGCTGGCGCGAGAGATGATTGGTCTCGCGCCCATCGAAAGGAATGGTGCGGACGTCATAAGCGAGGCCCGCCTCCTCGCAGGCCCATCGCAACCTGAGATCGCGCACGAAGCCGCGCGGGCCTTCCGGCACCCAGTCATAGCTCCAGATGGTCAGTTCGCTCATCACAGCAGGCCTTTCC
>JAPXRQ010000330.1:0-1334 GCA_033813515.1 Thermomicrobiales bacterium
TTCATCTCGCCAATTGATACGCGGCCTGGCGATCGGGATTCTGCTCGCCCTTTTGGTCTTCACCCTTTTCACCATCGTCGGCGACGCGCGTGAACTTGGAAAGGCGCTGAGCGACTTCAACTGGATTCTGGCGATCCCGATCTTCGGCCTGACGATCTGGAACTACTGGTGGCGGTTCCTCAAATGGGAGCTGTATCTCGAGTCGCTCGATGTGCCACACATCCCACGCAAAACTGGCATTCCGATCTTCCTCTCCGGCTTCTCGATGAGCGTCACTCCAGGCAAGGTCGGAGAAATCATCAAGGCGTTCGAGGTCCGCTCCGCGACAGGGGCGCCGGTTGAGCGTGTATCCAGTGCCGTTGTCGCCGAGCGGGTGACAGATGCGCTGGCAATGCTGCTGCTCGCGGTTCTGGGGCTGACGCAGTTTAGCTACGGGCGCGTGTTTGTGGGCGTGCTGATCATTGCCGCGGCCGTGGGACTGTTCCTCTTTCGACGGCCCGGGGCGGTCGATTTCATCGTTCGGCAGCTATCGCGATTGCCATTTGCCGAGCGATTCATCCACCTCGCCGAATCGTTCTTCTCGTCACTGACGCACCTGCTTTCGCCACGCCTTCTCGCCCTGGGCACCGGTCTCGGCGTGATTTCATGGACAGGGGAGTGTGTCGCGTTCTTCCTGGTTCTCGTCGGGCTTGGCCTGGAGGCAACATGGTCGCTTCTCCTGATTGCGATCTTTGTTCTCGCCGTTTCCTCGCTCGCAGGCGGCATTTCCATGCTTCCCGGTGGACTGGGCGTGGCCGATGCCAGTGTCGCCGGAATGCTGCTGCTGCTTATCGACGATCCCAAAATGACCGAATCGACCGCCATTGCAGCGACATTACTCATCCGGTTTGCTACGCTTTGGTTTGCTGTTCTTCTCGGTGCGGCGATGCTGCTCTACTTGCGCCGCAGACGAACATCCGCCGGTCAGCTTTTGTCGCAGCCGGTTTCAATCAGTAATGGAGAGCAAGCGTGATCACCTGTCCGAATTGCGGAACCGAGAACGAAGCCGGCTCCAGTTTCTGCTTCCAATGTGGCGCCGACATCCGCAATGTCCCATCCAAGTCCGCTCCGCCGGCTGCACCAACCCCACCGCCATTCGGATCCGCACCGACGCAGCCAACCCAGCCGACCTTCGGCGCAGCACCACCACCTCCAGGATTCCCACCCTCATCTGGTCAGCAATCCGGTTTCCCGCCGTCGCAGACGCCAACTGCGCCAACACCTCCTCCCGGCTTCCCATCGCAGTACCCGCAGCAGCAGTATCAACAGCCAGGGTTTCCTCCGGGCTACGATCC
>JAPXRQ010000330.1:1344-2909 GCA_033813515.1 Thermomicrobiales bacterium
GATCCTGCTCGCCAGGGGTGGACGCCGGAATACATGGCCCCGCCCGAGCCCCAGAAGCGCCGCCGCTGGCTCTGGATCACCCTCGGCCTGATCCTCGGTTGCATCCTGGTCTGCATCGTTGCCTCGGTTCTCTTCGAAGGATCGGATGCCTGGACAGATTTCCAGACGCAGATCGCCGAGTACCAGACCGAAGAAGCGAACTAGCTCCCGCGCATTCAAATCGACGTCAAAAGAACTGGCCGGACGATTGCTCGTCCGGCCAGATTCTTGTTCGTTCGTTGCTACCCGCTACCAGGAGGGGCGCTTGCTTCGATCGCCTTCGCCATCGCGGTCGCGGCGTGGGCCCCGGTCGTCCTGGCGTGGCCCACGATCATCGCGTCGGGGTCCCCGGTCGTCGCGACGTGGTCCACGATCACCATCACGGCGCGGACCACGATCGTTCGACTTCGGCGGCGGCATCTCGCCGGTGATGGCGGCGCGGCGGGAGAGGCTGACCTTCCCGTTCGGCGCGACCTCGGTCACCATGACCGTGATCTCGTCACCAAGCTGGAACAGATCCTCAACCTTGTTCACCCGCACTTCCGCATCCTCGGAGAGTTCGGAGATGTGGACCAGACCGTCCTTGCCCGGCAGAATCTGCACGAACGCGCCATAGGTCTGAATGCCAACGATCTTGCCAGTGTAGATCTCTCCCGGCTCGACCTTGACTTCTGTGGTCATGCCGGTGATCCGGGCAATCGCATCGTCAGTCGCCTTCTTGTCGACCGATGCGATCGAGACGGTTCCGTCATCGGCTATATCGATCTTGGCGCCAGTCTCTTCCTGGATCGCGCGGATGTTCTTGCCGCCTGGGCCGATGAGCAGTCCGATCTTGTCCGGGCTGATCTTGACCTGGGTGATGCGTGGAGCGTACGGCGAGAGATCAGCGCGCGGCTCCGGAATGGTATTGGTGATGATGTCGAGGATGTACATCCGGCCGTCATTTGCCTGCTGAAGTGCCTGGCGCATGATCTCGATCGTGATGCCCTTGACCTTGATATCCATCTGGATCGCGGTCACACCATCGCGGGTGCCGGCGACCTTGAAGTCCATATCGCCGATATGGTCCTCGAGGCCCTGAATGTCGGTCAGCACGGTGAATCGGCCCGTCTCATCGGTCACCAAACCGAGCGCAACGCCGGCAACCGGCTTCTTGATCGGCACACCGGCGTCCATCAGGGCGAGGGTGCTGCCGCAAACGCTGGCCATCGAGCTGGAGCCATTCGAGCTGAGCACTTCGGAGACGAGGCGCATCGCGTACGGGAACTCTTCCTCACTCGGGAGCACAGCCAACAGGGCCCGTTCGGCCAGAGCGCCATGTCCGATATCGCGGCGACTCGGTCCGCGCATGAAGCGGGCCTCACCAACGCTGTACGGCGGGAAGTTGTAGTGGTGCATGTAGCGCTTGGTCTGCTCGGGATTGATCGAGTCCAGTTTCTGCTCGTCGGCGCCGGTTCCAACGGTAACGACCGTCAGCACCTGGGTCTGGCCGCGCGTGAAGATGCCGGAACCGTGGGTGCGTGGCA
>JAPXRQ010000331.1:0-2904 GCA_033813515.1 Thermomicrobiales bacterium
GACGACATCGTCGATCGCCAGCGGCACGACGATCAGGTCCGGGTTTTCGTCCGCGGTCAGGGCGGGATCGATTGATGCCCAGCCCCGGTCGGTGTAGATCGGATGCTCGGTGGTGATGAACGGTTTGCTGCCATTGAGCGCGTACAGTGGGCGATCGCCCAGGTACGGCGTTTCAATGGTAAGGACCCGATTGACACTGCCGTTTTGCCCGATCACCAGCTCGCCGGCGCCGATCTCCGCGATCGGCTTGCTCGATCCATCCGCCATCAGCACCAGCGTATCGCCGGTGAAGCAGGTTGGCGGTGGCGGTGCCGGCGTCAGTTCGGCGATTTTCCAGTAGCCGTATCCGAGGCCCGGGAAAAACGCGATATCGGCCGCGGTCATATTCAGTTGCAGGTTATTGAAGCCGCCGGCGCTGTACGTCATATTGACGCCCTCGTACCCGGTGGTTGCGTTGTCGCGCAGGTTGTTCCAGATGCCGCTGCCGTCCGTGCCGTAGCAGTTGAACGTGCCCGTGATGCAGGCGTTGGCAAATGGAAGTGCGACATGGGTGTTGGCATTGCGAATCACGCCGCCCATCAGTGCCACAGTGAACTCCTCTCCAAAGGTGCAATCTGCCGGAGCATGCCGGTCATCGGTCGGGTTGCTGCTGGGTCAGTTCCGGCGGGGTCATCCCGGGCATGATGGCTGTGGCGACGACATTGCCGGTCTCGATCATCCCGAGATTGGGGCCGAGGGCCGAGGCAAAGCGAAGCCGCCGCCGTACGCCCTCGCTCGAGTCGAGATCGACCCCCATGGCCGGCGGAACCATGCGCACCACATGCCCCAGGCGCTCAACCAGACTGGAGGCATCCTCGACCGGAAAGATGATCTTCGGCAGATGGGCCGCCATCCGTTCATCGATCGTGAAATCGCTGTCGCGGAAGCGGAGTTCTTTCTCCCCGGCCGCCTTCATCAGTTCCTCGACCGAGCGAATCGGCAGGAATGGCGCCAGTTGCTGAGCCAGTTGGTAGATATCGCGTGCCTGATCAACCTCCTCGATCACGAGTCGCATCAATTCCTGTTCGGAAACTTGCTCACGAGCCAATGCAGAACCTCCTTTGCGGTTCACCCGATGGGACATCCACCGGGTTGATCACTGAATCGCCACGACAATTGCGTAACCGCCGAGCATGAATGGGCCGCCCTGGTGCCCAAGGTGAACCACGAAGACATCCCCACTGGCCGCATCGGGCGGGACATCGACGGTGACATCGACGAGGTGATAGGTCATTGGTTCCATCACGATCTCGCCGAGGACCTGACCGAATTGACCGCCGCCGCCGCTCTCCCGGAAGTCGTCCAGACCGGCGAAGAGATCCCCGGCGTACTTGCCATTGCGATCTCCACCAAGCGCGCCCCGCTCCGGCCGGATCTTGATTCCGACCGAAAGGCCACGCCCCTCCTGTTCCATGAAGAACTGGACGGGTTTCTCCTGGTTGCGTCGCTCCAGGGCGGTTGCGCGCTGGGCCACGCGATGGGCGGTCGAGCCACGGCGCAGCATTCCGGCGAGCTCCAGCCCCGGCTTCCGTTCCACCCGGCGAAATCCGGCTGCAGCCGCGCCGAGCTCGTTCAGTGGCAATGTCTCCTGATCGACCAGGAGCTTGAGCCGCTCGAACTTTGCCGTTACCAACGCCGGCATCCGGATCGGGAAGACATTGGCCATCTGGATGACATACGACATCGTCATCCCGGCCTTGCCCGGCACAACATTCAGGTTGCGTTGGCCGACGTGGCGATCGAGCACGGGCTGGAATGGGTAGTGGATCGGATCGGCAATCCACGAGGTGCTATTGACCATCGCGCACTCGTGGCCACTGTTGACGATGACCGGCACCCAGGCGGTGTTGCAGCGCACATCGACCGACGAGAGCGACGGAACCGCGACGTATTCGGTGCCAATCAGGTTCATGGTTGCCGGACCAAGCCCGAGCGACGGATCGGCCCAGTAGAAATCGACCTTGACCGGAGCCGCCTCGAACGCGCCCAGATTGAACAGCCGGGCGTGCAGGTAGTTCGGTTCCCCAGCTACGGGATTGCCGTAAGGATCGCTGGATTCGACGGTGATATCGGGCGAAATCCAGAATGGTGTGTTGCCCGGGATCGGTCGTGCCCCCAGATCGTTGATCGCGTACCGGATCAGCAGGAACGGCGTGATCGGCACCGGCTTGCCGCCTTCGCCATCCTGACCGTCATGTCCCTGCCCGGCCTTCTGGCGGCGCAGCCAGGCGAGATAGTCCTTTTCCCATTCGGCCATCCGCTCGGCGCGATCCTTGTCGACCGCGGCGACAACATCTGTCACATCGTTCTTTGGTTCACGGTCCGGCTTGCGGGGTCGGGGTTTGCGCTCATGCGTCATAGCGGTGTTCTCCTTCGTCCGGGGGATCGTCGTGATCAATCAGGGTTCCGGATCCACCGCCACGGGATCGGAGAGCACATCGTTCTGGAATGCCCAGGTCAGCCAGGCCATGCCGCGGTCGCCATCAAGGTTCCAGTCGGGCAAGGTGGCGCCGGCGTTGGCAATCAGATCGACCGCATTCGCCACCGCATTGCCGAACATCACCGGGACATCGGTGCCGGGAAGATGCCGTTCGCCCGGCGGCCAGGTGGTGCCGGTCTTCACATCGTTGTCGCCCGTCAACGGATTGACGCCATCGTCGTCCACGAAGAAGGTCGGGTATTCCCGGGCCAGATACCCCGTTGTTTCCGGCTGCTCGATGCCGGTAGGCATCTGCACCCAATCGCCCAGTCCGCTACTGGAGGTCTTGGCGGGGAAGCGACCGTCGGCGTCCATATGCAGCTTCCCGGTCAGCCGCTCGGGGAAGAGCACGCGCGATTTGGTCAGGCGCTTGCCCGAGTTGTAGG
>JAPXRQ010000332.1:0-2898 GCA_033813515.1 Thermomicrobiales bacterium
AATGGCTTCCTCGACCCGGTCCAGGTCCGTCCCGGCATAAATCACGCCCTGGCCAACATCCTCATATGGACGGAAGTAGCCGTAAACCGAGTACACCAGCCCGCGCTTCTCGCGAATCTCCTGGAACAGGCGCGATGACATGCCTGACGACAGAATTGCCTCGATCGTCCCCTGCACATATCTTCGTTTGGTTGTGTAGGGAAGCGCCGGCAGACCGATGCACAGGTGGGCCTGTTCGGTATCGCGCTCAACCAGGCGAACCCGCTTGGCGTCCTGATCGGAGGCGGATGGCCGCATCGCATCCGGCTGACCTTCCGGGGCGAGGTGACCAAGATGCTCCCGCGTCAGTTCGACCAGGTGCTCGTGGGTGATATCGCCAGCGCCGGCAACCACATACCGGTCTGGCCGGTAGTTGCGCCGCCAGAAACTGCGCATGTTCTCTGGATCGATCGCCGCGACCGTCTCCTCGGTGCCGGCAATCGGCGCGCCGACACTCTGATCGCCCCAGATCACCTCATCGATCACATCGTGGACCAAATCCTCGGGCGAATCCATGATCGATCGGATTTCCTCGACGATGACGGAGCGCTCCTTGTCGAGTTCGCCACCATCGATCACCGAGTTGCAAAGAATGTCGGAAAGCACATCGTAGGCAAGCGCAAAGTGGGTGCTGGGGATCTTTGCCCAGTAGTTGGTTGATTCTCGACCGGTTGCGGCGTTCAGAATGCCGCCGACGCCTTCCACTGCCTGGGTGATCATGATCGGATCGGGGCGTTTTTCCGTTCCCTTGAACAACATGTGCTCCAGGAAATGCGAAACACCCTGGATCGCCGGGTCTTCGAAGCGCGAACCAACCTCCTGATAGAAGATCAGGCTGGCCGATTTCACACCGGTCATCGGTCCGGAAACGACACGGATCCCATTCTCGAGAACCGTCTTGTGATAGGGGGATGCTGCCAACGAACTGTCTCTCCGTCTGTGCTAATTCGACTCGGCGAGCCGGGCCTCGATTGCTGTGAGAACCATATCCAATGCTGTTGCAGCCGCCTGCATGGTCACGGCTGCACGGTCTCCGGGAAATACGTGCTCGGTCACCTCGGTCGACTGTCCATCGGCCAGCGCGATGTACACCAGTCCCACCGGCTTCCGGGCGGTTGCACCGGTTGGGCCGGCAATACCGGTGGTCGATATCGCAATGTCCGCGTGGAATGCCGCCCGGGCGCCTTCAGCCATGGCAACCGCACACTCCGGACTCACCGCACCACGCGTTTCCAGAATTTCTTCCGATACACCCAGCAACTCGTGCTTGGCGGTATTGACATAGGAAACGATTCCGCCAAGGAAGTAGTTTGAACTCCCCGAAAATGCGGTGATTGCCTGCGCAACTGAACCGCCAGTGCAGGATTCTGCCGCAGCAAGCGTCAGGTCGGTGCGCTCGCGAAGCAGCAGGTTGATGCGTTCGGCCAAATCCAGCGCGGTATGGTTTATCAACGGTTTGCCGACATTTGGCGAGAAATCATGGGCGTGAGTATAGGCGACATCCCGATCAATCCGGACCCGGTCTTTACGTTTCGCCCGCTGACCCGGGACGATCTTCCGCTCATTTTTCGATGGGTTCAGGATCCGGAGATCAGCATCTGGTGGGGCGAGCCTCCCGTGTCGCAGGATGAGGTCGATGGCAAGTACATCGCCCGCATCGACGGCAGCGAGAACATCGCCTGCCTGATCGCAGAACTCGCCGGATTGCCGTTCGCCTTCATCCAGTGGTACCGCCTCGCGGACCATCCCGACCATCCGGGAGCGCCTTTCACCGGGTTGGAATATGCCGGACTCGATCTCTTCATCGGACCGTCCGACGGGCGCAGTCGGGGTCTGGGGAGCAGGATGATCCGCCAATTCCTGACCGATGTGCTGGCGCTTGATCCCGATATCGCCGGATTTGCAATCGACCCCTCTGTCGACAATGTGCGCGCTATTGCCGCCTATCGACGGGCCGGGTTTGTCGATGTGGGATTTGGAACAGACGGCGAGACTGGTAAACCATGTCTGGTCCAGGCAATCTCCAGAGGGGCGCTACTGGGAGATGGGCGTTCGCACCCGACCGCTGATACCGCGGACGCTGATAAGCACCAGGAATGACGTCACCAGCAGAATGCACGCCATGATCAGGGCCGAGTTGAGATCGCCCGCTTCGTAGCGGCCGTAGATCGCCAGTGGCAGTGTTTGGGTGATCCCCGGCAAATTGCCCGCGAACATGATCGTCGCTCCAAACTCGCCGACGGCCCTCGCCCAGGCCAGGACCGCGCCGACACCTAGCCCTGGCGCAGCCAACGGCAGCGTCACCGAGGTCATCACGGCCCGTGGCGATGCGCCGAGATCGGCCGCGGCCTCCTCCTGCAATTTCGCAACACTGGCGAACGCCGCGGTCGCCGCCCGAATATAGAAGGGAGAGGCCACGAAGATCTGGGCGATAACCACGGCGGTCGTCGAGAAACCGATCTGGATCCCCCACGCGTCCATGTGCTCGCCCAGCAGCCCTCGCCGTCCAAATGCCATCAGCAGTGCCAGACCTGCGACCGCAGGCGGCAGGATCATCGGCAGGTCGATCACTGTTTCCAGCACGGCCTTGCCACGAAACGATGTTCGCGCCATGACGTAGGCGAGGGGAGTTCCGAGAAGGAGAATGATCGCCAGTGTCGCGAGCGATGTCCGCGCCGAAAGCGAGATCGCCTGCTTGACGAGTTCAATTTCGCGATCATTGAGCGCACCAATGTGATCCACCGACCGCAGCGCCAGGGCGATGAGCGGCAAAATCAGAAAGGCCGCAAATATGGCCGCACCAAGCAGCATCAGGA
Source organism: Thermomicrobiales bacterium (assembly GCA_033813515.1). Taxonomy (GTDB): domain Bacteria; phylum Chloroflexota; class Chloroflexia; order Thermomicrobiales; family UBA6265; genus DASQCG01. The sequence continues at coordinate 2,856 of JAPXRQ010000332.1, forward strand.
TCTTGCCCGGACTCACTCGCTGCGTCAGCATGGTGTTTGAACT
>JAPXRQ010000333.1:0-2880 GCA_033813515.1 Thermomicrobiales bacterium
GCGTAGCGACTGTACATGCGGAAGAGATCGGCGGCGAAAAGGGCAGCCTCATCCCCGCCCGTGCCAGCGCGGATCTCGACGATGACATTCTTGGCATCGTTCGGATCCTTGGGCACAAGGAGCGCCTTCAATTTGGCGTTGGTTGCGACTTCCAGTGCCTTGAGACGGCGGACGTCGTCCTCGGCCATGGCGGCCAGTTCCGGATCGGAATCGGATGCGAGTTCGGTGGATTCGACGATCTGGGATGTGATGTCGAGCAGGTTGTTGTACTCGGCAACGACCTCTTCGAGTTCGGCGCGTTCCTTGCCCAGTTCCATCAATTTGGAGGGATCGGAAAGAACGGCCGGATCGGCCATCTGGTGGTCAAGTTCATCGTACCGGCGTTTGAGTTCCGCCAGCGTGGTCAGAAATGCGCTCATGAATCGCTGTTCAGGTTTCGGGTGGTATCGGTGGTTGGGCAGAGCGCCGCAACTATCTAATGATACAGGTCAGTGGTCACTTTCTGAACCGGGAGGTTGCCACCACTTCGTACCGAGCTCCGTCCCTGCTGAGGATGCTGCGGTACAGGTGGACGGCGGTGATCTGCATCGGCGCCTCGATGGCGGTGAGGTGGGCGCGGACTTCGTCTGACCGCATCAGGGCCTGCAGCTTATTGATTTCGGGAGATTCGAGCGGGCGGCGGGCGCGGCCGAGCGTGATATGCGGACGGAACTCGCGCTCTTCGTCCGCGACGAGATCGTATCTGGCGAGGAATTTGCCGATCGCCAGGTGCGTGCGGTTGAGCGGATTGAGGTCGCCGCGCAGGCCGATCCAGATGATTTGCGGCTTGCGGAGATTGGGAAATGCCCCTGCACCATCGCCGCGCAGGCTAAACGGATGCAGCTCGGCTGCTGCCGTCGGGAAGGCCATGCGCAGCAGCTCGGCCCGCTCGACCGGGACTTCGCCGATAAACTGCAGTGTCAGATGGGCGGCGTTGGCCGAGATCCACCGGATGGGGAGATCGGACGCCGCACAGAGCGCCAGGATGCTCTCGATCGATGTGCGGAAGGCATCGTCGATCGCAATACCGGTGAAGAGTCGCCAGCTGGCGTCTGGCGCATCGGGCGATTGAGGTCTCGATTTGGTGAATTTGGTTCGTTCTCGCGGCATGATTGCAAAGTATAGGAAGCGGCCCGTGTTTGCATGGCCGGGAGATAGTAGATGACAACGGCGTATCTCGGACCGAAGGGTACATTCAGCGAAGAAGCCGCGATCGCCTGGGCCGGTGCGGACGGCGATCACATCCCCATGCCGTCGATTCCGGCACTGGTGCGGGCAGTTGAGTCGCGGGAGACCGACGATGCCGTCATGCCGATCGAAAACTCGATCGAAGGCGCAATCAGTACAACGCTTGACCTGCTGATTCATGAGACCAATCTGAATATCCAGGCCGAAGTCGTGATACCGGTGCGGCTCTGTTTGATTGGCCTGCCCGGCACATCGCTCGATCAGATTCGGACGGTGACATCGCACTCCAATCCGCTCGGGCAGAGCCGGCAATTTTTGGAACGCACATTGCCCGGGGTAACCCAGGTGGCTGCGATGAGCACCGCCGCGGCCGTGCAGGAGGTTGTCGATCTAGGTGATCCGACCCGGGCCGCGATCGGGACGCGGAATGCCGTCGAGCAGATTGGAGGCGAGATACTGGTGTCGGACATTCAGGACGTGGCGACGAATGTGACCCGGTTTGTGGTGGTCGGGTTCGGCGAGGCTGCTCCGACCGGGGACGACAAAACCAGCGTCGCCTACACATTGCCGGAAGATGTGCCGGGCTCACTGTATCGCTCGATCCGGCCGATTGCGGAACACAAACTGCAACTCACCAAACTGGAGAGTCGCCCGTCCAAAAGTCATCTCGGGAACTATGTGTTCCTGGTCGATTTTCTCGGACACCGGAGCGATCCAGTGGTTGCGGAGGCGTTGCGCGAAGTTGAGGAGCAGTGCACGACGTTTAAGATCTTCGGGAGCTACCCACGATTTCCGATTGAATCGCTCGTCCTGGGAGGATCCGAATGAGCGTCCATCTGTTTGTACAGGAGACATTGCTCACGCATCCGGTCGTGGTTGCGGCAAGTTCCGAACTGGGTGATGGCATCGACCTGATCAACCGGTTTGAGCATGGCTGCTTTGCGCTGGTTGAGACCGGGTTTCTGCCGCAGTTGACTGGGTACAAGGTCGATGCGGGTTGCGGAATTTCACTCAGGGACGCGGGCCTGGCGCGGTTCTACTCACCCGTGCGCCCCGACCAGTTGGATGACCCGGTCGTGCGCTTGCAAACGGCGTCGCTGACCACGGAATTGCTGGCGCGAGCGACGTTGCCCGGATTCTTCGGATTTACGCCAGGTGCGTGGGTAACCAATGCTGACCAGCCATACGATGCAATTGTCCTGGATGAGATTGCCGGTATCAGTCCGACCGAGTCAGAGTTTGCGGATGATCTTTCCCGCGCCTGGTTTGTCCTGACCGGTACGCCGTTTGTCTCTCACATTGTGGCCGTTCCGGAAGGGGCCTCGGCCGATAACCGGGAAGCGGTGACCAATCTGATCCATGCAGGCTTTGAGGGCGACCTGAGTCGAACCAAGGCGTTCGCCATTGAGCAAGGTGCTGATCCGACGCTGATCGATGCGGTGCTGGCGGATGTCGCGTCGGTGTTGACGGGCGATGAACGCCTTGCCATCCCCGAGTTGTTCCGGCGATGCGGATTGAACACGGGATTTGGTTCAGTCGACTGGGCGACCTGATTCAACGCGCGGCCAAGCGAGACGCCCCGGTGTCGAGTGACTACCGGGGCGTTTGACGTTTGATTTGGGTAGAGCTTATCCGGCGGTGAGGGCCGAGGCC
>JAPXRQ010000334.1:0-2873 GCA_033813515.1 Thermomicrobiales bacterium
GGTGGTGCCATCGCCGGCGACATCATTGGTCTTGGTGGCGGCTTCCTTGAGGAGCTGCGCACCCATGTTCGCGAAGTGATCGTCGAGTTCGATCTCCTTCGCAACGGTCACGCCGTCGTGGGTGACCGTCGGGGCGCCGAACTTCTTGTCCAGCGCGACGTTGCGGCCCTTGGGACCAAGGGTGGTCTTGACCGCATTGGCCAGGACATCCACGCCCTCCTTGAGGGACTGTCGCGCCTGCTCGTTGAACTCAATCATTTTTGCCACAGCACAAAACTCCGTGTATTGACTGGCGGATGAACGAAACGACTAACCGATGACGGCGAGGATGTCCTTCTCGGCGAGGATGAGGTATTCCTCTTCGTCGAGCTTGAACTCGGTGCCGGCGTACTTGGCGAACAGAACTTCCTCGCCAACCTGAACGTCGACCTGGATGCGATCGCCATCGTCATCGAGACGGCCAGCGCCAACGGCAACGACGGTGCCGCGCTGCGGCTTCTCTTTGGCGGTATCCGGGAGGACGATGCCACTCTTGGTGGTCTCCTCGCGGCCGAGTGGCTTGACGAGCACACGATCGCCAAGCGGGCGCAGTTTCACATCGACTGCTGTCGCCATAGTCTTTTTCAACCTCCTGTGGTTGACCCTGAAAACGGCGCCGACGCAGCATTTTGCGGGGCGCCACCATTCGTAGCGGGACAATGCTAGCACCCTTTTTAGCACTCTTCAAGGGTGAGTGCTAAAGCATTGTGAAACTGACATTGCCCGATCGTGTCGCCTCGTCTCAATGCTAAAATGCCTGCATCTGGCCAGGCTCGTTTGCGCAACCCCGCGCTCCGATCCGAGCCTCGGCAATCGCCCTCTACCGGTTTCTAGCAAGCGGAGCCCACGGTGCCCACTCATCGAGACCCGGCCGATTTTCTGGCCGATCGCGTCAAGAATGCTGCCCCCTCCCCGACCCTCGCCGTCTCCGAAAAGGCACGGCAACTGAAGGCGCAGGGAGTCGATGTCATCGATCTCGGCGGCGGCGATCCGGATTTCATAACCCCTGAGCACATTCGTCAGGTTGCGATCGATGCGATGAACGCCGGCGATACTCATTACGTCGCCAGCGCTGGCACACCGGCACTGCGCAAAGCCCTCGCCCAAAAGTTCAAGGACGACAACGGCCTGACCTACGATCCGTCCGAGATCATCGTCACCACGGGTGGCAAGCAAGCCTTGTTCGAAGCAACCATGGCGCTCGTCCAGCCGGGTGTCGATGTCCTCATCCTCGAGCCAGCCTGGGTTTCCTACGATCCGATGGTCACGCTCGCTGGCGGCAATGTCATCCACGTCGGGCTTGATCCGGACACCAACTGGACGGTATCACGCGAGATCCTTGAAGCGCATGTCACGCCCGCCAGCCGGGTGCTGTTCATGAACTCGCCGTGCAATCCCACTGGCCGTGTCCTGACTTACGACGAGCATCAGGCAATTGCGGATTTCGCGATCGAACACGACATCATCGTTTTCACCGACGAGATGTACGAGAAGATCATTTACGACGATCACAAGGCGTACTCATTGGCCGCCTGGCCCGGCATGTGGGAGCGGACGATCACCTTCAACGGCTTCAGCAAGGCCTACGCGATGACCGGTTGGCGTCTCGGTTACATGGCCGGGCCCAAGGCCTACATGGATGAGATCGCCAAGATCCAGAGCCACTCGATCACCCACGCCACCTCGTTCGCGATGGCTGGCGGGGTGGCGGCACTGACCGGACCGCAGGAAGGCATCGACGAGATGGTTCAGGCCTGGGACCGTCGACGCAACCTGGTCACCGCCGGCCTGAACAAGCTGCGTGGGGTCGAGTATGTCCCGGCAGAGGGCGCGTTCTACGCCTTTCCGGATATCCGCGGCACCGGGATGACAGCGTCCGAGTTTGCTGATCGCGCACTGAGCGAAGCAGCGGTGGCGGTCGTTCCGGGCACGGCCTTTGGTGATTCTGGCGAAGGGTTCGTTCGTATTTCATTTGCAACCAGCGACGAGATTTTGACCGAGACGATGAGTCGGCTGGCTAGCTGGCTCAACAAGGAGAACTGACATGGCAAAGATCGAACAGCGACTTGAGGAACTTGGTATTACGCTCCCCGAACCGGTCAGCCCGGTCGCGACCTACGTGCGTTATGTCCAGACAGGCAATCTGCTCTTCATTTCCGGCTCCGGCCCGTCGGCCGATCAGCCAAGCGGCAAGTGCGGCTCCGACCTGACCATTGAAGAGGGCTACCAGGTTGCCCGCAATGTCGGCATCGGCATCATCTCCACAGCCAAGCAGGCGCTTGGAGATCTCGATCGCGTCAAGCGGGTCGTCAAGCTGCTCGGCATGGTGAACAGCACCCCCGATTTCGGCGATCAGCCCAAGGTGATCAACGGCTGCTCCGACCTCTTCGTTGAGGTCTTTGGTGATGCTGGCAAGCATGCCCGTTCGGCCGTCGGATTTGTCGCCCTCCCGAGCCAGATCCCGGTCGAAATCGAAGTGATCCTCGAAGTCGAGTAACATTTCACTCCCCGAACACCACCGCTCGAAAGGAACGGGATTCAATCATGACAATTGGCAAGCGCGTTCCGGTAACGCGTGATGGGCTTGAGCGTCTCAAGGTCGAACTCGAAGAGCTCAAGACGATCAAGATGCCGCAAATCACCGAGGCCGTGGCAGAAGCACGCTCGCATGGCGACCTGCGCGAGAATGCTGCCTACGATGCCGCGCGCCACGACCAGATGATGGCCAAGCGGCGGATTGATGAGCTGGAAGACCTGATTCGGCACGCGGAGATCATCGATGAGTCCGCCAGTCCTGCCGGGGTTGTCTCTCTCGGATCGAAGGTAACCGTCGA
>JAPXRQ010000335.1:0-2865 GCA_033813515.1 Thermomicrobiales bacterium
CGGGACGGACTGAGCTGGAACGAACTGGACGTCAACCAAGTCCAGAAAGCAGCCTGATGACTTGACTCCAAAGACGGTTACTACATTGGATTCTTGCTCCAATCGGCGATGTGGTTGGGGAGGACCCTTGATGTAGCGGCGCGTGTTCCAGCTCGTGCCATTGGGGTGCGGCGATTGGAGCCGGTGTGCCCAACCGGGACCGCCCGGTTCGCCAGCAGCTGGAACAGCAGGCGCTACATTGGATTCTTGCTCCAATCGGCGATGTGGTTGGGGAGGACCCGTGATGTAGTGGCGCGTGTTCCAGCTCGTGCCATGGGGGTGCGGCGATTGGAGCCGGTGTGCCCAACCGATACCGCCCGATTCGCCATCAGCCGGAGATTTGGGCTATACGGCCCGAAGCATTCCCGCAAATACGGCGCTCAATTCGTCGCCGGACAGCTCCAGGGCCGTTGCGATCAATCCGCTGACCGCCTCATTCGCGGCCCGCAACGCGTCGATCTCGGTCCGTTGAAACGAACCTCGCATCGCCTCCGCATACTCGCTGGCGTCCTCTGGCTCGTTGTCGATCGCGATCCATCCCGACGCCTCCGGAAATCCGTCCAGATGCAGCGTCCAGTCGTCGGTCGCCAGATCGATTGCATCTCCTTCGACAACCAGATCGTAATCCTCGGACGCGACCCGATCGGCCAGCGCCGCCCCAATCGTCTCGGCCACAGTCAGCGCAGTTGGTTGGCTCATGATCCACGTGGCTCCTTCAATGATTCGCGGACGACGATTTTCGGCAATACCCGGGGCGATGGTGGGACAGTCCGGCCATCGAGCAGTGCCAGCATCGCTTCCCCTGCCGCCTCACCCTTGGCCAGATGATCCAGGCGAACACTGGTCAGTGGCGGTGTTGTTGACCGCGACAATGGCGTGTCATCGAACCCGATCACACTGATCTGCCCCGGCACCGACAGTCCGGCCGCCTTCGCCGCCAGCAGCATCCCGGACGCCAACCGATCACTGGTGCAGAAAACGACGGTCGGGGTCGGAACATCGGCCAGGACCAGATCGCCAATGGCGCGGCCCGCCACTTCGGTATCGGCCCCCGCGGCATAAGCCGGAATAGCGGCCCACGGTAGATCGGCGTTCAGGGCGGCGAGGCGGTATCCCCGCAATCGGCCGGCCGAACGCGCCCGGCTTATCCGCTCCTGGTCGGCCAGTGCTACCCGCCCGGCCCTGCCCCTGCTCCGCACCGCATCGATGACGATTGCGATTCGCGTGTGCCCGAGTCCAATTGCGTGACTCATGACACCTCGCGCCGCCGTATCGTCGCCAATCTCGATTCCGGGATGACCCAGCAACGGCGGACTGTCGACCAGCACCACCGGCCGGTCACCCTGCACCGCCTGGCGCACGGTGGCGTCCTCCCGATCGGGATCGAGCGCAATCACCCCATCGGCCAGGGGCAGACCGGTGCGCGGCTGATCCGGAACCAGATCGAGCGCCAGTCCCCGGCCTGAGAGGACACGTGTGATGCCTTCGAGTGTGGCCGAGGTGACCGCATCTGCGTAGATATCGGCCAGGGGTTGTCCCAGCAGCACGGCAACCTGTCCGACCGAGCGCGCGCGCATGCCTCGGGCCGCGGGATTCGGTCCCACATAGCCAAGCCGTTCGGCCGCGGCAAAGACCTTTTCGCGCAGGGCTGGCGACAACTGGTCAGGCCGGTTGAACGCGTTGGAGACGGTCGCGATCGAGACGCCCAAATCGGCCGCCACTTCCTTGATCGTCACCTTCCCAACTCGCGTCGCCATGCGTGCACCGTAGCACACCATGCATCACTTCATTTCCCATCAACAACTTCAAATCGGGTAGCATTGCCCTCCTGATTCTCGCGTTGTTCCCCGGGGAGGAGACACCATGACGCAGCCGGCCACATTTGGCATTGTCATTGAGCCGCAGCACTGGAGCTGGAAGGACAATATCGATCACTGGAAGCTCGGCGAGGAACTCGGCTTCGAGTCGATCTGGCTGAACGATCACTTCCATTCCCTCGGCGACAACCTCGATAACGACGCGTTCGAGGCCTCTGTCACCTTCGCTGCCCTGGCCATGGCCACGACCAAACCGAAGATCGGCGTCCTGACCTACGGCAACACCCACCGTATCCCACCGATTCTCTTCAAGGAAGTCGTCACGATCGATCACATGAGCGGCGGTCGGGTGATTTTCGGTATTGGTGCGGGCTGGAACGAGCCGGAGCATGCCGCCTACTCGATCCCCTTCCCCTCGGCTGGCGAGCGCGTGGCACGACTGGAGGAAGCGCTGGAGATCCTCAAGAAGCTCGAGGTTGAGGATCGGACCACATTCGAAGGTCAGTTCTACTCGCTCAAGGACACGCCGTTTCAACCGAAGCCGGTCAATGGCACGCTGCCGATTCTGATTGGCGGCGGCAAGCCGAAGATGCTCAAGGTGATCGGCCGCTATGCCGATATCTGGGACAGCTCGATCCCGCCGGCGGAGTACAAGGTCTCGCTCGAAACCATCCGCCAGCACGCCAACGATTTCGGTCGCGATGGCAGCAAGATCTACGGCTCGGCGCGAGTCTGGTTCGGCAAGGAATCGGCCGATGAGGTCGCAGCCAGTGTGCGCGCGTACTACGAGGTTGGTGTCCGCCAGTTCCTGTTCAAGTACCCGCCCCACCGCGAGGGCATCGACGCAATTCCGAACCTGGCAAAGACCCTGATCCCGGAACTCCGCAAGGAACTCAATGGCTAGTTCCAACCAGACGGACAGCACAACCCAGACTGCGCCCGTGGCCAATCCGGATCGCATGTCGTTCGGGGTCGTCATCCGGCCGCAGCATTGGTCGTGGGCAGAGAT
>JAPXRQ010000336.1:0-2200 GCA_033813515.1 Thermomicrobiales bacterium
TCTCCGAGGAGGTCAAGCCTGACGGCATCACGGTGACGGTCACTGGTCCGGATGGGAGCCGTGTGGATGATGGCAATGCCGCCGTCGACCTGAACAATCCAGATCGCAATGTCGTCAATGTGACCCTGTTTAGTGGCGGACCCGGCGTGTACAAGGTTCACTGGGAATCGGTCTCGAATCTCGATGGAGATGAGGCGTCCGGCGATTACGTATTCAGTGTTGGAGCGGAGGGGAGTGCGGTAATCGGAAGCGCCGTCGTTGCCTCGCCCACACCCGATCCGGGACTAAATGGCAATCCGCTCAATCCGGAAGGCGACTTTGACTCGCGCGCATTGGCCCTGAGTGTCGGAGCTGGCCTGCTGGTGGCAGTTGCGATCTTTGGTGTCTGGCTGGTGGTGCGGCCGAAGAATCCGAAGTTCGGAGATCGCGCGGACCGAGATGGCGACGAGGACTAGCGTGTTCGGCGCACGACCGGGTCTCCTCAAGGCACTGATCGCCTTCGGGATCCTGGTTGCGCTGATTCAAGGTTCGGTAGGGCGGGCAGATGCCCATGCGACCCTTGGCAGTTCCGATCCGCCGGCCAACGAAGTGGTTTCACAGTCTCCCGGTCGGGTTGAACTGACCTTCACGGAGGCCGTGGAACAGACCTACACCCAGATCATTCTGGTTGATCAGAACAACAATCAAGTCGGTGGCACCGCGATCTCGTTCGATGCCTCCAATCCCCGGATCGTGCGGATGGATATTCCCGACGATTTGGCGAAGGGGACCTATTCGGTCGTGTGGCGAACGTTGTCCGCCGACGATGGCCACCGATTCTCCGGCTACTTTGCATTCACAATTGGTTCGACTTCGGACGTACGGACTGTGATCCCGCCGGTCTTCTCGACGAGCAACGGTGTGCCGTTCTGGGTGGCAGGTGTCGCGCGCTGGGCATCGTTCCTGGCGTTGGCGCTGCTCTCGGGCCTGTGGCTCTCATGGCTGCTGATCGTCCGACCGGCGCTGTCGCCTGTCTGGCAAATCGGTCCGGATGTGACGCGGCGCGTGCGTCGATATGCGCTCGGTGTCGGGTTGCTGTACCTGCTGGCGGCAGTCGCGATGTTGCTGGTGCAGGCGAAAGCACAAGGTGGCTCCGACATCTTCAGCACGATTTCCACGATTCTGACCGATACGCGGTGGGGCAGATTCTGGCTCCTGCGCGTGATCTTCGGGATTGCATTGACGCTGGCCTTTACGGTTGCGGCATGGTGGTGGCCGCGGCGACGACCACTGCGAACGCTTGGCATCCTCGCGCTGTCGGCGGCCGTTCCGCTCCCATTCTCGATGGTGGCGCATGCTTCGGCCGAAAAGTACGGGCGTGCAGCTGCGATTGCGTTCGACTACTTTCACCTGCTGTCGATGGCGATCTGGGCGGGCGGATTGGCCGTTCTTCTGGTCGCGATCTCGGGCGCCGGCGATCTGCTGCCGGGAGGACGCCGCCTCTTCCTGAGCATTGCCTTGCCGCGCTTTTCATGGCTGGCGATCAGTGCCTTCATTGCGATCGGCGTGACCGGTTTCTACGCCGGGTACCTGCAGGTCGGCACGTGGCATGGACTGACAGATACTCCGTACGGGCGGCAGTTGCTCTACAAACTTGGCGCCCTGGCATTGGTCCTGATCGTTGCATCGCTCAATCTTCTGCTCATTTCCCGCCGTGTCGACGGGATGTCGGACGAGGAATCGAACCGATGGTGGAAGCGGTTTGGCGTTCTGGCCGGATGTGAGATCGCTGGTGTAGTGATCATCCTCTTCTTCACAGGCCGGCTGACTGAGATGGAGCCGTCGCGCGAAGTTCTGGCGTTGCGGGCAAATCAGCAGGAACTCTCGTTGACCCTTGATGACCGACCTTCAACGCTCTCAATCGCTCCGGGCTCTGCTGGCCCGAATCACTTCCGACTGGATATTGGCGGTGATCCACTTGCGGTGGACGTGACCGCGACCCTGCTCTTCGTTCCGCCGGTCGATATGGCGGGCGACAAGTCGGTGACGTTGGAGCGGACGACCGGCAATGCATTCGAAGCCCACACCGCCGCGATGAGCGTCACTGGCGACTGGACGATCACTGTCACCGTGAGCAAGATCGGAGCGTTTCAGTGGTCGCAGGATGTCACGTTCAATGCACCGCAGCGACAAGTCGTGGTGGCATCGATCGACACACCAT
>JAPXRQ010000336.1:2210-2860 GCA_033813515.1 Thermomicrobiales bacterium
GAGACAGCCATCGTGGGTCTTCAACCGGTCGGCGATTGTTGGCTTCTTGCTGGCGATTGCCGGGGTGGTGGGCATCGGCTGGGGAATCCAGAGTGCATCGCGATCCTCCCGACGTGAAGGCATCGGCCTCGGATCGGTGGCGGTCCTGGTTTCTGTCGCCTTGTTGCTGCAGGCGCGATCTGATGTGGTCGGCTCTGGTATTCCGCTGAACACACCGAATCCCGTGGCGGTGACCGACGAAGCAATCGCAGTTGGGGCGGCGGCGTACCAGCAGAGTTGTGTCGTCTGCCACGGGGTAACTGCGGAAGGCGATGGACCTGGTGGTGTCGGGCTCGACCCCGCACCGGCGAACTTGCTGGTCGGACATGCGATCTATCACGCTGATGCCGAGTTCTTCAACTGGATTCGGAATGGCAAACCCGGGACGGCAATGCCTGCGTTTTCGGGGACGATGAGCGACGAGCAAATCTGGTCGACGATCCTGTACATCCGGGATTTGCAGCAGAAATCGGCCGAGGGCAGCCCTGAAGCATCCGCCAGTCCGGTGGGAACTCCAGTCGCGAATCCGTGACGTAACGGCGATACGCAATCCTCCCTGCACCTGTCAGGATGGCTGGTGAACGTGCGGTGGCCAATCCGCACAGGTGCAG
>JAPXRQ010000337.1:0-2846 GCA_033813515.1 Thermomicrobiales bacterium
GCCTGGCTGCCGATGTTCCTTTTCGTGATCCTGTTCGGACTGTCGATGGACTACCACGTGTTCATTCTGAGCCGGATCCGGGAGGCACATGAGAACGGGGCGGACACTGCCGAAGCGGTCGAGTATGGCCTGCGCCGGACCGCTGGCCCGGTCACTTCGGCGGCGATTGTGATGGTCGCTGTGTTTTCGATCTTCGCCACCCTCTCGATGCTCGAGTTCAAGCAGATGGGTGTCGGCCTGGCCGCTGCGATTCTGATCGATGCCACGATTGTCCGAGGGGTTCTGGTCCCGGCCACGATGAAGCTGCTCGGCAAGTGGAACTGGTACCTCCCGGGCTGGCTGGAGTGGCTGCCGAAGCTTGAACTCGAAGGGACATCGGGATCGGAGCCGGCGGCTACCCCGAGTGACGATGAGCCGGCAAGCCGGGGAGACCACCGGGAACCGGACCCGCTGCCCGCGGGCAACAGGGCCTGACTGTGATGTGCCTCACACACGCAACCTTTTCGTTTGACAAATAGTTGCGAAAATGAAACTATCCTCGGCATGTCCGAAACGGGATCACCTGGAATCGAGGATGTCGAAAGCCTGGCGGCGGGTGCCGACGAGGACGGATCCGTCGCCGCCAATACCGATCGGGTTGCGGCCGGCGAGGCTGCTGCCACCGGGCAGGATGTAATCGGCGCCGCTTCCCCGGAAGCGATCCAGGTCGCACTCCAGCTCGGAACTCTCTTTCGCCGGATGCTCTCCTTCGGGGCCGCTTCAACCTCTCTCCTCGAAGCCGGTGCCCAGGGTCTTTCGTTTCTTGAATTCAAGGCGATGATGGAACTTGGGGTTTTCGAGACACGCGCGAGCTTCTGCCTTGCCGATATCTCCGAGTCAACGGGGGCCTCGATGCCGGCGGTGAGCCGGGCGATCGACAGTCTGGTTCGCAAGGGTCTCGTCTCCCGGGAGGAAGACCCCGAGGATCGCCGCCGGCGCGTGATCACGCTCACCGATGAGGGCCACAGGGTCACCAATGCCGCCCTGATGGGCCGTGCGATCGGTGCCGTGAAGCTGGCTGAGAGTTTCAGCCCGAATGAACTCAGGGAGCTGGACTCGGTGCTCTCGGGTCTGGTCGAGAGGGAAGACCTCGCGTCAATCTACGAACAGCTCGAAGGGGCGGTGCAACGATGAGCCGCTACCAGCATCTGATTACTGACGAAAACCGCAAGTGGTGGACGCTGGGCGCGATGTGCCTGGCCCTCTTCATGGTGATGCTCGACAACACCGTGGTGAACGTCGCCCTCCCTTCCATCCAGAAGGATCTTGACACGTCGATTTCCGGTCTCGAATGGATCGTCAACGGCTACACGCTTTCCTTCGCGGTTCTGCTCGCAGTGGGCGGCAGAATCGGCGACATCTTCGGCCGCCGCAAGGCCTTCGTTGTCGGCGTGATCATCTTCACGATCGCCTCGACCACAGCCGGCTTCGCGCCGAGCAACTTCGCCCTGGTTGCAAGTCGCGTCCTTCAGGGGATCGGCGCCGCATTCATGATGCCCGGCACGCTCTCGATCATCACCGACGCCTTCCCGGCCCACGAGCGGGGCAAGGCGATCGGGACCTGGGCCGGGGTCTCCGCTCTGGCCCTCGCGATCGGACCTGTGCTCGGCGGATTCCTGGTCGAGCATGTTTCCTGGCGGGCGATCTTCTACATAAACCTGCCGGTGGGAGTGCTTGCCGTCCTGGCGGCCACCTTTGTGGTCCGCGAATCACGCGACACTACAGTCGGCCGCAAGGTCGACTACCTCGGGGTGGGGATCCTCACGGTCGGCCTCACGACCCTGGTCCTCGCTCTGATCGAAGGCAACTCATGGGGCTGGGATTCGCCCTCGGTACTCGCCCTGATCGCAGTTTCAGTGATTTCACTGATCATCTTTGTCTTCACCGAGAACCGCGTCACAGCTCCGATCATCGAGTTCGGTCTGTTCAAGAGCCGCAACTTCATCGGCGCGGTGACCACCGCCTTCATCATCTCCTTCGCAATGATGGGCGTCTTCTTCTTTCTTGCCCTCTACATGCAGAACGTCCTCGGCTACTCGGCGCTGGAAGCGGGTGTGAGGTTCCTGCCGACTACTCTCGTGATCATGGTCTTCTCGCCGATTTCCGGTCGGCTGGCGGACCGGATCGGTCCCCGTTGGCTGATTGTCGTAGGCATGTTGCTGATTACGCTTTCGCTCTACCTGTTCTCGACGATCGAGGATGGATCCACCTTCAACGACATCCTGCCGAGCTTCATCATTCTTGGCGCCGGAATCGGCCTGACCATGTCACCGATGTCCACCGCCGCGATGAATGCGGTGCCGCGAACAAAAGCCGGCGTCGCTTCCGGGGTGCTCTCGATGTTCCGAATGGTCGGTGGAACCTTCGGTGTCGCGGCTCTGGGCGCCCTCTTCCAAAGTGAGGCGAGTAACCGTCTGGCGACGACGCTGGGAGGTGAAAGCGGCCTGACGGCTGCCCAGCGCTCGGACTTCGCCCATCAGCTGACAGGTGGGGTGCCGCAGATTGAAGGGGTGTCGCAGGCCAGGGCCGACCAGCTGATCGCGACCGGACATGATGCCTTCGTCTTTGGCTTGAGCCACGCGATGACGCTGTCGGTGGGCATCGCGATGGTCGGTGTGCTGGTCGCCTTCTTCCTGATGGGCGGCAAACCCGAACATGCAGACGAAGAGAACAGCGAAGCAGCCGAAATTGCCGAAGCGGCCTCACCCGTGGCCTGATCCGGCTGCTCGCGTACAATTCGCGGACTTATCGCCGAACGCAGGAGCCTCAGTTGCACGTCCGACCATTTGCCCAAAGTCCACTTCGAT
>JAPXRQ010000338.1:0-2838 GCA_033813515.1 Thermomicrobiales bacterium
GGCATGCGCGTTCGTCCGGCCCAGCAAGGCAGTCCGTGACGTCACACCGGAAGCGGTCCGCAAGAAGATGAAGGACAAGGCCTTTGCCCGCGCGGTTGATCGCCAGGCGATGTTGGACGGTGCCGAATTGCTCGGTGTTCCGTTCGAGCAGCATGTCCAGTTCGTGATCGAAGCCATGACCGCAAATGCCGAGGAACTTGGCCTGCAGGGAGTAGCCGAATGAAGCGCTGGTCGTGGTTGCCCCTGTTGGTTGTTCTGGTGCTGTTGGGTGGATGTGCTCCGTTCGGCGATGAATCGTCCGACGAGGAGGCGACCGTCGCACCCCCGCCCAGTTCGGCGGATATCTCAAGTGGATGTTGGACGGCAGAGCAACGGGCTGTGCCGGTAACACTAGATGGAGGAACACTCGTGCAGCAGTGGAATGAACCACCCGCAATGACGATCGATACGGCCAAGACCTATGTGGCCACGATCGAAACCGAAAAGTACGGCTCGTACGAAATCACGCTCTTTGCGTCCGAGGCGCCGAATACGGTCAACAACTTCGTCTGCCTGGCCAAGGCCGGTTTCTACGATAACACCCCGTACCATCGCATCGTGTCGGGTTTCGTGATCCAGGGTGGCGATCCGACTGGCACGGGCCGTGGTGGACCGGGCTACAAGTTCAATGACGAGCCGGTCACGCGCGATTACAACCGCGGCATCGTGGCCATGGCCAATGCCGGCGCGAACACCAATGGCAGTCAGTATTTCGTTTGTCTGCAGAATGTGGGCCTGCCCAAGAATTACACGATCTTTGGCGAGGTCACCAACGGCATGGATGTCGTGGACAAGATCGCCGCGGTCGAAACGACCATGGGCGGCGATGGCGCCATGTCCAAGCCGGTGGATCCGGTGATCGTCAAGACGGTGACGATCACAGAGTCCTAGGCTGCTTCAGGGAGGCTGCCTGCTGCGCCAGATGTAATGGCGTCGCAGGTGGCCTCGTACTCCCGCAGCAACTTGATCCAGAGCGATTCCAACTGGCGGACATCGTTGCCAGCGCTCAGTGCCATGGCGATCTTTCGATCTCCATCTTCCAGGCGGCGGATCAGTTCATCGCGTTGCTCGGTCAGCGGGTTGGCGATTGCGGAAATCATCTGGTTCATCTCCCATCCATAGAACAGGTGTACGCATAGAATACCTGTTCTAAAGGACCCCGTCAAGACCTGTTCGTCCAGGCGCCACATTTCATATCGCTGCGCGCTGGTGGCTCCACAACTGACGATTGAATCTTTGCAAACCCGTGGATTTTCGTGGGTTCTTACTCGAATCTGATATAGTCTCGGTCCAAATTGTCTCTTTCTTGGCGCCAAATGGGAGCTGGAGTTCATCGTGAAGGTTGCTTGTCTGCAGGATCAGTTGCAACGCGCACTGGGCCTGGTATCCCGCGCGGTGGCGTCGAAAACAGCACTCCCGGTTCTTGGCAATGTGCTGATTGTTGCCGAGGACGACCGGCTGGAACTTTCCGCCACCAACCTCGAGATCGGCATCACGACCTCCATTTCGGCCCAGGTTGAGGAACCAGGCAAGATCACTGTCGATGCGCGCCTGCTCGGCGAGTTCGTCAGCACCCTGCCGGCCGATACGGTGCATCTCTCGGCCGAGCGCGACCGGACCATCCTTTCGGTTCAATGCGGCCGCGACCATGCCACCATCAATGGCATCGCCGCTGACGAGTTCCCGGTCAATCCCAGCGGCGCCAACGCCAGCTTTGCCCTCGATATTGATGCGCAACTTCTGCGCGAGATGATCGGTCAGGTCGAGTTTGCGGCTGCCACCGATGACAGTCGTCCGGTTTTGGCTGGCGTCCTGCTCCGCTTTGAAGACTCGACGATCACCCTCGCCGCAGCCGATGGATTCCGCCTGGCAGTCCGCCACGGGCAATTGGAGGCATCGGTCGGTGAGCGCCGCAACCTGATCACCCCGGCGCGTGCCATCCGCGAACTCGGCCGCATCATTGGCGATACCACCGAACCACTGCACCTGATCGTTACAGCCAACGCTGGCCAGATGCTGGTCCGTCTCGGCGCGCCAGGCGAACCGGGCAGCACCGAATTCCATGCCCGCCTCATCGACGGCACCTTTCCCGATTACAAACAGATCATCCCGAAGGAGTTCGGCACAAAGGTCGAACTCGGTCGCGATGCGCTGCTCAATGCTGTCCGCCGCGCCAGTTTCTTCGCGCGTGATGCCAACGATGCGATCAAGTTCGATATCAAGCCCGATGGCGATGCCGGCGAACCAGGCGTTGTCGAGATCACGGCGAGGGCGGCCGAGCGCGGGGACAGCGAGAGCTACGTCGACGCCGGCATCGAGGGCCCAACCATGCAGGTCGCGTTCAACTCGCGCTATCTGGTCGATGTCCTTGGCGTCATTCGCCAGGGCCGCGTTTCGCTCGGACTGAATGGACCGAACCAGGCCGGTGTCATTCGCGCTGCCGGTTCCGACGACTACAGCCACGTCATCATGCCGATGGTGATCGGATCCTGATCCCGTCATCCGGCGGGACCGTCTGAACAGATGCGTCTCACCCAGCTCCAACTCACAGAGTTTCGGTCGTATCATCGGCTGGACATAACCATACCCGCCGAAGGATTGCTCCTGATCGGACGGAACGCGAGTGGCAAGAGTACGCTGCTCGAGGCCGTGCGCATGCTTTCGATGCTTCGTTCACCGCGCAGTACGCACGATCGCGATGTCATCAACTGGGAGAGCGGTCAGGAACTGGACGTCGCCCCATTCGCCCGCTTGGTCGGCTCAGCCCTTACCGACGATGCCCTGGTTCAGGTGGAGCTG
>JAPXRQ010000339.1:0-2830 GCA_033813515.1 Thermomicrobiales bacterium
CGAGAGCAGCGGTCGGGCGCTTTCGACGACCTCAAAGTTGTCGATCAGCAGGAGCAGTTCACGATCGGCGAGGTGGTCCACAACCAGGTCAGCGGCATTGCCCTCGCTGTCTGGCTCGAAGCCAAGAGAACGGGCGATGCGATCGGCCACAATTTCGGGCGCGACTGCCGACTGGAACGACACAAACGTGACCCCGTCAGCAAATCCGGAGGCAACTCGCTGGGCGGCTTCCAGGCAAAGCGTGGTCTTGCCAACACCGCCAATGCCAACCACAGTGACCAGCCGTGTAGACGGATCATCGAGCAGGGCCGTCAGCCGCGCCAGTTCCTGTTTGCGGCCTATGATGCGACGCGTCGACTGGGGCAGCATTGTCCTCAGTGCTTTCCTGCCGACCCCCGCGAATGGGCCGAATTCCTGGTGTGTTGCTGGCGATATTGTGGGACGGATCGCGGTTGGTGACAATGTCGCACCAATCGGCCCCAACTGCGAGATACTTGGCCAACAAAGGAGCCCACCCAATGCCGGAAACCGACCTCGTTTTCCAGTCCGCGCGCGATCTCGCCAGCATGCTTCAGCAGCGCCAGATTTCGGCCCGCGAAGTCATGTCTGCCCATTACGATCAGATCGAGCGGGTCAATCCGACCATCAACGCCATCGTCTCTGGCCTGCCGCGCGAAGCCGCATTGGACCTTGCCGATGCTGCCGATGCAATCGGACCTGGACCGGATCAACCGCTTTTCGGCCTGCCAATCGCGTTCAAGGATCTTGAAGATGCGGTTGGATTCCCGAACACCGCGGGATCGCCCATTTACAAGGACTTCCGCCCAGAGGTCGATTCGGCGATCGTCGAACGCCTGAGGCAGGCCGGCGTCATCCCCATCGGGAAGACCAATGTCCCCGAGTTTGGTCTCGGCTCGCATACCTACAACCCGGTCTTCGGACCGACGCGAAATCCGTGGAATCTCGATCGCACCGCCGGAGGAAGCAGTGGCGGAGCAGCAGCGGCCGTCGCAACCGGCATGCTCCCGCTGGCCGATGGCAGCGATATGGGCGGATCGCTGCGCAACCCCGGTAACTTCAACAGTGTCGTCGGTTTGCGCCCGTCACCCGGTCTGGTCCCGAAAAGTCCATCTGGCGCCCCCTGGCTCCCATTGAGCGTCAAGGGGCCGATCGCGCGGACTGTCTCCGATGTTGCGTTCTTCCTCTCCGCAATGGCCGGTTTCACCGCCCGTGATCAGTTGTCGTACGAAGTTGATACGGCCGCGTTCGCCGGATCCCTCGCCACCGAAACCAAAGGCCTGCGCATTGCCTGGTGTCCGGATCTGGGCGGTCTCCCGGTCGATCCGGGCGTCCGCGCGGTGGTCGACGGGTCGCGATCGGCCTTCGAAGCGCTGGGCTGCGAGATAGAGGATGCCGCGCCCGACTTCACCAACGCCGACCGCATCTTCAAGGACCTCCGCGCCTTTTCCCTGGC
Source organism: Thermomicrobiales bacterium (assembly GCA_033813515.1). Lineage (GTDB taxonomy): Bacteria > Chloroflexota > Chloroflexia > Thermomicrobiales > UBA6265 > DASQCG01. Next base: position 1,475 of record JAPXRQ010000339.1, read on the forward strand.
GAGCATGGCGCCTGTCCTGCGCGAACACCGCGATCTGCTCAAGCCCGAGGCAATCTGGAACATTGAGCAGGGTTTGAGACTCTCGACCGAAAATGTCATGAATGCCATGGCCCAGCAAGGTGAGTTGTATCACCGGGTGCGTGCGTTCATGGAGCGCTTCGACGCCTTCGCCTGCGTCGTCAATCAGGTGCCGCCGTTTCCGGTCGAAACCGCCTGGCCGGCCGAGATCGACGGCGTCCAGATGGAGACGTACATCGACTGGATGAAGAGCGCCTACTTCGTGACGGTGACGCGACTACCGGCCATCTCGGTCCCGGCGGGATTCACTCCGGATGGGTTGCCGGTCGGGATTCAGATTGTCGGCCGGTATCGGGGCGATCTTGACCTGCTCAAACTCGCTCACGCCGTCGAACAGGCCATCAACCTGCCCAACAACCGCCCACCCGCTGCATCATGATCCAAGCGGAATCCGGATCCGCTCCTGTATTCGAGGGTACTTGTCGACGGGATTCGGGATGAGTTTGTCGAGTGCACGGCAAACATTCAGCAACCGGCTTGCGTCCTCGAATTCCGATTCGATCTCGTGGGCCTCAAGGGCATCCCGGACGTGGGCACCGGCCTGGCGAAGGGAAAGCGGCGCCCGCAATGGCCACGCGCTGGCTACATGGCGTTCAAGCACCTTTAGTGGTTGATCCAGCTCGGCCCAGCGTTCGAGAAGGCGATCCTGGATGTCAGCAATGAGATCAAGCAGCTGGGCGCGAGTCATCTGGAAATCGGCCGCAATTGTCCCTGAATCGGTCGTTCCTGACGGACCAAAGCGCGCACCCAATATCTCCCACTCGTAACAAGTCAAATCGAGCCGGTCAAGAAAATCGGTGAGGAGCACATGCGGGTAAAACTCGACGTCGTCCAGCTCTTCAAGACCGAATTCGTCAAGATGCAGGTCGATCGATTCGGAGTCAGAGTGTGCGGGAGACTCAACCGTTTCGCCTGGTAAAACCAAGCCCATCAGCGGGCAAATCAGGGTCCAGCCGTTGTGCACATCAGCGCCGCGAATGCGAAGCCAGGAAATGGCCACCTGCGCCTTACGTTGGTTCAGCGGCGCATCGTCGGCCAGGCGCAAAACATCATGGCGCTCGGCTCCAGGAAGCACCAGGGCGAGACCATCCTCAACATCGTTTACCCACTGCACAAACTCGCCGCTGTTTCGGAGAAGCCGCTTGGCGGCACGTTCACGCAGTGCTTCGCGGGCATCCTCACGATCAGGCACATCGTAGTGGAACATGCGCCGAAAGCGATCGCCCAGTCGAATAGATTCTGCGAGGAGAAACCACTGCCTCGGCGAGAGGTCTATCC
>JAPXRQ010000340.1:0-2818 GCA_033813515.1 Thermomicrobiales bacterium
TGGGGGATTCCAGGACTCAGCAAGCCCTGCCTACGCTAGTGATCGCGATTAATCGATGCAGGGGGAACCAATGGCTGACGGACAGGCTTCAATTACAAACACGCGCAATGGCAAAACGCTTGCCACATCGGCCGAAGATGCCAAAGGGATGTGGGGCAGCTTCAAGGGCCTGATGATGAAATCGTCAATCCCGGAACGGTACGGTCTCGTCTTCCGTCCAGCAATGGGTATCCACACCTGCTTCATGCGCTTCCCCATCGATCTGATTTACTTTGACAAGGAGAACCGGGTGACCAAGGTCAAACCGGCCGTGAAACCATGGCGTGTCGATCTGACCATGGCGGCCGGCGTGATTGAGATGAACCCAGGCTCCGCCGCCGCAGCCGATCTGCAACCAGGAGACACCCTGCTGTTCGATCTGGCCGCCTGACCACACACACCAGGGAGCACATGTGACCACCAGCGCCACCGGAACCGATCGGACCCTCGGACAGTATCTGGAAGCTCTGGCGTCGTCCGCTCCCACCCCAGGCGGAGGCAGCGCGTCGGCCTATACCGGCGCCCTCGGAGCCGCCCTGATTGCCATGGTCGCCCGCCTGACCAAACCTGTGGATGACGCTGCGCAGGCAGCACTGGACATCATCGCCAGCAAAGCCGACGAAGTTCAGGTGTCGCTCACGGATTGCGCTATTGCCGATGAGGCCGTCTACGCCGCGTATCGGGCCGCCACCGCACGTCCGAAATCGACCGACGACGAAAAGGCATCGCGCACGCAGGCGATGCAGGCCGCACTGGTCCGCGCTGCAGAGGCGCCAATCGCCACCGCCTCTGCCGCTGCGACTGCTCTGAATCTCGCCGCGAAGTGTGCTGCCATTGGCACCAGACACGCGCTGTCAGATATCCGCACGGCCCGCCACCTGCTCCACGCTGCCATCAATGGTGCATTCGAGAATGTGCAGGTCAACCTGGACATGATCAAGGATGCTACCGAGCGTGACCGGCTGATCAGCGCCGTTCAGCAGATCCAGGCATCGGTCGGCGATGCGGATCTCGCCCTCGATCAGGCGCTTCGCAGTCGCGTGGCCTAGCGAGTCGCGATCAGGTCGCCGATTTGCGGTAACGATGCCCGCAACTGGGTTGCTTTCCGCTTGGTATCGGCCAGTCGATAGATCGCATTGGTTCGCGCCCCAATGCCAATCGATGTCCACACCAGTTCACGCGCTGTCGTCGAGAGCTGACGCTTGTACAGACTGTCTCCCGAGAGGTGATCGTACTCGTCGAAGCCTCGCTCCAGCGCCGCCTGCATCACCATCGCCGCAGTCACCGATCCGACCGAAACCCGGTGATCATCGACCTGCGCCAGACCCCACTGATACCCCAGCAACCGGTTGTGCTGGGCAAAGGCATAGTCGCAGCCGATCGTCACCTCGCCGGCGGTTACACGGCTCAAGGCGACATGATCAGGAAAGGCCGCATCGATCCACTCGCGATTGAACCGCGCGAACCGATGACTCGCGAAAACGCCCGGCTCGCCGATCGCCTGCCATCTGGCCTGATGCAGATCACACATCTCGTCGAAGATCTCAAACGCTCTCGTCTTGTCGGTTGCCCACTCGATCGTGATCGGTCCATACCGTTCCTCGATCAATCGCATCGACCGGCGAATCCGCTTGGCCCGATCGCCACCGAGCGCGGACAGCACGTCCTTACCAGAGCCGCGAATCGCCGCCAGGTCGCAGATGTAGGTGACAATGCGCTGCTCCCGCGCCTCCGGAAACTGCGTAATCGCTGAGTTAATCAGCGCAGGCGGAAACCCATCCAGGCGAATCTCATCCTGCTGCGGCACGCTGGCGCGCAGGAGACGCAGGGTTGCCCCGAGAAACTGCGTGCGAATCTCAACAGGCGCCAGGACGCTGTTGTACTGCACCCGAACGGTTTCGTGCTCGGGTTCCCCGCTTGTGCCGATATGGATTGTGCGAACGCCAAACGGACCAATCCGCTGGCCAGAGCCTTCGGTGACGAGGAGGATGCCAATCGGGCGATCGGTCTCGGCAATCGCAAACCAGTACGGTGCAAGATCGCCGTAGTTGCGCAGCCAGGCCCGTGTCCAGGCCCATGATGTTGCCAAATCTCCCGTGCCGACGGCCGACTCAATCTGCGGCCAGAGCATCTCACCCCGTTCAATCGTGCCGGGAACGAGCCTGACCGTCAGTTGGCCGAGCCGAATCTCGACCTCGTCAGCAACAGCATGAGAAGACCGGAGTTGCATCGAAATCCCTCGGCGCGACCGCAAGCGATCGGCATGCATTCCCACCCAATTCACAGGGTGCGACTGCGACAAGTTTGCCAGCCGTATCACCCGAATTCCCTAGCCCAATGGTGGCAGTGGATCGGTACCAAAGCACCAATTACCTTGTCCCAGATAGGACGTTCGGGCCATGACCTGGCGCCCAATCGAGGCTGGCAGACTGGCACACTTGCATGCAGCACGCGCATGCCCTCCGCCTCGCCAAGGATCACCAGCCGCGTAATGAGCACCACCTGGACGCTGCGGAAGACGCCGGCCTCGCTCTTCTCCCGTCTGCCAATAACGGGCGACAATCGCCGCATTCTCAACGCCACTGTTCTGGTGGGTTTTCTCACGCTCGCAGTCAAATTGATCACGATGCTGCGCGAGGTGCTCGTCGCAGCCAAACTCGGCACAGGCAATGCCGCCGAAGCCTACATCGCCGCCTGGGCCATCCCGGGATTTCTGGCGATGATCACGTCCGATGCCATTGTCGGGTCCCTTCTTCCCTTGCATGCCAAAGCCAGAGCC
>JAPXRQ010000341.1:0-2816 GCA_033813515.1 Thermomicrobiales bacterium
GAGATGATCTGGTGCGAGGGGGCGAGGCCGGTGACACCATCTATGGCGGAGCTGGCAATGACGAGTTATCCGGCGCGGGTGGTGACGACTCGATCGCGGGGCTGGAGGGAGACGACACGATCAAGGGCGGGTCGGGTTCCGACACAATCTATGGTGGCGACGAAACCGAAGAGATTCTCGATCCATTAGAACTCGATGACATTTTCGGTGGTGATGGCGATGATTCGCTTTACGGCAGTGGCGGGCCCGACTACATCTGCGGCGATGGCGGAGCCGACCACATCTTTGGAGGACCGGGTAAAGACGAAATCTATGGCGAGTGTGAAAACGACTTTCCCGGCAGTGCTGGTCCTGACGTAATTGACGGCGGAACCGAAACGGATTTTCTGCATGGAAACGATGGTGATGATCAGATCTTTGGCAGGGCCAGCTTTGACTACCTCTATGGTGAAGGTGGGATCGACCTTCTCAACGGCGGAGACGAGGACTCTGCCAATGACTACTGCCAGGACAGTGTCGATAGCACCACGTTCGTGAGCTGCGAGATAACCAACTGAGGTCACCCCCACCACATCGCGAAGTGTGCCGACCTGGGTGGTCCAAGACTAATCAGCCGCGCTTCTTCACGCGTGAGAATAGACTCAGGTCGGCGGCGAACGAGGCGCTAGATAGCGTTTCCCTGGCGGGCGGCGAAGTTGCGGTAGTTGATGGTTGGGAACGGGTTGTCGTTGAACTCGACATCGCGCAGGAACTCGAACTCGTCGTCCGAGAGTTCCGCGGCCCGGGTGGCCATCTCATTCAGCAGATTGAAGCGCTCCACATGCTCGTTAAAGCGTTTGACCGCGTAGTCCTTTGCCTGTCCAGTCGTGACCAGGAACGGCCAGTCGCTGCTCTGCAATAACAGCAGTTCCCGCGCGGCCTGGTTGAGGACACGTTCCTGATCACCTGATGCCTCGGGATACGCCGCCACAAGCAATTCCATGGCGCGCTCGGCCTCATGGATCACCGGCCACATCCACTCGGTCTCATCGTTCAGCCAGGTGAAGTGCCCGCCGCCCGCGCCCCAGCTGGATTCGGGTAGGGCGAGGACACGATCTGGCGGATGCTGATCGATGATGGCGCTGGCGGTTGTCAGTTCCACACTTTGGCTTTGCGACAGTTCCCGGAGGACCTGCTTGAGCCACTCGGCGCCTTCGAACCACCAGTGTCCGAAAAGTTCGGTGTCGTAGGCGGACGAGATGACTCCGAAGGTTCCGGTTGAGTCGGCGAAATCGTTCAGCAGTGTCTCGACGAGTTGCGCGAAGTGTTTGGCGTGGTCGCCGACCTGGGCTTCGGCCTTCGCCGGTTCGTAGATCGGTTTATTGCCGAGATCGACATCGGCGCCGCCGATCCGCCAATACTGCAGGCCGGAGACCGGATCCTTGCGGTGGAATTCGCGGTAGACGAAATCGCCCGGATAGCCGTACGTGCCGGACCAGACCTGCTGGCCGGTGCGATCGTTTCGGCCGAGCACGGCCACCTGGCCGGGAGCATCACCTACCCAATACGGGTGGAAGGTGGTACCGGGTTCGGTCTGCGCTTCTGGCGTGACTTCGACCTTGTAGCGGCGGGTGATGGTGCCGTACAGGCCGATTGCCTCGCCGGCCGCCTTACCGACCGGATTGCCGCCTTCGACGGTGTGGGTCTCGCTAAAGAAGACTTCCAGGCCCCTGGGTGCGAGGAAGGACTCGATGCCGGGACGATCGACGGCCGGAGTGGTGGTGTCGTCGTGATAGGCGGGGCGATAGGCGCATTCGGGCAGCCAGATTGCCTTGGGCTCGCGACCAAAGTGCTTCTGGTAGGTCTCGACGCCGGTCGTGATCTGACCGTAGATCGAGGAGTCGCGTGCAAGGAGCGGCAGGTAGCCGTGGGTGGCGGCGCTGGTGGCGATTTCGACATAGCCGGCGTCCTGCAGTTTTCTGAAGGCGCCGAGGATGTTCTTCTCGTAGCGGTCGATGAAATTGGAGAGGTTGCGCGCGTACCAGTGGTGATAGAAGCGGGCAGCGTCCCGGAACTCGAGTTCGCCTTCCGCTTCGAAGCGCTCGACATCGTTGGACGCCCAGGCAGCGCGTTCGGCGGCGTACTGGATGAAGTTCTCGATGATCGATGGATCGGCCAGTTGTTCGGCCAGAATCGGGGTGATGCCGATGGTCAATTTGAAGGCGACACCCTCATCGACCAGTTCGTTAAGGGCATTGAGGATGGGGATATAGGTATCGGCAATTGCCTCATGAACCCATTCCTCTCCGTGCGGCCACTTGCCTGCGTTTCGGGCATAGGGAAGGTGGCTATGAAGCACGAATGTGAATGCTCCGCGTTTCGCCAAACCGGGGCTCCTTTCGTGGACAGTCTGCTAACTGTTTGCGTGTCAGTCTAAACGGTACGGAGTTCTTGCAACGGATGCCGCGCACCAGGCTGGGTGTAGTCGAATGGATCGGCTCCCGGGGCCGGTCGTTCCGGTTGGTTGCGGCCACTGAGCCATGTGAGCAGCCCCAGTCCCTCGGCAAGGCCGGGATCGAGATCGGACCATTTGATCCGCCACGACCAGTTGCCTTCGGGGCGTCCAGGGGTGTTCATGCGGGCGTCATCGTCCAGGCGCAGGACATCCTGCATCGGCACTATCGCGATTTGGGCGGTGGAGTTCAGGGCGGCCCGAATCAGGTCCCAGGCGATGTCGCTGCCATCGACCCCCAGGTAACTCGTCAACTGCCGCCGGTAGACATCGGGGAGTTGGGCATACCAGCCGACGGTGGTCTGGTTGTCGTGCGTTCCCGAAT
>JAPXRQ010000342.1:0-2756 GCA_033813515.1 Thermomicrobiales bacterium
GTACGCACTCCGCAATGCCCTGCTGCCAACGGTCACTGTCTTTGGCCTGAATCTCGGCTATGTCGTGACCGGGGCCGCGCTGATCGAGATCATCTTTGCCTGGCCCGGTATCGGCCGCCTGGCACTTGATGCCGTGTTCAAACGCGATTACCCACTCCTCCTCGGTATCTATCTCATTCTGGCGATCGCCGTCTCGTTGGCGGTGCTCCTCACCGATATCGTGTACGCCTTTCTCGATCCACGGATTCGGCTGAAATGACGCACGCAGGCATGTATGCCGATCCCGCCGCCGAGGCCCCGGCCCAGCGCAAGACCTCGAGTTGGCGCGCGAACTGGAATGCGTTCGTCGAAAGTCGATTCGGTATCGTCGGGCTGGTGCTTCTGCTGTGCATCGTCATCCCTGCGATCTTCGCCGGACAAATCTCGCCGGGCGATCCGTTCGAACTTGGCGCCCAGAAATTCCTGCGGCCGGGTACAGATGGTCACATCCTCGGCACCGATCACCTCGGACGGGACGTCTTTGCCCAGATTCTGTACGGCGCCCGCATTTCCCTGATGGTCGGCGTCATTTCGGCCGGAATCGCGGCTATCGTGGGCGTCGCAATCGGCGCCGTTTCGGGGTACTTCGGCGGCTGGGTCGATATCATCCTCAGCCGTGTGACGGACATGTTCCTGATCATTCCGGCCTTCTTCCTCATCATCATCGTTGTCGCCACCCTCGGCAACAGCCTGATTTACGCGATGATCGTGATCGGACTGACAACCTGGCCCGGCAATGCCCGCCTGATGCGCAGCCAGGTCCTGACGCTTCGGGAGCGGGCCTACATCCAAGGCCTGACTGCTCTTGGCGAGAATCGATTCCGCATCCTGCTGCGTCACATCATTCCGAACGGGATCCAGCCGATCATCGCCAACAGCACACTGCTCATCGCCGCCGGCATTCTGACTGAGGCCGGACTGTCGTTTCTCGGTCTGGGCGACCCGAACAAGGCTTCGTGGGGGCGGATGATCAACGACGGCCGCGCCACGGTCTTGATCGCCTGGTGGCCGTCGGTCTTTGCCGGTGTGGCGATGCTGATCACGGTTCTCGCTTTCTACCTGATCGGAGATGGGCTGGCGTATGTGATGACACCGAAGCACCGGGAGTCGAAATGAGCACGACGCCCCTCCTCGGACTGACTAATCTCAGCGTCGGCTACCGCGCGCGCGGGACGATCATCCGGGCCGTCGACGATGTCACGCTGTCCATCCCGCGCGGGCAAACCGTGGGACTGGTCGGCGAAAGCGGATCCGGGAAGAGCACCGTTGCGGCCGCGATACTGCGCACATTGCCTTCCAGTGCGATCGTCTCCGGGTCGATTGCCTTCGATGGGCACGACCTCGCCAAACTCAGCGAACACGAGCTCAATCAGCAATGGCGCTGGCGACAGATGGCGATGGTCTTCCAACGCTCACTCTCGGCGCTTAGTCCAGTCAATCGAGTTGGCGATCAACTCGACGATGTCCTGCATCAGCGCGAACCAAGACTCTCGCGGGAGGAGCGGCGGGAACGCATCGCCGGACTGCTCCACGCCGTGCATCTGCCCGATCGCGTGCTGCGAGCCTATCCCTTCGAACTTTCGGGCGGGATGATGCAGCGGGCCATGATTGCACTCGGCCTGATCTGCAATCCGCCGTTTCTGATTTTCGACGAGGCGGCAACTGCGCTCGATGTCATCACGCAGTCGCAAATCCTCGAGGAAATCGCCCGCCTCAAGACCGACTTCAATCTCACCGCGATGGTGATCTCGCATGACGTCGGGGTGATCAATGCCGTCGCCGATTCCGTGGCCGTGCTTTATGCCGGCCAATTGATGGAAGTGGCTCCGCGCGAGACCTTCTTCTCGGCCCCTGCCCATCCGTACGCGAAGGCTCTGGTCGGATCGGTCCCGCGGGTGCATGGATCGCAGGGACGTATTTCCGGTATTCCCGGCACGTTGCCGCCCCTGGACAATCCACCGCCGGGTTGCCGGTTCGCACCACGCTGCCCGCATGCCACCGCCCAGTGTCTGGCCGGCGTGCCGCCATTGGTTCAGATCGCGCCCAACCACGCGGTCCGGTGCGTGCTGTACGAGGGGGAGGCGCGAGCAACGGCATGAGTACGAATCCGCCCCTGCTCCAGGTCACCAACCTTGAACGCCTCTTCCCGGTGCGGAGGAGCGCGACAGATCTCGTCACCCGGCAGCGAAGTTTCGTGCACGCGGTCGATACGGTCAGCTTCGACCTCTCGGCCGGTGAGATTCTGGCGCTGGTCGGCGAGAGTGGATGCGGCAAATCGACAACCGGTCGTCTGGTCGTGCGTATGGAGACACCAACCGACGGAACGATCGTCTTCGACGGGCAAACGGTGGCCGATCTCAAGGGGGCAGAACTCAAGCATTTCCGGCGCCGCGTCCAGATGATCGCCCAGAATCCGTTCGAGGCATTCGATCCCCGGCAGTCCATTGCAAGCTCACTGGATCAGGCCCTGCGCATCCACAAGCTCGGAACCAAAGAGCAACGGCAGGAGCGCATTCGGCAAGCGATGGAGCAGACCGGACTCATCCCAGCCGCCGACTTCCTCGAACGGTATCCACACGAACTCTCCGGCGGGCAGTTACAGCGCATCGCCATCATTCGGGCGACATTACTGGAACCTGTCCTGCTGGTGGCGGATGAACCGGTGTCGATGCTCGATGTCTCGGTCCGGGCCGATATCCTCAACCAGTTTCTCGACC
>JAPXRQ010000343.1:0-2747 GCA_033813515.1 Thermomicrobiales bacterium
CTCGCGAAGGGCGCGAGCCATGGTCTTTGGCGCCGATTTGGGTTCTACCACCGGCGTCGGAGCGATCTGGGTTTCCAGCGATGTGCCTTTCATGCTGGTCGTATCGGACCAGTACGACGCTCCGGAGTCAGAAGCAACGCTATATCCATCAGGTACGTCGCCGAGGGTGTCGGTGGATTCGCTCAGGCGGACTGGCCGTCTGTGCTGGGAGCCTGAATCGTCCATGGTTACCAATCTTGCTGATGACCCGCCAGAGGGACAGGTTCGGCGGTGATACTAGCCTGTCTGGTACATGTGCGCCACAGGTGCGGGGGGAACGACGGTACCGATACGGCGGCAGTTTTCCTCCCTGCTGGCCGGTGGCGGTTGGTACTAAAGCCACAACCCGTACGTTCCGGCTGTCGTTTCCCCTTTTGTCGGGCCAGTCTGCTGCCTAGAATGCGAAGGCAGTTCTGAACGTCGTCCCGGACGAACATGACGGGCGTATCCCCGTGATCAGCACAAAGGGCAAGCGTGGCACTTCCAAAGAATCGAGATTCCGATTTGCCAGACGATTCGGGACCAAACGACAAGCCGAAGCGCAATATCGTGCCTGGGCGCAACAATCTGCTGAAACCGGGCACGGTGCTGCAGAACCGCTACCGCATCCTTGAGATCCGCGGTGTCGGCGGTATGTCCACCGTCTACAAGGCACGCGACCTGCGGTTCACCTCGGTCGATCGTCTGTGCGCCGTCAAGGAAATGTTCAACTCGGCAGAAGATGCCAAATTGCGGCAGTTGCGGCTGGCCAACTTTCACCGCGAGGCATCCCTGCTGGCGACATTGACCAATGCGTCGATTCCCCGCATTTACGACTATTTTGAGCAGCAGGGCACGGTTTATCTCGTCCTGGAACTGATCCATGGTGAAGACCTGGAGACACTGCTCAGTCAGCGCGGCCAACCATTTGAGCAGCAGCAGATCGTGGAATGGGCGATCACGCTGACCTCGGTGATTGCCTCGCTGCACAACCAGAAGCCCGAGCCAATCATCTTCCGCGACCTCAAGCCGAGCAACATCATGATTCGGCAGGAAGATGGCGCGCTGATGCTGGTCGACTTCGGTATCGCCCGCTCGTTCGCTCCCCAGCAAAAGGGAACGATGATCGGCACCGAGGGTTATGCCCCGCCTGAGCAGTACAAAGGCATCGCCGATGCCCGGGGCGACATTTACGCGCTCGGGGCGACCTTGCATCACCTTTCGACCGGCAGTGATCCCCGGTCGGAAACTCCGTTCACGTTCGCCCAACGACCGCCGCGCAAGTTGAATCCGCAACTCTCGGAACTCTTCGAAGAGCTTGTGCTGCGCTGCGTTGCCTATAACCCGGACGATCGACCGCAGACGGCCGAGGATGTCCGCCATGTCCTCGAACAAATCCGCCATGCCGGATATGTCGGTGCAAACGACCTGCATTCGCCAATTCCGATGCCTACGCCCGCGGTCGAAGCAAGCGAGGCCGGCGAGCGGACCCGCAGCGAAGGCTCCAGCCTGCTGACCGGTTCGCTGGAGATGATCGACCCGGCCACACAGGCGGCGCCGGTCGCGGTCGCCGATTCACCGATCCGCGAGGTGACCGTCGATCCGGCTCCAGTCGAAGAGGCCATGGCCGAGCGCCGGCTGGACTGGTCATTGAAAACGGGCGACGAAATTCGCGGTGCGGCCTCATTTGCCGGCGGCACGGTCTATGTCGGTTCCTACGACGGCCACCTGTACGCACTCGACCAGTCGGATGGCAACGTGCGCTGGCGCTTCCGGACAGCGGCGGGCGTTATCACGAAGCCGGCGCCACAATCAGAAATGGTGATCTTTGGATCTGAGGATCGCACCGTCTATGCGGTTTCGCGTTCGAGTGGTCGGGCGATCTGGTCGTTCCAGACGGGTGCTCCGGTCCGGAGTTCTCCGCTGGTCGACGATCGGGCGTGCATCATCGGTTCGGACGACGGCTTCCTCTATCGCATTGATCGCAGCAAGGGTGTCGTCACCTGGCGGTACAAGACCTGGGGGCCGGTGCGATCGTCTCCGACCGGATCGGGCGATCACGTGCTGTTCGGTTCAGATGACGGCTACCTCTACAACGTCCATCGCGACACAGGCAATCTGGTCTGGCGGTATCACATCGGCGCGGCGGTGATGTCGTCCCCGGCGGTTTCGGGCCGACATGTCGTGGTCGGGGCGTCCGATGGAGGAATCCGCGGTTTCAGTCTGGCCGACGGCAAGAACCTCTGGACGCACCAGGCGCGCAAGACCATCATCGCTTCTCCAGTGATTGCGGACGGCATTTCCTACACCGGTTCGGCCGATGGGCACATGTACGCCCTGGACATCGAGACGGGCAAGGAAGTCTGGAAAAAGGCCGTTTGCCGCCAAATCACCTGCAGTGCGGTGATCGATGGCGACAACCTGATGGTCGGAGGCAATGATGCCGTCTTCTACTGCCTGAGCCGCAAGAGCGGTGACGTGCTCTGGACTTTTGGTACGGGCGGGGCCGTGGTGGCCAAGCCGTTGATAACAGATGATCACATTGTGATCGGCAGCCTCGACAGCACGGTCTACGCGCTGAACAGGGAGCAGGGAGCATAACAATGGGAATTCCGGCAATCGTGCACCTTATGGGCGAGGATGCGATCTACGGCGAGCTTGATACGCCGCCGGATCCGACGCACAACTTTCTCGTTCTGCGCAAGCTGAGCAAGAAGGATGGCAAACCG
>JAPXRQ010000344.1:0-2736 GCA_033813515.1 Thermomicrobiales bacterium
TCTAATCCCCTGCGCCAAAGGGATTAATCCCTCCCCGCCGGCGAAACACGTCTTTGGGTCGATGTCGCGATAACGGCACTCCGGCAGGATAACGGTGCTGGTCCAAAACGGAGCTTTCCAGCACACACCGAAGGGAGATCAGCCATGGAAATCGCACTCAAGCCCCAGACCGCAATCCGGTCCTCGAACATGGCCACACTGCCATCCCGCCCGAATCGATTCGTCCGATTCCTGAACTGGTTCGATTCGGGACGCATCGACGTCGATCAGTTCCGGGCCGATGTTGGTCAATCGCACAAACTCATGTTGATTCAGGGGCAGGTGATCCCCGTCAAGGCCCGAGCGGTCAGCCTCGCCCCGACCGATCCCGCACCATAACAGCGGGATCGCAGACCTCACACACCGAACCGGTCAGGAGTCAGCCCCTGGCCGGTTCGGTTTCTGTGCCGCCCAGCGCCAGCAGGCTTTCCTGCGCAACAAGAATGTCGTGCAATCGGATCCCGACCAGCATGCCGGCGATGAGCACGATGCCCATCAGGCTACCCGTACCCAGCGTGGTGGACGCCGTTCCGGGGCAAGCCCCCGTCACCGCCCAGCCGATGCCGAAAATCACCCCGCCGATCGTCATCGTCCGCGTTGGCTGCCATCGGCGCAGGGAGATTTGCCCTCCGTATGGGGTCACTGTCTTGCGTCGTTCCATGAGCCAGAGCAGGGGCATTGCCGTGGCGATTGCGGAGGCCATGATCAGGTAGGGTGAGAAATCCCGGAGCGAGAGCATATTGTGGATGGTGTCGTAGTGGTTGAGCTCGGCGCCCGCGAAGGCAAATCCAAACAACACGCCGAAGAGCCCCGAGATCACAAGTTTGCGATCCATCACAAACCTCCCGCGATCAGGTTGATAAGGAGCGTGACGACGACGGCAGTCGCGACAAAGATGCCAACTGTGACGAAACTCCCCGGAGATCGGGTCGAGCAGCCGGCGATTCCGTGACCGCTGGTACAACCTCCTGCCATGCGGGCGCCATATCCGACCGCGATGCTGCCCAGAAAGACCACACCGACCAGCGCTGGCAGCGACAGGCGTTCACCGAGGGCTCCATATCCCATTCCGGTTTGACCACTCCCGGCCAGAAGCCAGATCAGCGCCGCTCCCAGCACGGTCCCGCCGAGGAACCAGATGCGGCCGGTGTTGAACGAGCGCTTGCCCCGCAATGCGTCCAGGAGAACAACATAAGGTCCCGAAATCCCGGGATGTCGATTGAGGAGGGCGTAGGAACCGACGACTGAGAGTCCGATGAGCGGACCGGAGATGAACCAGGGGAAGGGCGTGGGAAGCATGCCTGACTCCGTATCATTGAGTAATGCATCAACAACTACAGAGTATAGCGAGTGCCGTTCCGGTTTGGCTCGATTGGTAGCATGGAGAGTGGAGGACTTCGTCATGTGTCGCAATATCAAACCGCTTTTCAACTTCGATCCGCCTGCCACCGAGGCCGATCTCGAAGCCGCAACCAGGCAGTTCGTTCGCAAAATCACCGGTATGACGAAGCCATCGATCAGCAACGCCGACGCGTTTGAGCAGGCCATCACGGAGATAACCCGTACCTGCGAACAGCTCTTCGCCTCGCTCGAGACCAGTGCCACTCCGCGCAACAGGAAGGATTGGGAAGCCGCCCACCGCACCCGGTCTGCCGCCCGCTTCAATCGCTAGCCATCCGCCCTCTTGCGTTGCGAGTAGAAATCAGTACAATTGTTCGCACCCTGCGGAAAGGTTGTGCATGAGTTCGACGGTATCTCCCGAGATCGAAATCAGGATTGCTGAGATCTTCGAGAACGACTCGAGACGGATCTTTGCCACGCTGGTCCGCCTGCTTGGCGATCTTGATCTCGCGGAAGATGCGATGCAGGATGCCTTCACCGCGGCAATTCGGCAGTGGCCAACCGAAGGTATTCCTGCCAACCCGCGCGCCTGGCTGGTCTCTGCAGGTCGGTTCAAGGCGATCGATCACATCCGCCGCCAAACCCGCTTCGATGCTTCCCTCGGACTGCTCGCCGAACAACTGGACGATCAGCCGGACGACTACGCCGCTGTTGAGGAAGAGGGAATCGCGGACGACCGCCTCAAGCTGATTTTCACCTGCTGCAATCCCGCGCTTGCCAATGAGGCCCGTGTGGCGCTGACCCTCAGAGAGGTTTGCGGCCTTACCACCGAAGAGATCGCGCGATCATTCCTGACCTCGCCATCAACCCTGGCTCAGCGGATCGTGCGCGCCAAGGCCAAGATTCGCGATGCCGGCATCCCGTACCGGGTCCCCGAACCAGCGGAACTGGGCGAACGACTCGATACCGTTCTGCAGGTGATTTACCTCGTCTACACCGAGGGATACGCTCCTTCCTCGGGCGAAGCATTGGTCCGGTCCGATCTCTCGACCGAGGCGATTCGCCTGGGTCGGCTACTCCATCAATTGCTACCGGAGCCTGAGGTGAAGGGCTTGCTCGCCCTCATGCTCATTCACGAGTCGCGACGCGAGACCAGGACCGATGCTGATGGCGATATCGTGCTTCTTGAGAATCAGGATCGCTCGCGCTGGCACCGGCGAGCGATCGAAGAGGGGTCTGGTCTGATCGTCGAATCGCTCTCCACAGGCCGGCACGGACCGTACACCGTGCAGGCGGCAATCTCAGCTGTCCACGCGGAGTCGCCGTCGTTCGAGGAAACCGACTGGGCCGAGTTGG
>JAPXRQ010000345.1:0-2715 GCA_033813515.1 Thermomicrobiales bacterium
CGATCGCACCGTTCAGATTTCCGCTCTTGGCACGGCGAGCATGGATGAACTGCGCCTGCTCGACCACTACCCTGCCGAAGGGCGTGGCGCGACCATCCTCGATTCGCGCTTCGCGACGGGTGGAACCACCGGCAATCTGACAACCCAGGCCGCCAAACTCGGGGCGAAGGTTCACTTCTTCTCGCAGATGGGTATCGATGCTGACGGCGACACGATGATTGCCGATCTCACCGGCCAGGGGGTCGATTGCACGCATGTTGAACGAGTCGATGAGCTTTCCGACCTCTCAATCGTCCTCGTTTCGCGCGCAACAGGGGAGCGCACCATTCTCTGGCGCCTGGGCCCGCATCTCCAACTGGGCGACACCATCGATATCGACGCGCTCTTTGGCGCCGATCTGACCGTCCTCGATTCACCCGATCACGCCCTCCGCCGCTTCCTGACCGACCTCCCCGCCCACACCCGGCCTGCAGCCCGACTCCTCGGAACGCTCACCTATCTCGCGTCCGTGGACGATCCCGACAAGATCGAGATCGCACTTCGCCACGACATCCTCATCGGAAGCGAGGAGGAATACATGGCGCTGACGGGAGAACCAAAACATGATCGCGCCCTGGATTTCGTCCACGAGCGCATGACCGGATCCAATCTGCGCATGGCCATCATGACCAGAGGCGAGCACGGCGCCGAGGCCGTCACCCGCACAGAGCGCTTCGCCACGCCGGTCCGCACAGTCCACGCCGTCGACACAACCGGGGCCGGCGATTCGTTCGCCGGAGCGGTCGCATTCGCCCAGGCGCATCGCGCCGATCTCGAATTCACCCTTCGCTTCGCTGCCGCCACCGCCAGTTTTGTCGTCGCTGGTATCGGCGCCCAGGATCCCCAACCCACACTGGACGACGTTCTGGCCGTTCTCTAATGGAATCGGTTCAGCAACTCGCGCTCAGTTGCGGATTGGCCGTAGCCAGGGTGACCTCCGTTGTCGAGTTCGATGGCCTCGAAGCGACCCTGAACGATCGCATCCAGGCAGGCAATCTCAGCGGCATGGACTGGTTTACACCGGACCGATCCCATGTTTCCGCTAACCCGCTCCTGCTCCATCCCACGGCCAAATCCATCATTTCAGTCGGCATCCCCTACTACCGGTCAGACATCGCTCCTCCCGCCGATGGCATCCTACGGGGCCGGATTGCCCGCTACGCCTGGGGTCGTGACTATCACAAGACACTCAAGCAGCGCATGGAGGCGTTCCGCGTCGTGCTGGAAGAAGCGCACGGTCGCCCTATCGAAGCCCGTTTGCTCGCCGACACCGCCCGCATCGTCGATCGTGCCGTCGCCGCCCGGTCTGGCCTTGGCTGGTACGGCAAGCATACAAACATCATCGTCCCGCATCATGGCTCGTTCGTCATGCTCGGCGAGATGCTGGTCGACATCGAATTGCCGCCCGATGAACCGCTCCGACACAACTGCGGATCATGCGCCATCTGTATCAACCGCTGCCCAACCGGCGCCATCACCGAGCCATATCGCATCAATGCCCCGGACTGCATCTCATTTCAGACAATCGAACAGCGCGGATCGATCCCGATGCACCTTCGCGCACGCATGGGCAACTGGGTCTTTGGATGCGACATCTGCCAGGATGTCTGCCCATACACCGGCGCGGCCCGCTCCCTGTTCGATGATGCCTTCGCTCCGGCTTCGCCCGACAACGC
The DNA here is from genome assembly GCA_033813515.1 of Thermomicrobiales bacterium. Lineage (GTDB taxonomy): Bacteria > Chloroflexota > Chloroflexia > Thermomicrobiales > UBA6265 > DASQCG01. Next base: position 1,716 of record JAPXRQ010000345.1, read on the forward strand.
CTTCCCCTCGCTTGCCTGGTTGCTTGAAATGGATGAAGCCGCATTCCGCGCCACCTACTCAGGCACCGCTGTAACGCGCACCAAACGGTCCGGGCTTGCCCGCAATGGCGCGATCGCCATTGGCAACTCTGGTTCGATCGACCACCTGCCGGTTCTGGCCAAAACGCTGCAGGCGCACGATCTCCCGCTGGTTAGGGAGCATGCCGCGTGGGCAGTCGGCGCATTGGGTTCGGAACGCGGACAGGATATTCTTCGTATGTCAATGAAGATTGAGCGCGACGAGGCTGTGCTGGTCGCCCTTCACTCGGCGGCCCTGCAACTGGATCGAGGTCCACATGCCTGACACCATCAACCACCCGGAAAGCCAGATCGATATCTCGGAATCCGCCATCCGCGCGCTCGTGAACAGCGCTGTCCAGAGCTGCTACGGCATTGTCGGCGTCGGACGTACCCGCACGAAATGGGCAGTCACCAGGCGGTTCCGTGCATCGGCCATCGAGATCCGCCAACGCGAGGCGTCGGTCGTCGTGCGGATTCCCGTCATCGTCGAATACGGCTTGCCGGTCGTGGCTGTGGCCCAAAATCTGGTCAAGAGCGTCACGTACCAGTTGCAGCAGGCCCTCGGGAGCATTCAGCCGCACATCGAAGTGCAGGTTGTCGAGCTCCGCCAATCGGCGTCCGCACCGGTCTCGCCTGCCTGATGTCAGCAACCAGTTGGGACGGCGCTGTCCTTCGGGCGGCATTCGAGTTTGCCTCCGCTTCCCTGATCGAACACGCCTCAGAAATCGACGCGCTCAATGTCTACCCGGTGCCAGATGGCGACACAGGCACGAACATGAGTTTGACCCTGTCCGCGGCGATCGAGCACGTCGCCAAACTGCCGGCCGAGCAACCTCGTGCGTCAGATATCGCGGCGGCCATCGCCCGGGGTTCGCTCCTCGGCGCACGGGGTAACAGCGGCGTCATCCTCTCGCAGATCTTTCGCGGATTCTCCGATGGC
>JAPXRQ010000346.1:0-2711 GCA_033813515.1 Thermomicrobiales bacterium
CCAGGGTGACCAGTTCGTCTGCGCGTCGATCGACAGCCGCGCAGATGCGGTCGACGAGTTCCTGCGAGACCGGCTGTTCAGCATTGGACACCATGCGACGCCTCCATTTTGGCTTCTGAACCGATGGTGGCAGTTTACCGACTGCAAAGAGAAGAGCGTGCGGATCGCCCGCACGCTCTGTTTGTTGTGACGCTGAGATTGTGAATCAGGCTTTGGCCGGCTGCCGCTCGTTGGCATCGACGGCGCCATGGACCTTGTCGCGGATCTCAAACAGGCTTGTCTCAACCTGCTCGCTCCGCTTCTGCTTGTCCTTGATCCGCGATTCGATCTCCTTGATCCGGCGGTCAAGATCGGCCGACGGTTTGGCTGCGACCTGACCCTTGAGCCGGTCCAGCTGCTCCTGATCGCGATCCATGGAACGGAGGATTTCGCCGAGCTGCTCAAGCTTGCGATCCATCGCTTCCTTCATGCGATCGTTCCAGTCGCTTTCGCGGCGGTTGCGAGCACTTTGGACATTCGCAAAGATCTTGTCGCAGGCGTCCCGGAACAATTTCCAGAGATCATCGGATTTCTCACGCGGAACAGGTCCGATGGTCTTCCATTTCGCCTGCAGGTCCTTGGCCTCATTGGCCGCGGCAAATGCGTCGGGCGCCCAGCGCAACTGCTGGGCCTTGCGGACAAGATCCGCCTTGGCCACAAGGTTGGCGCCCAGGTCCTGCTTGCGATGCTCCGTGACCTCATGCTTGCGATTGAAGAACTCGTTGTTGGCCGCCCGGAACTGTTGCCAGAGGGCTTCGTCCTGCTCTCGCCCGGCCGTACCAATAGCCTTCCATTCGCCTTGCAACGCCTTGAGGGCATTCGAAGTTGCATTGAAGTCGGTTCCGGCAGCCAGTTCGGTGGCTTTGGCGACGAGCGCTTCCTTGGCCTGCTGGTTGGCTGTGAACTGGGTCGATCGCGCCTCGTAGAACGGCTTGGTGATCGTCTGAAGGCGATTCCAGAGCTCATCGTCATCAGTGCGACCGGCTGAGCCCGCCTCTTTCCACTGCGCCTGCAGGGCCCGCAGCTTGTCGCCCACCGATCGGTACTCGATCTGTTCCGGGGCCACGAGGGCTTCGGCCTCGGCGATGATGGCTTCCTTCTTCTCTTTGGCAGCTCCGCGCGTGGCCTGGCGCAGTTCGAAATCCGCCGAGCGTCGCTTGTTGAACTGATCGCGCGCAGAGTTGAAGCGGGCCCAGAGCGCTTCGTCGGCTTCCTTGCCGGCGCTCCCAACCGTTTTCCACTCCTCAAAGAGCGCCTTGTATTTTTCGCCGGTCGCCTTCCAGTCGGTCGATTCGGTCAGCGACTCTGCTTCGGTCGCCAATCGTTCCTTGGCAGCCAGTCGTTCGCCGGACTCCGACTCGATTTCAGCGTCCAACCTGGCGAGTTGCGCAATGAGCACGGAAACGTCGCCAAGTACATCGGAGTCGGTCAATGTTTCGGCCCGCTTCTGGAGCCGATCGCGCATGGCGTACTTGTTCTTGGCGGCGCGCACTTCGGTCTCGAGCTCGGTGACTTCGACCTGAAGGCGGCGGAAGGCGAGTGCGAAGAACGCCATACCGACGGGATCGGCGCCATCGACGATGCCGAGCACCCGGTCCGACCCGGACGGTCGAATCTCGCCCTCATCGTTGATGAAGCCGAGAACTTTCGCGGTCGAGGGATCGAGCGCTGGCAATGTCGTACGTGTGCCGACAATCATCGCGATCGGTTCCCCGATTTCCTGACCGTCTTCAATACGCACGATGCCATCGGCATCGATGGCGCCAAGTAGTTCTCGCGTGAAGGAGGGTGTTTGCCGGAAAACCTTGCGCTCGGCATCGATGACACCGATCACCCTTCCGCCAGGCGAACCTGCGATGCGGATCGTTACTTCGTTTTCCGACACTGACCTGACGCTCCGACTGCAAACGCGACAAAACCTGGCTCAATTGCCGACGCTATTGTACGCAATCCGCAGATTTGGCCAGTATTGCCTCTGAATCGAATGCGTTGCTGCGGATGAACGGGGTGCCCGGTATGCTTACGACCATGCCTGATTTGCGGGAAGTGGAGTAGCAATGAAACTGTCATCGGCGATGGATCGGCTGGGCACGGAGACGGCATTTGAGGTGCTGGTGCGGGCGAGGGCCCTCGAAGCGCAGGGCAAGGATGTCGTCCACCTTGAGATCGGCGAGCCCGATTTCGATACGCCCCAGAACATCGTTGATGCCGGCATCCAGGCGTTGCGTGACGGTTGGACGCACTACGGTCCATCGGCCGGTTTACCCGAGTTGCGGGCTGCCGTTGCCAACTACCTGAACACATCTCGGGGAACGACCTACACCGGCGACAATGTCGTCATCACGCCTGGTGGAAAGCCGATCATGTACTTCGTCATCCTGGCTTTGCTCGAGGCCGGCGATGAGGCGATCTATCCCAACCCCGGATTTCCAATTTACGAATCGATGATCAACTTCACCGGTGCTACGGCCGTTCCTTCGCCGATCCGCGAGAAGAATGACTTTGCGCTGGACGTCGACGAACTCGAATCATTGATCACCCCGCGCACCAAACTGCTGATCATCAATAGTCCGGGCAACCCGACCAGCGGCGTCCTCAGTCTTGCCGATCTCGGTCGGATCGCCGAGATTGCGGTCAAGAACGACCTGATTGTGCTCTCGGATGAGATCTAC
>JAPXRQ010000347.1:0-2707 GCA_033813515.1 Thermomicrobiales bacterium
TCTGGTTGAGGCAATCCGCGATCTCGTCGGCAACGCGTGCACGATCTCGGCCGGCATGGATCTGCACGGCAATGTCACCGAGCGGCTCGTCCGCCAGGTCGATATCTTCACCGCCTACCGCCACGCTCCGCACATCGACGCGATGGAAACCAGGGAGCGCGCGGTCGCCCTTCTGCTCGAGTGTCTGGACTCGGGGATCCGACCACACCGTGCCTGGGTTCGCATCCCTGTCATGTTGCCGGGCGAGATGACGACCACGCTCGTTGAACCAGCCAGATCGATCTACGGCGCCCTTTCCACGTCGGACAACGTGCCCGGCGTGATCGATCCATCGCTCTGGGTCGGATATGTCTGGGCAGATCAGGCCCGGAACAGTGCCACCGTTGTGGTTACCGGCACCGATCCTGAAGCTCTCGCCCACGAAGCCGAAACGATCGCCCGCAGATACTGGGATGCGCGCCACCAGTTCGCCTTCGGGGTTCCGGCCGGGAATGCCGATTGGACGATTGCGGAAGCATCGAGCCTCAATCAGAAGGCCGTCTTCATCAGCGATTCCGGCGACAACCCGACCGCCGGCGCCCCGGGCGATACGCCGTTCATGATCGAGCGTCTGCTGGCCAACGACGACATTCGGAGTGGCCGCCGCACCGCTGTCCTGGCCACCATCCCATCGCCCACTGGGGTCGCTGAATGTCTCGCTGCGGGTGTTGGCAATGCGGTGGATCTGATGCTCGGCGGAGTCCTTGATCCGGTCAACGGTGCACCGCTCCCCGTCTCGGGCACGGTCTCATCCATTCATATGGACGATCCGGAGGGCGGGGACAGCGCAGCAGTGACTGTTGGTGGCCTGACGATCGCTCTTACCAGCCGCCGCAAGGTGTTCTTCCATCGCCGCGATTTTGAAGACCTTGCGATCGATGTCGACCAGCACGATCTGATCATCGTCAAGATCGGCTATCTCTTCCCTGAGCAGCAGGAGATGGCCTCGGCCGCATACATGGCACTAACTCCGGGCGCGGTCAGTCTGGATATTCCGGGCCTGCCCTATCGCAAGGTCCAGCGACCGATTTTCCCGCTCGATCCCGACATGCCAGATCCCGATCTGACACCCACGCTCTTCCCGCCCATCGCCTGACGCGGGATCAACTGATGAACGCGGGAATGGCCTTCCCCATCATCGAGAATCCCAAAACCAGGAACAGCACAGCCATGATGACGGCGTTGTACTGGACGAGAAACCCCCGCATCTTGTCGAGCGTGGCGTTGGCGGATTCCCCGGCCAGCAGGAACCAGATAACCGCACCGCCGATCGCCAGTGACGCGATGATCATGAACACCAGCATCGCCACCACGATCTGGCCGCTGCTCAACTCGGCCCCGGCAATCGCCGTGCCTGCGGCAATATTCATGATCAGGTTCTTTGGGTTGAGACTGGAGAGGAACGCGCCAAAGCCCAGGGCCACCAGCGGGGTCATGCTGTCGATTCCGGCCATCCACTTGGGCATCTCCGGAGTCGTCCCATCCGCGGGCCGTTTCTGCCATTGCTGAAAGGCGAGAAACCACAGGAGCAGCGCAAGCACAAGGTGAATGACTCCGGACAGCGTACTCGGCGCACTGTCCGCATCCGTCAGATCAGATGGGTCGGTGACAAGCACCACGATCGTGACGAGCGCTGCCATACCGATGATCCAGCCGATCAGGAAGGCCGAACCGTTCTGCTTCGCACGTTGCGACAGCAGCATCAGGATCACCCCGACGATCGGCAGCGGACTCAGCAAAATGCCAACCGCCGGCGCCATCAATTGACCGAGTACGTCACCCATTCCAAACCCCCCACCTTCAGCCGTTCACGAGGCCGCACGCGCGAATCATGAACGTGAATACCGACCAGCGCAACTGTCCGGGCAACCGCTGCCGCTGCGCCTTTCAGTTGTCGACCAGGACGATGAACTCAGGAAAGTCGGGCAGATCCGTGATGAACGGTGTTGAGTCTGGCCGACCGGTGCCAGCGTCGAAGCGCAGTATCTGCTTCGATTCCCGACTGCAGACATACAACCAGCCATCCGGGCCGATCGCCATGCCGGCAGGTCCCTTCAGACCACCCTCGGCCGTCTCAACCAGGACATCGATTGCTCCCGTCTCCAGATCGATTTTGAAGATGGCATTGCTATCCCGGCTTCCAACCAGCAACACATTGTCGCCCTGAGGCAGCACATGGATTGGCGTTTTCAGATGCGCGTGCGTGTAGGCACGAACCGGCGCCCCGGTCGAACCGTGATATGCCTTGACCGTGTTCGCATCCCGATCGGCAACCAGGAGGTTCCCGTTTCCCGCGAAAACTGTGCCCCGGACAGCCTGCAATCCGTCCGCGGTGTGCTTGTTTGATGCCACGAATGTACCCGGCGGCAAGTGAGCCGCGGCCGACTGCATCAGATCGTCGGCAATCGGAAGCGGAGCACCTGGCTCCCCGGATGTGCTGCCCGGGCCTGCATACCGACTGACGACATTGGTGTCCTGGCTTGGAACATACAAGTGCCCGTCCGGTCCGAACGTCACGGCAAACGGGTGATCCAGCCCCGGGTTGTGTGAATCCCGACTACTGAACACGTCCCGAAACGCATGGCGCCCGTTCTTGTCCAGTGCTCCGTGGAAGCGAAGGATCTGCGAGTCATCCTTGAAGGCGTTGGCGATATAGAGATCGTCATCC
>JAPXRQ010000348.1:0-2705 GCA_033813515.1 Thermomicrobiales bacterium
GTTCTGGCAGATGCTGCTGAACAGCCTGCTCGTCACGCTCTCGACCGCCCTGCTCACCCTCGGTGTGGCAAGTTCAGCGGCCTTTGTCTTCGCACGTCTGCAGTTCCGTGGGCGGGACGCGATCGCGACCTTCTTCATGCTGGGCCTGCTCTTCCCGACCACAATCGCGATCCTGCCGATCTACATCCTGGTCCGGAAACTTGGCCTGGTCGACAGTCTGTGGGGCATCATCCTGCCGCAGGTTGCCTTCATGTTGCCGATCGCGATCCTGATCCTGCGCACCTTCTTCGTCTCGATCCCGCGCGAACTGGAGGATGCCGCCTATGTCGACGGCGCGTCGTCGTTCGAGTTCTTCACGCGCATCCTGCTGCCGCTGGCCAAGCCGGGTTTGGCCGCGGTCGCCGTCCTGACAATCGTGCAAAGCTGGAACAACTTCTTCCTGCCGCTGATCGTGCTGAACTCTGAAGCGAAGTACACATTGCCGCTCGGGGTGATGCAGTTTAGCGGGCAATACAGTCGCGACTGGGCGATGATCCTTGCCTTCGTCACCCTGGCCATGATTCCTGCCGTCATCTTCTACCTGATCGCGGAACGCCACATCATCGCCGGCCTGACCGCTGGCGCAATCAAGGGCTGATCCGATGGCAGTGACGCTGGCCGATATCGGACTGCAGATCGGCGATCAGGTTGTCCCTGTGTACTCCGGCACGGTCCACTACTGGCGTCTTGAGCGCGCACTGTGGCCAGATATTCTCGACCGGGTCAAAGAGCTCGGATTCGGCATGATCGAAACCTATATCCCGTGGGCGATCCATGAGATCGAGCCGGGCGTGTTCGACTGGGGTCAGATCGACGATCGCAAGGATGTCGAGGCATTCATTTCCCTCTGTGAAGAGAAGGGTCTCTGGCTGCAGGTCCGACCCGGGCCATTGATCAATGCCGAGCTGACCTACTTTGGCTTCCCGAAATGGGTGATTGACGATCCGGACGTGAAAGCCAGGACTGCCACAGGGAGCCTGCATATCGATTCGGCGTGGGGATTGCACCCGCCGCATCAATATCCAGTTCCGAGTTACGCGAGCGAGGCGTTTTATCGATGGTCCGCAGGCTGGTTCGATGCGATCTGTCCTATCCTGGCCCGCCATCTTGCTCCGAACGGCGCGATTGTTGCCGTCCAGAGCGATAACGAAACCTGCTACTTCTTCCATGACAAGGCGTACGCAACCGATTACGCGCCCGATTCAATCAGGCTCTACCAGTCGATGCTGGCCGACAAGTACGGCACGATCGCAGCGCTGAACGAAACCTACGGGTGCCGGTACGCCGATTTTGATGCAGTCGATCCCCCGCGCGACTGTGGGATTGAGTCGCGAACCGACCTGCCTTTGCATCTGGACTGGGTGGCGTACAAGGAGTTCCAGATCATCTGGGCCGTTGCCCGATTCGCGCGGATGTTGCGGGAACGCGGGATCGATTCGGTTCCGATCTATCACGATATCGCCTTTCAGGAGGCAACCCCGCTCGATACCGCCCGTATGGAAGCCAACCCGGACATCGATTGGGTTGGGATGAACGCGTACTGCAACAAAGAGCAGTATTGGACGATCGCCACCCGCTCCCGATTTCTGAGCGGACAATCCCGGTTGCCGTATGTGCCCGAATTTGGCTGCGGGCTCTGGACGCACCATCAGAAGACATTCGAACCGGCCGAGCACGAGTTCATCACGCTCAGCGCATACATGAATGGCCTGCGGGCGCTCAATTTTTACATGCTGGTCGAGCGAGAACGATGGCAGGGAAGTCCAATCACCCGCCACGCCACATTTCGACCGGAGTACGCAACGTTCTACCAGGACCTTGCCCGCCTGTTCGAGACCTGGCCGTTGTATGCATCCAGGCGGTCGAGCGAAACCGTGCTCCTGTTCAACTACGACATTGGTCGACACGATTCCGCGCTCTCCACGCTTCACCTTGCGCACGTCGATTTGCTGGGATTGCCGCGAGAACTGGGTGAACTGGAGATCGATCTGGGGCTGGTCGGTGACCCGCATCTTGAGTCGGATCAGGGCAATCCGGCGTCCTGGATCGGGACCGCATTCGCAACGATGTCGCGCAGCGGACGAGACTACGATGTCGCCGATACGCACATCACACCTGCGAATCTGGCCAGGTACCGTACGGCCTTTGTGCCCTCAATCGGCTACATGGATCCGGCCGACCAGCAGACATTGCTCGCCTGGGTTGCCGCCGGTGGCAGATTGATCATCGGACCAGAACCGCCAACGCTGGCCCCGTACCTTCGACCAACACCCGGCATTGCTGATGTGCTGACCGGATCACGATCGGCGAGGCATGGAGCGGGTTCGATTCACCTCGCCTCGACCTGCGATCTGCCGGATCTGATGGATCGTGCGCTCGATCGAGCGATGTTTGTGCCCGACGCAGGCGTCCTCCAGGTGAGCGTGCACGAGATCAACGGACGGAAACTGCTCTATGCGGCAAATCCTACGGCCACAACCCAGACCGATACGTTGACGAGCGTCAGCCGGGTTCGACTGACACCTGTCTGGGGTACCGGTGAGGCCTGCGAAGGAGCGGCACTGGCGGTGTCCCTCCCTCCATACACCGTCCGGATATGGGAAGTCACGGATGGCGAGGCGACGGCATGATCAATCCGCAATGGTCCGTTGTCGATCTGGATCCGG
>JAPXRQ010000349.1:0-2697 GCA_033813515.1 Thermomicrobiales bacterium
CCCGACGGTACCGTCACGACGGCAGCCGCGGCAGAGGGGCTGCCTGCCGGTGACGAACCTTCGGTCGACGACCTCTTCCGGGTGGGGAGCATCACCAAAATCTTTACAGCGACACTGGTCCTGACGCTGGTCACTGAGGGTTCAGCCGATCTGGATGCGCCGGCTGCCGACTACATCACGCGACTTCCCATACCCAATGACATCACGGTTCGGCAACTGCTCAACCACACCAGCGGCTTGCCGGAATACGTCAACTATGGAGCGTTACAGGATCAGGTAATGGGCGATCCGGGCCGTACCTGGACGCCCGAGGAAATCTGGTCGCTGATTGCAGACAAGCCGGTCGGTGATCCCGGCGAATCGTTCGAGTACGCCAGCACCAACTACATCGCGCTGGGCGTCTTGATCGAAGAGGTCACGGGCGAGTCGTACGCGGATGTGATGAGCGAGCGCATCCTGCAGCCACTAAACATGGACGACAGCTATCTCGCCGGATTTCAGGATGGACCTGATCCTGCCCCCGCATTCATGGCGTACAACGACATCACCATTCCCATCATCTTCGATTACACCGCGATTGCCACCATTGCCTGGGCAGCCGGAGGGTTGGTCAGCACCGGCGCCGATCTCCACACCTTCATGACGGCTCTCTTCGCGGGAGAGGTCATACCGGATGACCTGCTTGCCGAGATGACCGACACGTCGTCCCATCAGTACGGCCTGGGGCTAGCGAGCGACCCCGCCTATCCCGATTTCTACGGGCACTCGGGAGCGACACCGGGCTACGCGACGCTGATCGCGCATTCCGCAAAGACCGGAGTGACGGTCTTCTGGGCAGCGACCAATGAAGCAATCAGTTTCGGGCCGACGGTTGATCCGATACTCGAGGCATTGAGCGGCGCAAATGCAACGCCAGTGGCCGGCGGATAAACGAAACGGCGGCTCCGAAAGGAACCGCCGCTTCAATTGACAACTGCTCGACAGAAACTAGTTCTGCTCGCTGGACGGTCTGGTCATTGAGAGCCAATGCGGACGAGCGCGTTCGCCTGTCTGGTTGCCATTGCTGGCGGCACTTGCGGCGAGTTCAGATTCTCCATCTGCCGCTTCCAGAATTGAGGCGAGATCATTGGTGTCCGGCTTGGCGCTGGCCATGCCCAGTTCGCCGGTGCCGATCTTCTGCTCAACTTCTTCGATTGGCAGGCCAGTTTCGGCAGCGGCCAATGCGCTGAGGTCGATTTCGCCGGCATCGTCGGCCGAAGCAAACTCATCTTCGACGGCCGCCCACTCGGAGAGATCGTCCATCGAGACGCTTTCCAGGATCTCGGCGGCGCCTTCATCCTCGGCAATCACCTCAATATGCACGGCTTCGTCATCGGCGTGGTCGATGCTCTCGGCTTCCGCCGTAAGGGCATCGTCCTCAACCTCGAACGGCTCAACCTCGGACGACACATCCATCGCGTCGACGTCAGCCACCGCATCGCCATCGGCGAGCTCGGACGGCGCGTCGTTCATTTCGGTGATGGCATCGAGGGATGCGGCTATCTCGTCACCGGAATTGATCAATGCCGCCAGGGCGCCATCGACACGCTCCGAAAGTTTTTCGAGATCTGCGGCCAGCTGCGCGGTCAGGGCCGCCACCGAAACGGCCTGCTGTTGCGTGGTCGAGATATCGTCACGCAGTGCGGTCAATGTTTCGTTGGCCTGGGTGCGTTCGGTTTTGAGCTGCGTCTCCAGGTTCTCGCGCAGTTCGGCGACCTCTCGATCGGCCACTTCCGGCAGAGACATCGCCTTCTGAAGAAGCTCCGACGAACGGGACAGGTGATCCTGCACCAGCTTGTCGAATGACTCGTAGAAATTGACCCATTCGTGACCGTGCGTCAGGGCAAGGAAGTCTTTTGGCGGCTGGCTGCTCATTATTCGGATTCGCTCCTGTTGCCGGGTTGGGGACATGTGGGTTCCGATTTCACACGCCCGCGCATCGGCGGCATCTGCATTCCAGCCTACTCTATCGGTCCAGAGTTGGAGGGGGTACCGGTGGGCCTAGCCGCAAAGTAGGGCTTTGTCGACGCAAATTCTCCCTTCTTCAATGTGTAACCGTGGGGTTGCAATGGCGATTCATACGTGCTACTTTGGAGTTGCACATCTCATGAATGTGCGCACGATCTTGCAAGGAGTGAGCAATGCCCGAGGCAAACACCGCAATGCTGATTCGACGGCCCGTTTCAGACGTGTTCCAGGCATTCGTTGATCCCGCGCAGATCACGAAGTTCTGGTTCACCGATGCGACAGGTCCGCTCGCTCCAGGTGCCAGGGTCACCTGGACCTGGGCAATGTATGGCGTTTCGAGCGTGGTGGTGGTGCGGGAATTCGTAGAGAACGAGCGAATCGCATTCTCCTGGGGGGATGACGATCCCTCCAGCGTCGAATGGACGTTTCAGGAACTCGAACCCGGGCAGACATTCGTGGAGATCCGCAATTTCGGCTTCGGCGGAACAAGTGACGAGCAGGTTGCGGCCGCACTGGATTCAACCGGTGGGTACGCACTGGTGCTGGCCGGCGCCAAGGCCTGGCTGGAGCATGGACTGCAACTCAACCTGGTGGGCGATCGGTTTCCACCAGCTGTTGGACACGATTAGCAACATTGGAGATACGGCGATGACAGAGACAATGCAGCAGGACACGATTCAGCAATCCATC
>JAPXRQ010000350.1:0-2696 GCA_033813515.1 Thermomicrobiales bacterium
AGGGTCGATTCCACAATCTCGAGCCGCAGGAAACGGGCCGGCAGCCCGTGTCGACACAGCGCCAGGCTGATCCGTTCCGCCAGGTCGTCCTCCCCCAGCATGCGCGCCGAAAGATTGACACTGATCGTCATGGGCGATGCCGGCCGTTCAGCGAGCCAAAGTGCTCCCTGACGGCAGGCTTCCTCGATCGTCCACCAGGTCAGCGGCTGGATCAGGTCGCACGACTCGGCCAGCGGCAGGATGTCGGCCGGACCAATCAATCCGTGATCAGGATGATTCCAGCGCAGCAACGCCTCAACTTCGCGTGTCTCACCGGTCTCGACGGTCACAATCGGCTGGTAATGGAGCACAAACTCGTCGTTCTGCAGCCCGACCCGAATATCGCTCGCGGCCGGCGACCAGGCGGCCTGTTCGACCGCCACCGGACTCCACATCACCGGGGACGGAGCTACGCCGGCCTGGGCCGTCTCGAGGGCCCGCTCCGCATTGTTCAGCGCGACCGCTGCCCCATCATCCGCAATCAGACACGCGCCGCAGTCCGCAGCGACCAGCAGATCACCGGTGCCTAACGCAATCGGGCGGCCAAAGACCGCGTCCAGCAGTGTCGGAAGGTGGGCGCCAGCCGATTCGCCTCGCAACGCCACCACGAACCGATCACCATCGAGCCGTCCGACCAGATCATCCTGCCTGGTCTCCTGGCGCAGCCGATGGGCAATTACCTGAAGGATGGCGTTGCCAGTGCCTTCACCCTGCTGCCGATTGATCTCGCCAAAGCTGGCCAGATCGATGACGGCGACCAGATTGGCCGGCTGTCCACTACCCAGTTCCCGCAGTATCGACGCCCGATTCGGCAGCCCGGTCAGTTCGTCCCGGCCGCGCATGTCCGAGATCTGCCCTTCGGCCCGCACCAGTTCGCTGATATCGCGACTCGTCATGACGATGCCATTGACCGTCGGCTCGTCCAGCAGATTGACAAAGGTCAGCGCCACCCATCGATCCGGGAAGCCGATGTCATCCAGTCGCAGCCGGGGCACCACGCAGGTGCCATGGAGCGCGGCATTCGCCATCCACCCGATCAGACGAGTCTGGTTGGCCTCCCCAAACAGCGATGCGAGCGGCTTGCCGGTGACTTCGAACGGATATTTGCCCAGCAGCGAGGTGATCCCACTGTTCTGACTGGCAATCAGTCCGTCCCGATCGATCACGGTCAGGCTGCTGTCGGCCGCTTCCAGAAGAAGGCGCTGGCGATGGTCCCGCTCGGTGACCAGTTGGTTGGCATGGGAAAGTGCAATCTCTGTGGCCTGGGCCTTGCGCACGATGATCACGGCCGCGCCCAGAGCCACGATCGCCAGCACCACCAGGGCGCCAGCCAGAAACCGCTCGGAGACCGTGATCGGCCGACCAACCGCCAGCGCCACCGCGCCAAGAACGAGCAGCACCGGGGTCAACAGCGACGCCGAAACCGACGTCCGCACATTTCGGGAGGGAACAGGGACCGCGCGTGATACCTGCATCGCATGGACTCCATCAGTCAATCGGCCAGTGCCGTTCGGGGCGGAATCCGGTGCGGTCCGGAAGGCGGTAATTGCCAATGAGCATGGCCCGTTCGGGGGATACGTTCATCAGCAAAAATCGCGCTGTACGTGGCATTTTCGCATAATTCATGGTGTACGTACAGTGCAAGTACTTGTGACCCCACCCTAAGGGGTACGATCCGGACTTTTTTGCCCTTGAGTGCCCGGGGCAGATTCAGGTACGTTCGTTCACGTCCGGGCATGGCTTGACGGCCCGGCTGGTGATAGGACAGAACGTATGGCAACGATCGGCGAACTCTCAGACTTCAGCGTTGCCGACCTGATGACAGTGCTCAGTCAGCGCAAGCGGACCGGGCGCCTGATCCTCAAGTCGGGCGGCAATGAGGTGGCCATGTTCTTCGAAGAGGGACAGCTGGTCCGTGTCAGCTCTGGCGATATCGCCCTGCGCATTGGCCGCATGCTCGTTCGCCAGGGATTGCTCGAGACATCCAAGCTGCTTGAAGCCCTGCATCTGCAGGCCGAAACCGGTAACTCCAAACCGCTCGGTGAAGTTTTGCTGGAGCGGGGCTGGATTACCGAGTCCGATCTCCAGCGCTGCCTGGAAGAGCAATCGATCGAAATCCTCAGCCGGGCGATGAGCGCCGGTCCGGGCATGTTCACATTCGATGGCGGGATGACGCTCGATTCATCGTCCGATCTGGCGCCGCTCGAGCCACTGGCTCTGCTCAAGATCGCCGAGGAGCGCACCCACGCCCTCTCCCTGATCCAGGATCAACTGCCAAATCACCTGACCCCGATCTTCCTCAGCATCACCGGGCCCGAACTGGCCGAAATCCAGCTCTCCGTCGGCCCCTCGGAAGTGATCGTGCTCAGCCTGCTGCGCACCGGTCCCAAGACCTATCCGGAACTGGCTGCTCAAAGCGCCCTGGATGAACTGACCCTTGGTGTGGCAGTCATCACCCTGATGGAGTTGGGAGTGATTCAAACCAGCCAGCAGCTGCATCAATCGGGACGCTCGCTCCCGCTTGCCGCCGCCAGTTAGCGGAGCATGCCTGGTTCCTACACGGGCCCCAGAACGACTGCCCGGACGGCCTTTGGAGCTGGACAGACCTGGGAAGACGCCGTCACGGCTGCGCTCGCCGAACTCGGCCAGTCCTCCTG
>JAPXRQ010000351.1:0-2694 GCA_033813515.1 Thermomicrobiales bacterium
ATCGTCACCGATTACGCGGGCGGATTCACCTGGTATCAACAGCATCCGGACAAAGGTGTTCGCCTGACCCGGCGCGAGGTCGCCCGCCGATGACAGAAGCCACCGACGCTCTAGACGACATATCCCGGCAACTGCGGTTGGCGCTGGCCGGCGACGCAGTCATCTGCGATCTGACCATCAGCCGGGATTTCGCAATCGAGATCCTGAACCTCTGGTCGCTCCTTGTTCAGCCGGACAACCTGGCGCTCTGGTTCGCTCCGGTTCATGGCGAACTTCGGCCCGGCGGCGCCTACCAGGTCGAGGGAAACGCCAGCGGAGCGGTCACATCCTGCGATGCTCCTTTTGGCTTCGAAGCAACCTGGGAATATGGCGAAAGCAAGGCCACGATCATCGTTGCGCTCACGGAAGTCGAACGCACCCGAACATCGCTCTCACTTCGGAGCATCGGATTGATTCCGGCTGATGCCTGGCGGGAATACGGTCCGGGCGCCGTCGGAATCGGCTGGGATCTCGTCATGTCCGGGCTCTGGCGCCACATCAGAGCCGGCAACATGGCCGCAGGTGCGGATACCGGACGGATGAGTCCCGAGGAAACACGCACATTTATCAATCGGAGCAGCCAGGAATGGGCGGAGCGATCGATTGCGGCAGGCACACCCGGGTTTGCCGCACTCTCCGCAGAGGCCCGTGCCGCTGCGGTCTTCCTCAGCGAGCTTTAGCCGCCTTCGCGAAATCTTCAACGTTTCGCCGCAGAATCCTGTTCAGCGAATCAGCCGTCCGATCGCCCCGCTGAAGGATTCAGGCCCATGCGCACATTTCTCCTCGCCACACTGGTCGTGTCATTGCTTGGCGCAGCCGCATCCCCGGTTCGGGCTGCGGAAAACTGGGCATCCTGGTCGAAGTATCCGGAGCCGGTGTTTGAGGGCCAGTACATTGCCAGCGACCCCACCGTGGTCGCCTTTGATGGCCATCTGCGCATGTATTACACGTGCTTTGTCCTGCCTGAGGCCGGATTTGTGGCGGAAGATGTCCGCGCTGCCATCTGCGCCGCCGACTCTCCCGACGGCATAACCTGGACCGAGGTCGACACCGATCTAGACACCCACGGCCTGGTGCTGCAAGGTCGCAACGGCAGCTGGGAGGAGAACCTGGAGGCGAACGAAGTGGTCCGGCTCGGCGATACCTGGTTCCTGTACTACTCCGGCTACAACCACATCGGAGATCCCCAACTCGGGTACCCGGCTGCCCTCTCCGTCGCCACATCGATTGATGGGATCCACTTCACCCGCGTATCCGACGAGCCAATCCTTTCGCCGACTACGGGCTGGTACGACAACGACGCGATCTACAGTCCAACGATCATCGAAACTGACGGCGTCCTGACCATGATCTATGCCGCGCATTGCTATACCGATTGCGAAAAGGGATACGGCAATGTCCTGATCTCGGCCACATCCACCGATGGTCTGACCTGGACGAAAGCCGACGACCCAACATTGGTCGGTGGTATACCCGGCGCCGACTGGACAGCAGATGGCGTCGCCGAACCCTGGCTTCTGGCCGGTCCCGACGGATTCTTCTACCTCTTCTTCACCGGGCTCGAAGGCGAAGGGCGGTTGATCGGCGAGGCCGTCGGGCCATCGCCAACAGGACCGTGGACCGTCAACCCGGAACCGTTGTTCCTGCCAGGCGAAACCGGATTTGACGAGGTCGGCCTGCTGGCGCCATCGGTGATGGTCGATGGCGACACGGTCCGCATGTGGTTCCTCGCTGCCGCGCCCGATGAGAAGCTCTCGATCGGTTATGCCGAATCAAGCTGGCCGCTCCTGACCGTGGAGTAGCAGCGGCCAGGCGAGCGATTAGCCCTTCACGGCGCCCACAGCCAGGCCGGAGACGATCCAGCGCTGCAGGATGAAGAAGAGCAACACGATCGGTATCGTGATCAGAATCGCCATAGCCGCGAAATCCGACCACGGCGTGTTGCTGGAATACTGCCCGATCATCGAACTCAGGCCCATCGCGAGCGTAAACCGGCCGGGATCGGTCAGGAAGGTCCAGGCCAGCACGAACTCGGTCCAGGCCGCCATGAACCCGAAGAGGACTGTGATTGCAATGGCCGGCAAGACGAGTGGGAGCACCACATCGATGAAGGCGCGGTTCGGTCCGGCCCCATCAACCATTGCCGCCTCCTCGAGGTCGCGCGGAATCGTGTCGATGTAGCCGCGCATGTTCCAGATGGCGAAGGGCAGGGCGCCACTGACGTAGGCAATGCCCACACCCCAGAGCGTGGTGCGCAGGCTTTCGCCTCCAAACAGCTTGATCTGGTTGAGCAGAATGAAGAGCGGCGCCAGGGTTGCAACCTGAGGAAGCATCAGTACCGCGATGAAGGCAAACAGGCCCCACTTGCGTCCGGGGAAGTGGAACCGCGCGAACGCATAGGCTGCCGATACCGCCAGCAATGTGACGGAAACGCTGACCCCAATTGCCACGATCAGGCTGTTCTTGAGCAACGTACTGAACATTATGTTGTTGGCCAGCGGTTCGGTCAGCACCCGCCGAAAGGCGCCTAGACTTGCACCATCGGGAATGATGGTGAGTGTGGTAGGGCGGGATATGTTGCGCGGATCGATCGCCATCGAGACGATCCAGATGATCGGGAAGAGCACTGTGAGCGCCACGAAGATCAACAGGATG
>JAPXRQ010000352.1:0-2667 GCA_033813515.1 Thermomicrobiales bacterium
GCCGGCATCCTCATCCGAGTAGCGCACGACGGCGACATCGGCCACGGCTGGATGCGTAAGTAGCAGCGCTTCGAGCTCCGCGGGGGCGACTTGGTGACCTTTGTACTTGATGAGTTCCTTGAGCCGGTCGATGATGTAGAAATAGCCGTCCTCATCGACATAGCCCAGGTCGCCCGAATGGATCCACCCGTCCGCGTCCTTGGTGGCTGCAGTGGCCTCTGGTTGATCCAGATATCCCTTCATCGCTTGCGGTCCCCGGTGCCAGAGTTCCCCCGGCTGGCCCGGCCCGAGATCCAGACCCGTTTCCTGATCGATCACTCTGGACTCCGTGTTGGCCACGCAAACGCCGACGGATCCCTGCTTTGACGACGGAGCCTGGTCGGGCAGGAAATGGGTGGGGACAATCTCGGTCATGCCATAGCCTTGCTTGACCCGGCAACCGATACGGGCCGTCACGGCTTCCTCCAGCTCTGCACTCAGTGGCGCCGCGCCGCAAGCGATGCTCGTAAGCGAGGAAAGGTCGTAATGATCGACAATCGGATCTTTCGCGAGTTGGACCAGAATCGGTGGAACCGCGAACGTTCTCGTTACCCGAAACTCCTGTATGAGCCCGAGAAAAGCGCCCAGCTCGAACCGTGGAAGGATTACGCTCGTCGCTCCAACCGCCAATACGGATGTCAAGGTAGTGAGTACGCCAAATACATGAAAGAACGGAAGTTGCCCCGGAAAGACGTCTTCCTCGCTGGCTTCGCCGATCGCTTGTACCTGCGCTGCCATCGCCACCAGATTGGTATGCGTCAACAGCACGCCTTTTGGGGCACCAGTCGTGCCGCTGGAACTGAGAATGGCTACGACATCGTTGCCAGGATCGATCGACGGTCGAGGCACTGGACCGTCAGAGCCGAGGAGTGACGCGAATGAAGCGTGATTTCCCGCTTCGCCGATGACGACGACGCCTCTCACATTCGAGACGTTGGCGGCTTCTTCGGCACGGTCCAGCAATTCATCAGTCGTAATGAGCCACGACGCATTGTGTGCCCGGAGTTGCTCCGCGACTTCGCTGGGCAAGTACGTATGGTTCACCTCGGATACGATCGCGCCGAGCGATGCAATTGCATGAAATGCGATGACATGCTCGATGCTGTTGCGCGCGTAGAGGGCGACCACATCTCCCGGACGGACGCCGAGATCAGCGAGACCGCGCGCAGCCCGATCTACTGCATGCGCAAGATCGGCATAGGACATGGATCGTCTCGTAACCGAATCGATCAGTGCGACTTTGGTTGCCAGCCGCGTGGAATGACCAAGCACATAGTCTGTGATCGGAACGTCTGGGATTTCGACATCCGGATGCTGGCTGCGATAGATCATTGTCGGACTCCAGTCGTCAGCAGCGGCAAATGGTTCGCCGCATCGGCAGCCCGGATCTGGTCTGCCGGGTTGCTGACATCGTGCGCCCCAACGAACCGGTGTTCATCCGCCGATTAGCGGATTTGACCCTGGCAAGCGATCACCTTGATCCATCCGCCGTATGTATCGCGCGTCGGTACGATGGACCGATCGTCTCAGACGAGATGCAGCTCGACTGCCCGTGCCGCGGCCGCCGCACGGGTATTGACCTCCAGCTTGGTGAGAATGTGTTGTACGTGGGTTTGCGCGGTCCGCTCGCTGACGAAGAGTTGTTCACCGATTTCCCGGTTGGATCGACCGTCGCAGACGAGACGGAGTACTTCCACCTCACGCATTGTCAAGCCGGTCCGACCTGCATGGCCCGGGGAAGCGGCCACCGATCTCGGACTGGATGGTTCGGATAGCGCCTGGGCGATGACCTCATTCAATGGGCGGCGACAACCGCGGTCCCATGCTTCGGTAAAGGCCGCCTCGCCCAGACGCTGTTTCAATATCGTGATTGCTGCGTTGTACCCGGAGCGGCGTGGCGAGATCCGGCCACCGATGGCGTTGCGCAGCTCATCGGCGGCGCCGAAAAGCTCGGCTGCGTCCCTATCGGCTCTCGTCGAGACCAGGATTTGCCCCAGCCCGCGTATGCATCCCACCATGCCGAGCTGATTGCCATGCTCCCATCGCAGCGCCAAACTTTCCTTATAGAGCCGGGCCGCGTTTGCGTTTTCGCCGCGCGTCCGGGCCACCTTAGCCAGATTGACCAGTGCTGCGCCGATGCCCATGGTGTTGCCGGTCTCATAGAAAATGGAGAGCGCTTCCTCGAAGTGGGGCACCGACTGATCGACATCTCCTTTTTCGAATTCCGCGTGTCCCAGGGAATTCAGGGCGTAAGCAGTCCACGTTTGATTGTGGGTGTCGTGGTAGCCTGCAATCGCCGCTTTGTTCAGTGCGATTGCCTCGTCGAAGTGACCGAGATCGTCCTCCGCAAGACTGAGCACGTGCCGGGCTTGTGCCGCACCAAAGGCGTCTCCGTCTGCGTCCGCGCTGGCGATCGCCTCTTCGAGCAGCGGCCGGGCCTTCTCATGGTTGCCGGTGAAAATCAAGACGAACCCGATGATGCGCAACAATCTTGATGGCGAGTGGCCGTACTGGTTGGCTTCGTTGGCTGCGAGGGCGCGTTCTGCCCAGGTCAGCGCTTCGGTGAAGTTCCCTCGAAGGTGCAAGTAGAGTGCGGCGGTGGCGAAGACGCGGTCGAATGCAGCGATC
>JAPXRQ010000353.1:0-2664 GCA_033813515.1 Thermomicrobiales bacterium
GTGCTCGAGGGTGAGGCCAACGACTACGTGGGCAAGGGCATGGCTGGCGGTGAAATCGTGATCATGCCGCCCCGCACTGCTCCGTTCGGTACGCCGCAGGTTATCGCCGGCAACACGTGCCTGTATGGCGCGACCGGCGGCGCCCTGTTCGCGGCTGGAAAGGCCGGCGAGCGGTTCGCGGTCCGGAACAGCGGCGCTACTGCCGTCGTCGAGGGTGTCGGGGATCATGGCTGCGAATACATGACAGGTGGCACGGTCGTCGTGCTGGGTCCGACCGGTCGCAACTTTGGCGCCGGTATGACCAACGGCCTCGCTTTTGTCTACGATCCAGACGCAGCACTTGAGCGACGGACCAATGCCGATGTCGTGGTAGAGCGCGCCATGGCAGATGATCCTGAGATGGGGATCATGCGCGATCTGATCGAGCGGCATGTCAAACTCACCCACTCGGCTCACGCCAAGGCATTGCTGGCGGACTGGTCAGGCACCGTTGCCGCTACCTGTAAGGTGATCCCGGTCGCGAAGCTTGAGCTCCAACGCCTGCAGGAGGCTGCAGAAGCCACCGCCGGCGCGGCTGACTAGGACAGAGTGGATAGAACCGAGAACGGAGGGCCGATTGGTATTCCATCGGCCCTTATCGTTGTTAGTCAGTCGCGGCGGTCCCAGGATCTCGGGTACTGATCGATGAGCCAGCTATCGTTGGCAAGCTCGCGGAGAACCCGGTGGACCTCAGCCAGGCTCAGTCGACCATCGTCACGGAATAACTTCAGATAACCGCGGCAGTACTGCGCCTGGCCTCGATGCGGCTCGAGACGCTTAAGCAACTCCTGGAGTCCAGGCTTGGAGATGTTCCAATGACCGAAGTAATCCGCCCGCGCGGCAGCAAAGCCGGCCTCAGCTCGCTGTGTCATTGAAACGCCTCGCGCTCAGATTCCGAATCCACCAGATGCACCCAATTGAGATGGTGGTGGACCGCGTTGAAAAGCCGCTTGTCTGCTGTCCAGAAATGCGCATCGAGACGTTCGGCGACCGCGAGGAAGTGCGTATCATATGCCTTGCCGAGTGAGAACTGCCTCGCAAACTCAATCGCCCTGGTCTGGTCTGCTGCAGCATCGCTGTATTGAATTGGGTACTGATTTAGAAACTGAAGAAGTCTTTCTGAGCCACCAGATGGAATTGCTCCATTCTTTTCATTGGCCCAGATCACGCTGGCAACTTCAAATCGAAGCAGCGACGGCGCGACAATCTCGACCGACGCCCTGATCCAGGAGTCGATTAACGAGAGGAACGGATTGGGTTGCTTCTTCAGGAGCGAATAAACGACGATGTTCGAATCCACAACCACAGGCGATTCGCTCACCTAGGGATGCCCGGCGTCAATCATCTCGTCCACATCGCCGATCGTAATCGGACCGCCATTCTGGTCTTCGAACTCACTGAGGATCTGAGCCTGAGTTGCCCACAGCATGTCGGCAAACTCATCTGCGCTCAAATCTGGAGAGTTTTGAACGGGCGCGAGGACGGCCGTTTTTTGTCCGTCAACTTCGATCACGATCGGCTGATCTGTCGTCAGAACCTGGTCCAGTGTCTCGCCAAAACGAATTCTCACATCGGTGACTACCAGGGTTTTCAAGGCTGTCCTTGTTCCAATCGGCGTTCCCGCTCACGCTGCAGCTCAGCTTGCAACTTCAACAATTGCCTCCTCGCCTCGTAAACTCGGAACGTTTCCATATCCATCAGGATTGCGACGGGTTTGCCGTAGCGATCGATGACATACGGGCCCTCACCCGCGTTCACGGAGTCAATGAGAGACCCAAGGTTGGTTTTTGCCTGCGTGGCAGTTAGATGCGGCAGCTTCGAGATATCCATCGCAACCGTACTCCAGTGAAACCGCTGTATCGATCGATCCATCGATCGATTGTTAGCCCTACTTTACGGATGGTGTCAATCCAGGCCTAGGCGCGGGCGGCTTCGGCGGCCTGGCGGATGCGGTCGAGTGCTTTCTGCAGATTCGCCTCGCTGTTGGCGTAACTCAGGCGCAGATACCCTTCGCCATAGGAGCCGAACGCTGTGCCCGACAAGGCCGCTACGCCGAACTCGTTCAGCAGCAGATCGGCAAACTCCCGGCTGGTTTTGCCCGTGCCAGTGATGTTGGGGAATACGTAAAACGCTCCCTTCGGCTTCAGGCACGTGATGCCGGGAATTGCATTGAGGCCGTCCACCATCAGATCACGGCGCTTCTCAAAGGCGGCGACCATCTCTCGAACCTCGTCCTGCGGACCGGTGATCGCTTCAAGTCCCGCGCGCTGCACGGCCACTGAGGTGCAGGAGACGCTGTTGACCATCAATTTGTTGATTGGGGCCACCAGTTCCAGCGGCATCGCTCCGTAACCGAGCCGCCATCCGGTCATGGCGTAGGTCTTGGAAAAGCCGTCCAGAATGATGGTCCGCTCGGCCATGCCTGGGAAGGTGGCGATCGATCCATGTTCGCCCTCATAAATGATCTCGCTGTAGATCTCATCCGAGAGCACAATCAGCTCGTTCTTGACCGCAATCTCGGCGATCCGACCGAGATCGGCAAGACTGAGGACGCCGCTGGTCGGGTTGCCCGGACTATTGATGATCAGCAGTTTGGTGCGCGGGGTGATCAATGATTCGAGTTCG
>JAPXRQ010000354.1:0-2654 GCA_033813515.1 Thermomicrobiales bacterium
CCCCAGAACGATCGCGTGGTGATTGGGGCGGGCTTTTCGGGCCACGGGTTCAAGTTCACGCCGGCCGTGGGTGAATTGCTGGTGCAGTTGGCGTTCGGCGAGCGGGAGACGCTGGGGATCTTCGGAATCGATCGGTTCTAGAACAGAGAACAGAGAACGAAGAACAGAGGAACAAGGAGATGCACCGGGCGCTTCGCACGTTTGCTGCGGTGGGTCAGCGGCTTGTGCGAACTTGTTGCCCGGACTGCGAACGCCCCCCGGAGGGGTTTGGGCGATCCTGGGGCAGGTGGACCCCGTTGCTATTCGGTGGGGCGGGTTGAGGTGAGGTTGGTGTAGGCGTTGGTGGGGTTGGTGCCAGCGGGCCAGTTGCCATCGGCGGAGGCCCATTCCTCGATGACTTCGTGCAGGCGCTTGTCGCTCATGATGAATCCCGATGCCGATGTTTTGCGGGCGCTGCCACTATCGGTGAGATCGGCAATGGCGATGCGAAGGTCTTTGACGAAGGCGGCCATTTGCTCGTCGTCGAAGTTGGCTGTGAACGGGAAAAGCTCGGGGCTGCGCGTCTGCAGGAAGTAGACGGCGCGACGAACGATATCGTGATCATACGCATGATCTGGATTGAACTGGACCACTTGACCCCCCGGCGTTGCCGTTGAGAACGCACGAAATGAATTGCCGAGGTTATTGTACGAGAGTCAATTCCGATTCTGGCGTTTTCGCTGGAATCACTCGCCTTTAGCAAGATCTGGATTTCCTCCATGCCCGATGTTTCGAAGTTGGTCCGGCGCACACTCGCGAACGGACTCGAAGTTCTGCTGTACCCGACGTTTGATGCACCAGTTGCGACATTCCAGGTTTGGTACCGGGTTGGCTCTCGCGATGAGTTGCCCGGGATGACCGGAGCGAGCCACTGGGTTGAGCACATGATGTTCAAGGGGACCGCAAAGGTTGGTCCAGGCGAGGTCATGTTGCAGGTCAATCAGAATGGCGGCGAGTTGAATGCGTTCACCTCGTACGACTTCACCGCCTATCACGAGACGATGCCTGCCGACCGGATAGTGATGGCGATTGCGATTGAGGCGGACCGGATGACCGGCTTGCTCATGGATCGGGAGCAAACCGAATCCGAGCGAACCGTGATCCTTTCCGAGCGGCAGGGCGCGCTGAACAATCCGTCCTACCTCCTTTGGGACGAAACGATTGGTCTTGCGTTCCGGGAGCACAGTTACGGTCACTTTGTGATCGGGACCGAGCACGATCTCAAGCGGATGTCTCGCGACGACCTGTTTGGCCACTACCAGATGTATTACGCGCCGAATAATGCAGTCGTTGTGGTTGCGGGTGCGTTCGATGCTGATTCGATCATGACCGAGATCGAGCGCGCGTTTGGTGCTATTCCCGCGGCTCCCGTTATTGGACGGACGACCGTGGACGAACCGCGACAGGCGGCGGAGCGGCGGACGATTCTGCGGCATCCGGCACCTGCTCCCGAGGTCCTTCTGGCCTGGCACGTGCCCGGGGCCGGGAGCGACGATGAAATGGCGTTTGAGCTGCTGAGCGGCATTCTGACAGGAGCCGGCGGGCGCATGGGTCGATCGGCTCGTTTGCCACGCAACCTGGTCGCGACGGGCAAGGCGCGCGGGGCATACGGCTCGTACATGCGTGGCTTTGATCCATTTGTCTTCCTGGCCGGAGCAACCGGACTGCCGGATGGGGACCCGGTGGAACTCGAGGCCGCACTGCTCGAGCAATTCGAAGACATCAAGACGAACGGTGTAACGGCAGATGAAGTCGCAAGAACGAAGAAACTGTTGACCGCCGCGTTCCATCTCGGCACCGAATCGGTGAGTGCGATGGCAAACGGGATTGGTGAAGCCGCCATGTACGGCGATCCGGCCCGATTCTTCGCCTGGCCGGAGGAGTTGGCTGCGGTAACCCCGGAAGACGTGCAGCGGGTCGCGCAGACGTACCTGATCGACAGTAATCGCACGACGGGAATGCTGTATCCGACCGCTCCAACTGCCGGAGACGAGGATGAATTCGAACCGTTCGCAGCGGCACGATTCGGGCTCGGTGGTGTCGGTGCTCCCCGCCTTCGTCCTTTCGAGCGGATTGAGGCGGAGCCGGGACTGGTGGTACTGGGTCAGGCGCAGCCAGGTGATGCAGTCGTTACGGCCAGGGTGCGGATTGAGGCTGGTTCGGCCGATGATCCGGCGGACAAGCATGGCCTGGCCAATCTGGCCGGTGTCCTGACCATGCGGGGAAGTGGCGTTCGCGATCGGGCGGCGTTTGAGGATGCCTGCGACGATCTCGGTGCGTCCATCGGCGTCGCGGTCGGGCGGGAGCACACCGAGTTCAGCATTACCTGCCTGACGGACGATCTCGTTCCGGCGCTGGATTTGCTGACAACCGCCTGGTCGTCGCCGCACTTTGATGCAGGGCAATTGGAACTGGCCCGGCGGGAAGCTGGTGCGGCGATCAAGGCCATGCAGGATCGGACCGATCAGGTAGCCGAGCAGCTACTGCGGGATCAGTTCTATCCCGAGGGCCATGTTCTTCGACACCGCGCTGTTGGCGACGAGGCAGGTCTGGCGGCCATCACTCGAGAAGATGTTGTTGCGTTCTACGACAACGTTGTGCGGAATCGTGAGGCA
>JAPXRQ010000355.1:0-2652 GCA_033813515.1 Thermomicrobiales bacterium
GTGTGGTGCACCGGCTTGTGTTTGGCAGTGATTTGCCGACTCCCACCGCCTCCGAGAAAGAGATTGTTGCGGCGGCGGCCGAGTTGCTGCCGGAAGGACATGGCTGGGTGTGGAACCAGGCGCTGATTGAGTTTGGTGCGATCCAGTGCACGCGGCGACGACCAGCCTGTGTGGTGTGTCCGCTGCAGGATGTGTGTGCCGCGTATCCATACATTCAGAGCGACGTTGCCGCGATTCCAGTCGGAACCAGGCTGAAGAACGAGGGCACCTTCGAGGGTTCGAACCGGCAGTACCGCGGGCGATTGATCAATGCGTTGCGATCGGGCGAGGCGTTGCCGGTTTCAGCGATCGGACCGGTCATCAAGGACGACTACGCGCCATCGGACGGCGAGTGGTTGCGCGGCCTGATTGGTGGATTGCAGCGGGATGGGCTGGTGGTGCTGGCCGAGGACGGACCGGGATGGGACGACGACGGCGACCCGGTGATCCGGCTGCCCGACTAGACCTGTCTTTTAGTGGCGACCTAGACGGCGGTCAGGGTCAGGGTTGGCTTGTAGACGTGGGCGTTGTTGTGCTCGTCTTCTGCGACACCGTTTCGCTTATCCTCCGCCGCCCGCAAGATTTCCGCCTTGAGTTCATCGAGCATTTCGGCCTCGGTCACCCGCTTCAGGATCTTGCCCTTGCGGAAGATCACGCCCATCTTGCGTCCGGCGGCCAGTCCGACATCGGCATCGCGCGCCTCGCCCGGCCCGTTGACCACGCAGCCCATGACGGCAACGCGAATGGGTTCGTCGATTTCCTTGAGGAACTCTTCGACCTTGTCAGCCAGGGTGAAGAGATCGACCTCGGCCCGGCCACAAGTTGGGCAGGCAATCATGGTCGCGCCCTTCTGACGGAGTTCGAGGGTCTTCAGGATCTCGTATCCGACAAAGACTTCCTCGACCGGATCCGTCGTCAGCGAGACGCGGATGGTGTCGCCGATGCCCAGCGCCAGCAGCGTGCCCAAACCAACGGCCGAGCGGATAGAACCGACCTTGGGTGTGCCGGCTTCCGTCACGCCGAGGTGCAGCGGGTAATCGTTCGGTAGCAGGGCGAAGCGACGGTATGCCTCGAACAGGACGGGGACCTCGAACGCCTTGAGGGAGACCTTGATATCGCCGAAGTCGTGATCCTCGAGGATGCGGATGTGGGTCAGGCCGGTGCGCACCATCCACTCGGCGCGCATCTCGACCTGGGTCGCATTCTGCGCATTCATCTCGTCGACGAACTCGTCGGTAAATGGCGGAACCGAGCCGTAGTTCACGCCGATCCGGATCGGAATCTGCCGCTCCTTGGCCATCTTGACGACTTCACGTACACCCTCGAGCTTGCGAATGTTGCCGGGGTTGAGGCGAAGGCCCTGGATGCCGTTCTTCATGGCGGTGAGGGCGAGCGAGTGCTCGAAGTGGATGTCGGCGATGACCGGGATCGGCGAGACCGGTGCGATGTCCTTGATTGCTTCGGCCGCTACCCGATCAGGCACGGCGACACGCACGATCTCGCAGCCAGCCGCGGCCAGTTTGCTGATCTGGGCGAGGGTCGCCTTCGGATCACGGGTATCGGCGGTGGTCATCGACTGCACGCGGATCGGGTTCTCGCCGCCGAGGGAAACATTGCCTACATGCAGGACGCGTGTCTTCCGACGTGGCGCGATCAACATGGTGTGGGAACTCCTGCGCTGCGTTGCTGGTTAGGGAAGCAGCGAATGGCCACCGATGATGCGGTCAACATCCCGGAAGGCGATAAAGAACATGAGACCAATCAGGATGACAAGGCCCGCGAAATGGACCATGCCTTCTTTTTGCGGTGAGATCTTGCGACCACCGCGCACGAATTCGATCAGAACGAAGAAGAGGCGCCCACCATCCAGTGCGGGCAGCGGGAGCAGGTTGAGCACCGCCAGGTTGAGCGAGAGCAGGATGCTGAGCTGGGCGAGCACGTACCAGGTCGGCAACGGGCTTTCCCGAACCAGTTCGCTGGTGATCTGTCCCATCCCAATCGGGCCGGCAACCTGACTCAGCGCCTCGCGGTCAGTCAGCATGGTTCGGATCTGCTGCAACATGGACTTGGTGGCATTGAAGGATTCTTCAAAGCCGCGGGGAATGATTTGCGTCCAGGGGATCTTCTCGAAGACGGGGATCTGGCGCATGGTCGGCATTCCGACGGCCATGATCACATCTTCGTTTTGACCGACGGCCGGAACGGAAAGCGTGGTGGAGAGCAGTGCATCTCCACGGCGCACGATGACCGGGACATCGGATCCGTTGAATCGTGTGAGTTCGGTCTGGAGGCTGAAGAAGTCCTCGATTGGACGGTCGTTGACCGACACGATTTGATCGCCGACCTGAATTCCGGCCTGTTCAGCGGTCGAGCCGGCGGCAACCTGGTCAACCTGGATGATTCCGACGTTTTCCTGAACCAGGCCGACGCCAACGCGGCCCTCGCCTTCGGGCGGGTTCTTGCGGGGGACAACAACCGTGTCGATCAGCTCTCCCCGGCGCTCGATCGTGACCGTCATCTGGCGGTCGCCGTACTCGCGGGTGAGGTTGGAGACTTCGGTGGTTGTTTCGACGGAGGAGCCGTTGATCTTGACGATGCGGTCGCCGGCCTGCC
>JAPXRQ010000356.1:0-2649 GCA_033813515.1 Thermomicrobiales bacterium
TCCAGCTCGAGGTCGTTAAGCAGACGGGCAACCGGCGCATACCACTGTCGTGTGGCGCGGGTGTACCCGACATAGCTGCCGCCGAGCATCCGGAGCTCGTACTTCTTCTTGTCGGCGGCGATGAGGCGGAGGTTTGGCCAGAGGCGTGCCCCCCAGATCCCCTTGAGCCTGTTCCAGTCCTGGGTGGAAAGCAGAAGTCGCTCACCCACTTCGGCGATTTGCTGACTGGTCAGAACGGCGCCGTCGGTTTTGGTTAGCGCGATCAGTTCCTGCAGCCGTTCATCTTCATCGATGATCCGGTGCATTTTGTTCCACTCGATCTGGTAGGCGACGATCGTGGGAATGAGGTCGTCGAGATCGGAGGTCGAGGCGATATAGGCGGCGAGCGTTTCGGATCCATCGAACAGCCAGCGGCGGCGGCGGCCGGGTGCGGACTCGATCTGCCACTCATCCATATTGACGTAGCCGGCGCGCAGGAAGGCGCCGCGCTGCTGACCAAGAACGATCAGGCGGACATCAACGATCGAGGCCGGTAAGCGCTGGACCGAATAGAGGAAAGCGTTGAGATCGGGCTCGCGTTCCGTGACTCCTGCATGGAGTGACGCGGCGGCCGTAATGTGGGCCGGTTCGAAACTGGAAATGCCAATAACGCCGGAACTCTGGAGCAGGGTCGTGTACGTGCGGACGTAGAGATCGACCTCGCGTTTGCCGGGTCCGATCATCGTTGATCCGCTGGCAAATTCGTTCGAGCGTTCAATGTGCATATGGACGGTTGTGGCCCCCTTCGGAATCGAATGTCATTGGGACCCAATTATGTCGCATGTCTTCCCGCAAATGGTTATCAGGCGGAAAACATCAGGCCTGGGAACGACGCAGGCGCACAATGAGCAGGGCAAAAGCGACCAGGGCCCAGACGATGAGGGTGAGTACAAGCCTCGGGGTCTCGTCGAACACGGCAGGATCGGAGACCGAATCCACCATGAGGGCCATGCCTGCGCCGGTTGGAAAAAGCCTGGCGATGGTCAGGACCAGATCCGGGACGGGAGGGCCGATGATGAGGGCGGGCGCGAGGATGGGCGTGAGTGTCAAACCGCTCCAGGTATTGAGCTGATTGGCGCTGCGGAACAGGCCGGCCAGCAACAGACCAAGTCCCAGCAAGGCGATTGACGTCAGCAGAACCGCCAGCGCGAACAACCCCCAGCGCAGCACATCGAGCCGTGTAATTGCAACGAGCAGAACGGTCATGATGGTGGTGTAACTGAGGCCGAGGAGGGTCTTGGCGGCGACGATTTCCCAGTACCGCATGGCCAGGATGAGGGCGTCGATAGTTTTCTTTTCGACCTCTTCGACCAGCACGATCGGGATGGCGAGAATCGCAACCAGGCAGCACGACATGACGATCGCGAGCAGGATGGACCAGGTTCGTAGCCCGACCGTATCGGTGATGTTGGAGGATGGGGCGTCGGGCGGGATGACGACCGCGATCTGTGCGGGGAAATCCTGTCCCGCAAGCGCGCGCACAGCAGGATCTATGGCTGTCGCGATGTAGGTGGCGCCAAGGGATGGTTGGGGGGCGGAGACAACCGTCAGGGTGGGTTGTTGACCGGCCGCTAGGGCTGCATCAAAGCCCGCCGGGACGACGATGCCAATATCGTCCTCGTCGCTGGCGATGGCATGCTCAACCGCGGCCTGATCCTGGTATGGATGGATGGCGATGCGGACGTTATCGGGCAGGACGGCCTCGATCTGATTGACGAGCTCCGTGCGATCGGGCGAGGTAATGGCGAGATTGACATGGACCGTGGTCGTGCCGGTGTCATCGAAGGCAAAGCTGTAGAAGAGTCCGATACCGATCGGGACGATGAGAGCGACCAGCACCCGGGCGTCACGGATGGCGTCGTTGATGTCTTTCCAGGCGAGGAAGAGGATTCGATGGATGGCCTTCATGACGCGGCGCCAGCGATGTTGATGAAGACGTCTTCGAGGGTGCCTTCCTGCGAGTGAATCGTGCGGACCAGGCCATCACGCATCCACTGATCGAGGCGGGCAGCATCTTCGGCGGACGACAGGTTGATCTCGACTTCCTCGCGATTCTCGAGCAGCACTCTGGCTGTGGGCCGTCCGAAGCGCAGTTTCAGCTCGCGCGGTGTGTCGTAGGCGACGATCTGGCCGGACTTGAGAAAGGCAACGTGGTCGCAGAGCTCATCGGCCTCGTTCATGTAGTGCGTGGTCAGACAGATCGTCGTTCCTTCGCCGGCGAGTCGGCGAATCAGATCGCGCAGATCGCGGGAGGAGGATGGATCGAGACCGCGCGTTGGCTCATCGAGGAAGAGCACCTGCGGCTGGTTGATCAGGGCACGGGCGATGAGGAGCCGTTGCTTCATTCCGGTCGAGTATTTCTTGACCTTGCGCCCGGCGGCTTCGGTAAGATCGACCATGGCGAGCAGTTCATGGGCGCGCTGCACCGGGACATCGTAGAGGTGCGCGAAGAGCGTCAGGTTTTCGAGGCCGGAGAGCCGTTCATAGAGATTGGCGTCCTCGAACACGAGATTGATACGGGGGCGAACCTCGGCGAGTTGGGTGACGACGTCGAAACCGGCGACAGTGGCCGAACCGGCGGTGGGTCGGGTGCGGCCGGTGAGCATGCGA
>JAPXRQ010000357.1:0-2648 GCA_033813515.1 Thermomicrobiales bacterium
CATAGAACCCAATAGAGACTGACGGGCTCCAGCCAATTGTCTCCCCGTCGACCATGCGAATGCCTTCAGGAATGCACAGATACGATGACAGACGCTCCCACCTGCAACCAGTCGTCGCCAGACACGTGGACGGTCAGACCACTTGCTTGCCTGACCACTTCCGGTAATAACACCGGGCAAGCGCACTGCTTTGAGAACTGGTTCGCGGCGGACAACGGAGTGATCTACCTCCTCTCCGGTGGGCGCGATTGATCGGATTGGGTCCGCAATATCGCGGCGAGTGGCAACGTCTCGGTCGAACTCGGTGACCAGGCGCACTCCGGCCTGGCCCGCATCATCCAGCCGGGCGATCCCGAAGATCAACGCGCGCGACCTCCTGGTCGGCAAATATCGCTCATCCGGCGATGACCTGGCGGGATGGGCCGCACATCGCTCCCGGTTTTCATAGCCTTCCCCCGATCAACCGGAAGCATCATCACCGGAGGCGCCAGGCGGGACCAGCGCACATCAGTCCCTGGCCCCCGGTACATAGTCCCTAACCCCTGGTACCCACTGTCGCTTCGCCCACCATCATCTGGTCGATTCCACCGGTCAGCACCGGTCGATCGTCGTACAGGAAGCACGAGGCCGCCCGATTGGCATCCAACCGGAACAACGGCGGAATGGCCTGGTGACACTTGTCCATCACATGCGGACAGCGATCGGCAAAGCGGCACCCGGTCAGGGCTGCCGTGGCTAACTGCGCCTCGCCCACAATCCCGGAACTGCTCCAGGAGTGATCGGGATCCGCAACCGGAATGGAGTTCACCAGCAATTGGGTGTACGGGTGTGCTGGTTCCTTGACCACCCGATCCACTGATCCAACTTCGGCGACCTCGCCCCGGTACATGACGATGATGTTCTGGCTGATCTGATAGGCGGTCGTCAGATCGTGCGTGATGTAGAGCAGTGAAATGCCGAATTGCTCGTACAGCTGCCGCAGGCTCTCCAGAATCGTCGCCCGCAGCGATGCATCAACCATTGAGACCGGCTCATCGGCAATGATCAACCGAGGTTTGATCAGCAGCGCCCGGGCGACCATGATCCGCTGTCGCTGGCCACCGCTCAGTTGATGCGGATGGCGGCCCAGGGTCTCGTCCGGTCGCAAGCCGACCGCACTCAGGGCATCGCGCATCATCTGCTTCGCTTCCGCGCCCGAGTTGGCCAGTTTGAACTTGGTGATCGGCACCTGCAGAACGTGATCGACCTTGTAGAAGGGGTTAAAGACCTCGTAGGGATCCTGAAAGATCACCTGCACATCGCGCAGGAATTGCATCCGTTCGCGCTGCCCCAGCCCCGAGATCGGCTGCCCCTTGTACAGCACCTCTCCCTCGGTCGGCGAACTTACCCCAAGCAGGAGGCGAGCGAGGGTCGTTTTGCCGGATCCCGATTCGCCAACAACCGATGTGATCGACGGCGGATCGGCGGCGATGGTCAGACTGAAATCGCGGAGCGCGGTCGTTCCCTCGTGGCGATTGAATATCCGACCAGACCCGAACACCTTGGATGCGTTGCGTATCTCCAGCAAGGCGGTCATTGGCCGGCCTCCTCATCGTAGAGATGGCAGGCCACCTCGCGTCCCGGCCGCAACAGGCGGAGCGGCGGATCGACCGTGGCGCACACTGGAAGCGCGCGTGGGCAGCGAGCCCGAAATGCACATCCCACCGGACGGTTGAGAAGCGATGGTGGCAATCCCGGAATCCCGTGGAACGCCCCCTTCTCCTCCAGCGTCGGCAAACTGGCGATCAGAAGCTGACTGTAGGGATGCAGCGGGTCCCGAAACAGGCTACGGACATCGGAGACCTCGGCGAACTGGCCGGCGTACATGATGCCGACCCGATCGACCACTTGCGCCATCAGGCCCATGTCGTGTCCGATGAGGAGAATGGACGCGCCCATCTCCTCCTGGACCCGGAGCAGGGTATCCATCACCTGGCGCTGAACAACCACGTCGAGGGCGCTGGTCGGTTCGTCCGCGATGATCAGTTTCGGCCGCAGACTGATGGCGATGGCAATGCAGACGCGTTGCTTCATGCCGCCACTGAGTTCGTGCGGATACATATCGGCAACATTGCGACGCAAGCCAACGCTGTGAAGCAGGTCGGCGATCCGCGTATCCAGTGCCTTGCCCGAAAGATCGGCATCGTGATCGCGCAATCGATCGCGGATCTGTTCCTTGACCCGCACGACCGGATTGAGCGAGTTCATGGCTCCTTGCGCCACCAGAGCGATTTCGGCCAGCCGTACCTTGCGCATCGCTTCCGGCGTCTTGCCAATCAATTCCTGGTCGGCAATCCGGACGGAGCCACGTTCGATCTTGCCCGGCGGACGAATCAACTGGAGGAGCGCCAGCGCGATAGTCGATTTGCCTGAGCCGGATTCACCCACCAGGCCGAGGCGCTCGCCGGCCCGGATCTGGAAGGTCACATCATTTACCGCCTGCACAGCCCCCCGCGAGGTGTGGTAGTGGACCGTCAGCCCCTGCACATCCAGCAGCGCCGGTCGAGTGGATTGGTTCGTAACGTCGGTCGGGCTGATCTCTGAAACGGTCACGCGGCACCTCCCTGCCCAAGCGGTGCAGCAGTCGAGAATCGCATTCCCGTACCTCT
>JAPXRQ010000358.1:0-2646 GCA_033813515.1 Thermomicrobiales bacterium
GATCGCTTCGACTTCCTGCAACCGCACGCGGGCACCTGCCAGATCGGAGTCGACCGTCTCGAGATGTGTTCGGACCGCCGCCAGTTCGGAGTCGACCGTTACGATCTGCTGCTCGAGCCCACGCTGTGTTTCGTCGAGATCGTCCCGGCGCCGATGGAGTGCCGTTAGTCGCTCAGCGGAAAGCTCGCGCTGGTGGACCACTCGTCGATGCTGCTCGGTGCTCTCGGCCAGGCCAACCTTGTGCCGGTCAAGCAAATCCGCGCTCGTCTCCCGATGCGCGCGAATACGGGCAAGCTCGGATGTCAACTCGTCATGCCGGACCTGCAGCGTTTCGGCCATTTCCCGGCCCGAGGCGGCTGTCGATTCGATCGCACTCAAACGCTCGGAGACATCAAGGAGCAAGCGCCGAAAATGGGCGCGCTGCAGGGTCCGCAATCGATCACGGACATCGCGGTATTCGTTGGCCTGCCGCGCGGCTCGTTCCAGCGAACGCAACCGAGGCTCGACTTCGCTCAGGATGTCGGTCAGGCGGGCGATGTTTCCTTCGGCTTCGGCCAGATTACGCTCGGACTCGACCGCCTTCAGGCGCAAACCGGCCAGATCGGCCGCGTGTTCAAACAGACCACGCCGATCTTCGGCCCGCTGGCTCAATGCCGAGTCAACCAGCCCCTGTCCGACCACGGTGTAGCTGTGCCCAAGCGAGGCAGTCAGCTGGTGGACGTCTTTCAACCTGACTTTGCGACCGTTGATCAGATAGGCCGTCTCACCACTGCGAAATGCGCGGCGGGTGACGGTCACTTCCCGAAACTCGATCGGTAACCAACCAGTCTCGTTGTCGAAGGTCAGTGTGACTTCGGCCATACCGGCCGGCGCCCGCCCCTGGCCGCCTGCGAAGATGACGTCTTCGGTTTTTTTGCCACGGAGGTTGCTGTAGGAGGTCTCGCCGAGGGCCCAGCGGACGGCATCGGCGATATTTGACTTGCCGCTGCCATTCGGACCGATGATCGCGGTGATGCCGCGTTCGAACTGAAAAACAGTCCTGCTGGCGAAACTTTTGAAGCCGATCAGTTCGAGGCGCGTCAACCTTGGCGGGACGGCGACCTCGGCGAGATCCAGAAATTCGCTTTGGACGGGCGCCTGTGCCATGCGGGAAGGTCAGTCACTCAGTCAAATCGGCAAAGAGCGCACAGGAAAGCCGACTCGTGATTGACGGGCACAATCCACTTCCCCAAGCGTTATCCGCAATGGTACCCGCAAGCAGCCGTTCTGTGCCGCTTTGTCAGAGATGGTCCGGAGGGTTCGTGGCGGGTTAATATGATTGGGCGACGAGGCACCGTACCGAATTCGTCTAAAAGGGGCTGCAGAATGGGAATGAAATCGCGCATGGTCTTCCTGGTCGGTGCTGGCGTGGGTGCCGCTGTTGGAGTTGGAGCCGTACTTCGCGCGTCTGGCGCCAACGAACGCTCTGTTCGCGATGAGCTGCAGCAATCGCTCGAAGCGGTCATGTTCCGCCTGCTCGATATGACCCCGTTTGAGAACAAGCCGTCGGACATTGTGCTCCAGACGCAGTCGACCAAAACCGCCCCCTCGTACACTCGCAGCGATGACGTCGTGTTGGACGATGCGTCGATGCAGTCGGCGAGTGGAGCAGCGCAATGATTGGCCGAACCCGCGGCAAAATGAAGTTCTTCGTCTACGGCATGCTGCTTGGCATCGCCTTCGCCCCGTACAGTGGCAAAGAGACCCGCTCGCGTGTTGCCGGCTGGTTCGCCACCAGCATCAAGGACGTGATCAAGCAGTAGTCTGCTAACGCGGCACCAATCGGTAGACGAGGGTGTTGGTCACATCGTCTCCAACCCTGTGTCCCGTCGCCACGATTTCGCCATCCGCATTGATGCCATCGGCGCTTGCCAGAATGATGTCCTCGGCAACATCGCCAATGAGCGTGTTCAGATCCACCACCTCGTCCCCGATCCAGCGGCAGGCAACCGAGATCGGATTGTTCTCGGAAACGCTCATGGAAGCGCCAACGACCACATCATCATCATTGATCGCGTACCCCACGCATCGCTCCAGCGCGACCGACTTCTTCCGTCCGGTCAGCTTGGTCTTGCTCAGGCGGGTCAATGCGACCATTTCCGCATCCCGGTAGATGAAAGCGGTGTCCACCGAACCGAAGGTGTCGTCGGGAATGGCGCAGCCGGTAACGTGACCGGCGCCATTGATTGCAAATGCCTGACTGCCATCGCCACCGAGGGTGCCAATGCTTTGGATCTCGCCACCCACCCAGATGACGGCGCGCAAGTGCTCGCCCGTGTCATCCTCGGTCGAATACCCCGCGACAATCCCATCGTTGTTGACCGCGAGCGCGCGACTCGATGGTCCACCGAGCGACGGTAGTTCGGTCGCCCGATCACCATCGAACGAGATCGCGACTGATTTGTTCGCTCCGGAATCGGACGAGCCCACGATGACATTGTTCCTGTTGACCGCGTAGGCAGTGCTGGCGTCCATTCCCAGCCCAAAGCCACCGCCCTCGCCTTCGTTATCCCACCAGCTGGCGGAAAGCTCGACGGCGCCAACAATGCGTCCGGCATCGTTGATGGCATTGGCAACACTGGACTTCGAATCGGGATAGAGCAGTCG
>JAPXRQ010000359.1:0-2645 GCA_033813515.1 Thermomicrobiales bacterium
CTATACGCAGGGCGTGTTCGTGAGCGGCGCCCGGACCTGGAGAGAAGCGCTCGATTGCAGCCGGGAGGTTGTGCGCCATCGCTGGGTGCCGACCTTGCTGAATACCATCGTCTTCCAGGCAATTGCTATCGTGCCCGGCCCGATCATCGGGTTCCTGCTCATGGTCTGGCTGCATTTGACACCGACCGTGGCCAACCTCGTCAGCAGCCTGATCTATGCGGTTGCGGTGCCATTCGCCACCATTGGCTTGACTCTCTATTACATCGAAGAACGAAAGAATCCCTACCACAAGGTGACGCCCTCGGTGCCCAGTCTGCCCGGCGACGGCCAGCCTGACCTTATCGCTGGAACGGACGAGATGGGGACGCTGCACGCATGAGTGATCAAACCATCACTCTGCTGATTCTGGCGGCCGCCATCGTTCTCTTCGTTTGGAATAAATTCTCGGTTGGCGCGGTGGCGCTGGGCGTCGCGCTGGCACTCTGGGCGACCGGCGTGATCTCCGTCGAGGAGGCAGTGGCCGGGTTTGGCAGTCCCACCGTGGTCCTGATCGCGGCGCTGTTTGTGGTGGCGGAAGGGTTGAACAACGCCGGTGTCACCACCTGGGCCGGTCAGCTCCTGGCGAGCAAATCGCGCGGGAGCAAAACCCGCTTGCTGATCATGCTGATGGTGGTGGTCGCGCTCTTGACCGCCATGATCACCTCCAATGGGTCGGTAGCGGCCCTGGTGCCGATGGTGGTGGCGCTGGCGGTGCAATTCTCCATCCGGCCGTCGAAGGTGTTGATGCCGCTGGCCTTCGCGGCCCATGCGGGCGCGTTGCTGATCCTGACCGCCTCACCGGTGAGCGTACTCACCATGGAAACCGCGCACGAATCCGGCGCCGGCGAGCTGAATTTCTTCTCGTTCACATTGGTCGGTGTGCCGCTGCTGATCGGCACCATCATCCTGGTGCTGCTGCTGGGCGACAAGCTTCTGCCCGATCGCGAACCGGCGGCCGGGCTCAAAGATCTCTCCGGATTGCCAGGTGCGTTGCAACAGCACTATCTCTCAGAAGACCGGCTGGGTCGTTTTTGGGTCAGCGATTCATCGAGCCTGACGGGGATGACGGTCGATCGGATCAATGCCGAGCTTCCAGACGATCTGCACCTGCTGGGTGTGCGCACCGATGGCAGCCCAGCCGAAATGGACACGGTGTTGCGCCCAGGTGCCGAGCTGCTGGTGCGCGGTGACGAAGCGAGTCTGCGCGCCTTCGCCGAACAGGAGAATCTGTCGCTCGATACCGACATCGATGGAGATTTCTCCAGTGGTCTGGTTACTCGCGATACCGGGGTGGCCGAGGTGCTGATTTCGCCACGCTCACGCTATGCCGGCGACGACGTCTATCCCGGCATGATCACCGAAAGTGGCAAGTTGGTCATCTTCGGGGTGCGTCGCGCGACGGAAACCTTTGCCCCGGGCGAACACGTCCGGCTCGAAGCGGGAGATTCGCTGCTCCTCTACGGAGCCTGGAAGGATTTGGAACAGCAAACCCGCGACCCGGACGTGATTCTGGTCGATTCGCCCGATGCGATTCGCCGCCAAACCATCGCGCTTGGGAAGAAAGCGATGCCAGCGCTCCTGATCCTCGCAGGCATGGTGGCGTTGATGGCTCTCGATCTGGTGCCACCGGTGGTGGCGACGCTGGTGGCCGCCATCGCCATGGTGCTGACCCGGGTGCTCTCGCCAGAACAGGCGCATCGCGCTATCAATTGGCCAACGCTCATCATTGTTGGTGGTATGACACCGTTGTCGGTGGCGATCACCCGCTCCGGCGCGGCCGAAACCATCTCGAACAAAATCGTTGGCCTGGTGGGCGATGGCAGTCCGTACCTGCTGCTCCTGGGACTCTTTGTAGTCTCGGCGGTGCTGGGCCAATTGATCAGCAACACAGCCACGGCTTTGATCATCTTGCCGATCGCGGTCACGGTCGCGGCGGATGCGGGGATCTCGGCGCTGGCCGTTCTGATGTGCGTGAACGTCGCGTTTCATGCCGCCTTCCTGACCCCGATCGCCACTCCCGCCAATCTCATGGTGATGGAACCCGGTGGCTACAAGTTTGGCGACTACTGGAAGCTCGGTCTCGTCTTGCTCATCCTGTACGCCATTGTGGCCATCGTGCTGGTCCCGCAGATCTGGACGCTTTAGAGCAAATTCCAATACGGTTGCCAAACGCGACCGGGCTGCTGGCACCGTGGGGTATCGCGCTGGCGCGCGATGGCAGGACACAGAGAGGTCCAGCCCTACGTTCAGCGTGGTCGCAGGCGCTGGTATCCGTTTCGGACTGTGCGGTAGGGAGTTCGTGCGCCATGACCGCGAGCGTGTTGTGAAGAAGAGGACGGGAAAAGAAATCGGCCGAACGGGTGGCTGGTCCCGTTCGGCCTACTTCTTTGGAGGGAAGTTTCTTCGCCGTCCATCAATTGGCTGGACGATGTTCGGCGGGATCGTCGATGGCTGGCTGGCGCTCGATCGATCTATCCCTAGCATAGTGCCGCGATTTGCGTACAACCATGCCCGTTTGGACCCAGTTTTTGGTCCGTTCGCGCGTAACCGGTTGGGGAGTTGGGAGTTGGGAGTTGGGAGTTGGGAGTTGGGAGCGGGGAGTGAGG
>JAPXRQ010000360.1:0-2638 GCA_033813515.1 Thermomicrobiales bacterium
CC
Organism: Thermomicrobiales bacterium; assembly: GCA_033813515.1. GTDB lineage: Bacteria > Chloroflexota > Chloroflexia > Thermomicrobiales > UBA6265 > DASQCG01. Next base: position 3 of record JAPXRQ010000360.1, read on the forward strand.
TTGATAGCGACACCGATACCGCCGCCGGGTGCGAATCGACGACCAACATCCCGTGAGGTTGCCCCGGTGTGATTGAATAGGACGCATGACTGATTCGTCCCGCTTTGCTGGCCGAAGCATCCACGGCGTTCCCAAACATGCGAAGGAACAGGCAGCGCATCCCACCCTGCCCATCTCCGGGTGCGTCCGTATCCCGCTGGCGCTGACTCCGGAGCAGACGCGAGGGCTGCCCAGAACCGCGATCTCCGATGTACCGATCGGTGCGGACTATCGCGGGCCGGATGATCCGCCGCCGTGGGTTGGTGTCCTGCTCACCGATCTGATCGCACCCGCCCAACCCAATGCCGACGCCGTCTGGATCCTGATCGGGGCAGGACCGTACACCGTTGCCGCGCCGATCACGACGGCCGACCGGATCGTGCTCTGCGACGACCTGCGGGGCGATCCGATAGCGCCCGAGGCAGGCGGACCGTGGCGACTGTGGTTTGCCGATCGCTCCTACAACATGGGCGTCAAATGGGTCGACCGGATCGAGATCACCCGGGACGAGCCTGATCACTCCGCCGAGCGCATCGCGGAGGCCCGCCAGCGCGCACGGGATTTCCACCGCCGGATCGATTCCGCCGATACTTGACCGGTTGCCAACCGCAGACTCTGTTGGCCGTTTGAAAGGATCTCTCCGTGCCGAAATATGCCTTTGAGCAGTACATTGCCGTCCGCCGCTATCAGCCAGCGCTCGCCTTCTCGCCTGATGGCAGCGAGATCGCCTACATCACCAATACCTCGGGCCAGTACAACCTCTGGAAGCAGCCGAGTGCCGGTGGCTACGCAGTCCAGCTGACCCTGTTCGCCGATCAGGCCGTGCGCGATATCTCCTGGTCGCCGGATGGCACGACGATTGCCTTTTCCGCCGATCGCGATGGTAACGAGTTCAAACAGATCTACACCTTGCCGGCTCGCGGCGGCCTTCCCGAATTGCTGACGCCGGCCGAAGGAGTCCGCCACGAACTCTCGGCTGATGCCTGGTCGCCTGATGGCACATCGCTGGCCTACGGCGGCAACGACCGCAGCGAGAGCGATGTCGATATCCTGATTCGCAATCAGGCCACCGGCGAATCGCGCCGCGTCGTCGACTACGGCGGCTACTACATTCCGGTCGCCTGGTCGCCCGACGGCGAATCGATGACCCTGGTCGATTTCCGCTCGAATACCGATATGGACGTGTACACCCTCTCGGTCAAGGACGAGGAGATGGTGCTGCAGACGGCCCACGAAGGAGAGGCAGTCTTCATTCCGGGCTCCTGGGCGCCAGACAGCAGTGGCTTCTATCTCATCACCAGCGAGGGACGGGAATACTCCGGCCTTGCCTTCCAGAAAACGGATGGCACGCGCAACTGGGTCGAGACTCCGGAAGCGGATATCGAGAATGTCGAACTGTCGCGCGACGGCCGGTACCTGGTCTGGCAGGTGAACGAGCAGGGCTACGCCAGACTCCATGGTCGCGATCTGTCGACCGGCGAGATGCTCGATCTGCCCGCCATTCCCGACGGGACGATCAACAGCATGGCGATCTCGCCAACCGGCGCCAGAATCGGCCTGTTGCTCACCCAGCCGCGGCAATCAACCGAAGTTGTGGTCATTGATATTGAGACGCGCGCGGTGACGACCCTGACCTGGAGCTTTCTCGGCGGTATCGAGCCGACCGATCTGGTCGCGCCGCAACTCATCACCTTTCCGACTCACGACGGACGCGATATTGCGGCCTGGCTCTATCGCCCGGAGGGTGACGGCCCGTTCCCGGTCGTCCTCTCGATCCATGGCGGTCCGGAAGCACAGGAACGGCCGAACTATTCACCGCTGTATCAATACCTGCTCTCCCGCGGGATCGGGGTGATGGCGCCAAATGTCCGTGGCTCGACCGGGTACGGCAAAACGTTCCAGACCCTGATCCACCACGACTGGGGCGGAGCGGAATTGCTCGATTTCAAGGCGGCTGCGGAGTACCTGAAGACGCTGGACTGGGTCGACGGCAATCGCCTCGGGGTATATGGCGGCTCGTTTGGTGGCTTCGCGACGCTCTCCTGCGTGACCCGCCTGCCGGAGTACTGGGCAGCGGCGGTCGATATCGTCGGACCGTCCAATCTGGTCACCTTTGCCAAGGCGGTGCCCCCGACCTGGCGGCGGTTCATGGACAAGTGGGTTGGCAATCCCGAGACGGAGGTTGACTTCCTGATGGAGCGATCGCCGATCACATACGTCGATCAGGTTCGGGCGCCGTTGTTCGTGATTCAGGGTGCGAACGATCCGCGGGTGGTCAAGGGCGAAAGCGATCAGATCGTCGAGCGGCTGCAGGAGCGAGGGGTCGAGGTTCGGTACGACGTCTATGAGGACGAAGGACACGGATTCACGCGACGCGCGAACGAGATCAAGGCGATGGGCGATGCCGCGCAGTGGTTCATCGATCACCTCGGCGCCACCGCCTGACCGATACCTCACCAGACCGCAATTCTCACGTTTTGGCAACTCCATAGTATCCATCAGGTATCACGTGGCCCTGCAAAGGTCATCCTTACGGTACCTGATGCACACTATGGGAGCCGAATGTCGACGTTATTCCACCTGGCGGTCTCTAAAAT
>JAPXRQ010000361.1:0-2633 GCA_033813515.1 Thermomicrobiales bacterium
CCAGGTTCCGGGACCAGCAGCGGTAGCACCTGAGCCATGAGGAGATGCGCGATTCCATGACTGTAGTTTTACTCAGGCCGCCACCCGGGGCGGCGGCCTGAGCTCAAATCACTGATCGTTGCCGGAATTGTTGCCCGACTTGGCTGCATCTGCCGCGTCGTTGATCGCCTTGATCAGAGCCTCGGAAGACTGGGAGTCGGCGATCGGCGTCAGGCTGCCATCGGCTTCCCGTATCGCGAAAGAGGGGGTGCCGGAGAAGCCGTTGTTGGTCGCGGTCGCGTCGATCCGGGTCAGCTCGGCATCAAGTGCGGGATCTTCGCGGTCGACGTTCCACTTGTCTATGTCCGGGACGCCGGCGTCATTAGCCACGTCAGTAAGGAAATCATCGGTCACATAACCCGAGCCTTCAAGGCCCTGATTTGCGTAGAAGGCTTCGATGAAGCTCCACATCTTGTTCTGCTCGCCGGCGGCCAGTGCGGCCTTGGCTGCGAGGCTCGAGTCGGGACCGAGGATGGCCCAGTTCTCGAACTCCATGTTGGCGGTGCCTTCCTTGACCGGGCCGGTGATGACATCGGGCAGGATCTCGTCGGCGTACTGCTTGCAGATCGGGCACTGGAGGTCACCGAACTCGACCAGGGTGACCGGGGCATTCGCCTCGCCGAGCATGTTGCCGGACTGGGTCAGGCCTGCGAGCTGTGCCTCCCAGTCCTTGTTGCCGTCGCCACCTCCGTTGCCTCCGCCAGATGAAAGGGCGACAACGACGATCACCACTGCGACGACCGCGAGGAACGCGGAAATGCCGATGATCTTGCCGAGGTTCTTGCGACGATCGGCGCCTTGGGCGGATGCTTCAGCCTTGAGGCGCTTCTCCCTGAGTTCTTTTCTCTTCTGCTGCGGTCCAGTAGCCATTGGGAGGGGATGCTACCTGACCAAGATTCAACGGGACCTCAAGAAACGGGTTCTGCTTCGGCGGTTTCGCCGTCGCCCTCATCCGTTCCGTAGAAGCCGAGGAGTCGGCAGCTGCTGAGCACCAGAAGCATGGTCATCAGCACGGCGCTGGCTACGCACCACTGGCAGGAAGCATTGATCTCCCAGAGCTCCAGATAACGCAGCACAAGGCTGGTCACGAAGCCGAAAAGTGACAGCGCGAAGACTGCGAGCCGGGCGTTGTCGCCCTTCCAGATCGTGGCGCCGAGAATCGTCGTGTATCCGATCAGTCCCCAGATCGACATGTGGATGCCCAGGAAGCGGGCGTACTTGCTTTCCTCGACCAGCGAGCATCCGCTGCTGCCGCCGATGCACTGGAAAGGCTCGTCGGCAATCAGTGTCTTGTAGGCGATGTATCCCGACACGGCGAGTCCGAGCCCGGCAAGGACGGCGGAGGTTGCCCGCAGGATGTTCTCGCCCCTGCTGCCGCCGGTCCGGTAGCCCCAGACCGCGAATCCGGTAACCACCAGGGCGAAGACCCCGAATACGATCGCGACCTCGAGGGGGATGTCACGGCTGAGAATGAAGCGCTGGTCTTCGAACATGGGGATGCGAGCCTACACAGCCGGGGGATGGTGACCCACTGTCGCCTGCCCCTCCTTCGCCTCGTCTCCGGTTCCGTAGAAGACGATCAGGCGGCAGCTGTTAACCATGAAGATCATGGTCATGGCGATCGCCGACATGGCGCACCACTGGCAGACCGCGAGTATCTCCCAGAGTTCGAGGTAGGTGAGGTAGAGACTGAAACCGAACCCGAACAGAGACAGAGTGAACGCGGCGATGCGGGCGTTGTCACCGCGCCAGATCGATGCTCCGAGCAGAAGCAGATATCCGGTCAGACCGAGAGTGGCGACATGGACTCCAGCTATCCGCGAGTAGGAGCTGTGCTCAACTGCCGCACACCCTCCGCCACCGCCTACGCATTGCGGGATCTGGTCCATGATCTCCACCGTGACCACGACATATCCGGCGATCGCCACTCCGACCAGGCAGAGGATCCCCGCGGTGAGTCTCAGGATTCTTTCGCCACCGTTACCACCACGGCGGATGCCCCAGACCGATCCGGTGACGCCGATCAGCAACAGGACCAGCATTCCTCCGGCTATGACACCGGGAATGCCGTGAGTCAGCAGATGTAACTGATCGCTCACCCGGAGCGAACACCTATGCGGTGGTGACCGCCGAATCCTCGTGACTGGCAGCCACGAGGTTGACGAACTCGCCCATGATCTCGTTCATGTCGAAGTCCTTCGGGGTGAAGACACCGGCGACACCGGCGGCTTTCAGGCTGGCTGCGTCCTCGGGCGGGATGATTCCGCCGGCGACGACGGGAACCTCGACCCCTTCCTCCTTCAGCAGCCTCACTACCTCGGGGATCAGTTCGAGGTGGGAGCCGGACAGAATCGAAAGCCCGATCAGGTCAACGTCTTCCTGGACTGCCGACTCGACGATCTGTTCCGGAGTCAGGCGAATCCCCTGATAGACGACCTCCATGCCGACATCACGGGCCCGAAGGGCAATCTGCTCGGAGCCGTTCGAATGGCCGTCGAGGCCGGGCTTGCCGACCAGCACGCGGACCCGGTGACCGATCTGTTCCGACACCTCGTTCACCCTGGCCCGCACCTCCGTCAGGGCCTCACGGTCAC
>JAPXRQ010000362.1:0-2625 GCA_033813515.1 Thermomicrobiales bacterium
CATCTGCGTTCAAGTGAGCCTCCTCAGTTCGGGATCAGCCGCAGTGGCCACCAGCAGGCCGGCCAGCAAGGCGGTGCGGGGAACAATGCTACTGACTTCAATGTACTCGTCAGGACCGTGATCGAGGCCTCCGATCGGGCCGAGACCGTCCAGCCCGGGTGCGCCATCGTGGACGGCGATCGAAACATCAGATCCGCCGCCGGTTGAGGCTCCCTTGAGCGGAAAGCCAAGTTCAGCGGCGATGGACTTGGCGTGATCCTCGAGACGGATGGTGCCAGCCGTTCGCTCCATGGCCGGCATTCCGGCGCCGCCGTTCAGTTGCATCGTGGCACTCGTGCCTGGGACCCACTCGGTCGCGACGATCTGCTGCAGCCGGGCCGCGAGGTCTTCCAGTGCTGTGTTCGACCAGGCGCGGATATCGACCAGGCAGGATGCATCGGCAGCGACGACATTGGGATTTGTGCCGCCCGAGATGCGCCCGACATTCAAGGTGTTACCAGCCGGGTAGTCGTTGAGATCGACCGCGGCATTGATGATGCGAGCCAGAGCAAGGGTGGCGCTTGCTCCCTTATCGGGCTCAACTCCCGCGTGGGCTGCCTTGCCAGTGACATCGATCCGGAACCAGCGGGTTGCCTTGCGCGCAGTGACGATATCGCCATTGGCGCGGGCGGCCTCGAGAGTGAAGACGACATCGTGCGCGGAACCCTCGGCACGGAGAGTCTCGACCGAGTGGCGCTGCTCGATTTCCTCGTCAGACACGATGAGCAAGGTGATCTGCCCGTAGTCGGTCCAGCCAAGTTCCGCCAGCGCTTCCATGGCGTAGATGCCGGTCAGGATGCCGGCCTTCATATCGCACGTGCCGGGTCCGAGGAGCGTGTCACCAGTGATCGTGACCGGCCGTTTGGCGGCTTCCCCGGCTGGATAGACCGTATCGGCATGACCGATGAGGAGGACCTTCGTCTGGCCGGTTCCCTGTTTGCGGGCGATCAGATCATCACCCCAGTCGGCATTTGTGATGCGCTCGACAGCCCAGCCTGTGGAGGACAGGCGATCCGCGAAGACCGTCTGCACGTCATCGATCCCGGCTTTCAGATAGGAGCCGCTGTCGATGGCGCAAACGGCAGTCAGATCGGCAATGTACTGATCGAGGCGTGGTTGCAGTACCGAGGTAAGGTCAGTGGCGGAGATCGGATTACCAGCCGGCATAGGCAGCCACCTCCTCATCACTTACGACACCCGCGAGAACATCAGCTATGGCCTGATCGAGGATGGCGACGCCCTCATCGACCTCGGCTTTGGTCAAGATCAATGGCGGCGTGATCTCGAGCGCATTGCCCCAGGCGCCCGCGTAAAACAGGATCAGACCGAGTTGCCAGCAGCGATACACGACCTTGGCGGCGAATGGCTGATTCGGCTGCTTGCACTCGCGATCAGTAACCAGATCGACGCCGCAGATCAGTCCCAGGCCACGGACATCGCCGACGACGTTGTATTTGCGCAGGCTCTGAAGCTTCTCGAGTAGGTGGGCGCCGACCTCTGCCGCGTGGTCCACCAGTCCAAGCTCATCGATCTGCTGGAGCGTGGCGAGGCCAGCGGCAGAACCCGCTCGGTAACCGGAGATCGTGTAGATCGCCAGGCCGGTGCCGCAGTCGAGGATCTCGCTCGGACCGATCAGGGCGCTGACTGGAAGTCCTCCACCGAGCGACTTGCCGAGGATGATGAGATCAGGCTCGATGCCGGCGTGTTCGAATGAATAGAACTTGCCGGTACGACCAAGACCTACCTTGACCTCGTCCATGACAAGCAGGATGCCGTAGCGATCGCACAGGGCACGGAGTTTGGGCAGGAAATCGGCGGGCGGCACGATATCGCCACTATCCGCCTGGACCCCTTCGACGAAGATGGCCGCGACGTCATCCGGCGGAACGATCGTGGTGAACAGAACCTTCTCGAGGTAGTCGAGGCACTGATCGACCAGACCGATCTCGGGATGTGGCGCAAATGGCGGGCGATAGGGATCGGGGAACGGGATCTTGACGAAGTTGGCGCCGCCGATCGCACCGGTGAAGGCCGTATGCCCGGACATGGCCATGGTGGCATCAGTGGTGCCATGCCAACTGCCAATAAAGGAGATGATGCGGCGCTTGCCGGTGGCTTTCAGAATCAGGCGCTGTGCCGCCTCAGATGCATCGGAGCCGGAGAGTCCAAACCAGACTTTCTTCGGGGTTGAGAACCGACTGGCGAGGCGCTCGGCCAGATCACCGGCCTGCTCATTGATTGCAGAGGCGAGAATCGATACCTGCGTTCGGTCGAGTTCGTCGACGATTGCCTGTTTGACGGCCGCATTGCTGTATCCGAGACCAGCGAGAGACCAGAGCGAGGAGAAATCAAGCAGTTCGCGGCCATCCTGATCGATCAGGCGCGAATCGTGCCCGCCGCTGAGGACAAACGGGGTGTAGCGGATTTTGATGGCATCGGCCACATACATGTTGTCGCGTGCAACTATATCAACTTGGGTTTCTTGCATTTAGTTTCTTCTTTCGTCACGTGTGGGATGGGGACCGGCGAATCGGTGTTCGCCGGTCCAGGTGTGATCTGCGCAGAGGCCGCATTGCAATGCGGCGC
>JAPXRQ010000363.1:0-2624 GCA_033813515.1 Thermomicrobiales bacterium
CTATGTGTTCGATGGCAGCAGTCACAGCTCGTGGCTTAGCCGCGACAACGGCGCATCGGCTCAGACCAAGATCGACTTCACTGCTGCCCCCACAGCAGATGATTGCGCTTCTGCAATTACCCTGCCTGCCCCGACTTCGGTCGCGGCGGCTGTCTGTGGTGACCCGATCGTGATCGAGGTCGCTGAGATCGAGGCGCTGGATGGCGTTGCCACGGTTGCGGCCGAGGGCGATGTTGTTGCAGGCGACGATGTTGTTGTGCGCGTATCCTTCGAGGACGGCTTCAAGCTCGACAAGACGAGCAAGGGCTGGACACTCGACAAGGACGGCACGGCGACCTACAAGCTCGCGGTCCCGGCCTGTGCCGCCATGATGGGCATCAGCCCGATGTCGGTCGATGTCGGAACCTCCGGTATCACCTCGTTCAAGATCGAACCATCAGCTCCGGCCACGATGCTGGACATGGTTCAGTACAAGTTCGAGTGGACCGTGATGCCGCCGGCAGGTGGAACCCTGCAGGCCGGTGACGGCTTCGACTTTGCCTTCCCGCGCATTGCGGAGATGGATCGCTTCTTTGTTACTGGCGGCGCGCCGGACTTTGAGCCGATCGACCTCTACGCGCCGGATGGCACAACCGTTATCGGTCAGGTGACGATCAGCGAGGACGGCACTGGCAGACTGGAGCTGAACTCCGCCGTTAATGGCTACGTTGCCGCGAGTGGCTCCTTCCAGTTCGGTCAGGACTCCCAGTGGGCCGAGGGATACCGGACCAACAATCCGACTGGCATCCCGTTTGTGGTGACCCAGGAAGGCAAAACCGATCTGCAGGCGACACTGACCGTGCCGCCGCTTCCGACCACACCCACCACGCCTGTGCCGACCCCAGGAACCAACCCGGCTAAATCCGGCGCCTTCAAGACAGGCGATCAGGGCCGCACGAACCCGGAAGACGCCATCTACTGGGCGCTCATCGCTCCAGCGGGACCGGCAAGTGGAGCTGTCATCACTGACACCTACACCGCCGAGACCGGAATGGGCGAGTGGGCGTTCGATTGCAGCGACTTCACGTTTACACCCAGTTCCAACAATCCGATGGGGGTCGTTCCCACGGTTGTTTGTGACAATGGTACCGTGACAGTCACGTGGCCCGCCTATCCGGAAGGTACGACTCCGGTGGTTTACGTCTACGCGGATATCACGGACCTCAACAATCAAGTGGACCCGGCCGATGGCGCACTGACCTTCAAGAACACCATTTCTTCGAAAGTGTGGAAGGTTGGCGATAACCCCGCAACAACGCCGCCGCACGCTACGGGCACAGCCACGGCTGTGATCACACAAACCGGCACGCGCGATAACGAAGCAGCCCGTCATCCATACAAGAGCGGTCGGTTCGTGGGACCCGACGAGGCACGCACCAATCCGGTTGCGGCCATTTATTGGGCTGTCAACGCACCTCCTGGCCCGACCGACGGTGTCGTACTCACCGATCACGCGAAACCGGGATGGGAGTTCGATTGCACCACATTTGTCCCTGACAAAACGACGAGTTATGCGGGCGGCGATCCCGAATCCTACGAGTACACCTGTACGCCTGAGCTCATTACGGTCACCATCGGCGCCTACATGGAGCCGCAGGGATCGTACACGCCTGGCTACACCGTTAGGGCGACCCGCACGGCCGAGCAGCCTGCGTATTACCGTGATGTACTGATCTTCTCAAACACGGTCACGTCGGAACTCAAGCCATACAATTGGGATGGCACATCCCCGTTGATTCCAGGCAGTTCCACATCCACCATCAAGCAAACCCCGCCAGCGCTTCCGGCGGCCAACCCGACCAAGACCGCGCGCATGACGCGACCGGATGCCGGGTTCAATAACCGTAGCCGCGCCCTGGAGTGGACGATCAACCTGCCTGCCGGCCCGAACGGCAAGATTGAGTTGACTGATTCCGCCCAAGACGGCATGTGGAAGTTCTCGTGCTCCTCGATTACCATCGGTGGCTCCTACACGGCGCCCGTTCCTGCGGTGATCGACTGCACGCCTGGCCAGATGAACATCACCTTCCCGCAGGGCTACACCAGTGGCACCCCGGTGATTAAGGTGCGTGCTGACCTGCTGGTGCCGTACGACGAGACCAACCTGTTCGAAAACGACGCCAATGTGCGCGTGTACGACTACCTGCCGAACAGCCAGATGAACAATGGCCTGGGCTACATCGATGCCACCGCGCATTCCGAGTTGCTCCAGCGCCGAAGCTCTGGCGGTGACGGTCAGCTGACCCCGGGCGCCTTCAAGGTCTCCGTTGGTGACTACATTTGGTACGACAATAACGCCAATGGCATGCAAGATGCCGGCGAGCCCGTTGTGCCGAATCACCCGGTCACACTGTACGCCGCCGATGGCACCACCGTGGTGGCAACCACCACCACCGATGCCAATGGCTACTACTTCTTCAAGGATCTGCTTTCGGATACCGACTACGTCCTTGAGTTCGGTGCACCGCCGGCTGGCTATGTCTGGACAACCCAGGATGCCCCCGCCGCTGCCGACGACAATGACAGCGATGTTGATCCGATCACAAATCGCATCAGTTTCATGTCGGAGCACGATGGCTCCAACC
>JAPXRQ010000364.1:0-2623 GCA_033813515.1 Thermomicrobiales bacterium
GATCGCCCATCCGCTCGTGCACCTTGTAATAGGCGAGCTGACCCTGCGCCTGGGCATAGGCGACTTCCTGTGTGGGAAAGTCGAGCAGCGAGGTTCCGACCGGATTGGTGCGGGCCAGGACGGTCACGAAGCTGATGCCGATGTTCGCCTTGCGCAGTTCCGGGAAGGTCGTGGTCCCTCGTCCGTATCCCCATCCGGTCTTCCCGGCCTCGGCTGCGCGAATCTCGTCGACCGACTGCCGCAAATTGCGGTTCAGGTACAGCGCATTCATCGCAAGATCAAGATGACCATCAATCAGCAGGCGGCGCGGCTCAGGCATTGGCTTGTTCCCAGGAGATGGTCGACCAGGACGAAAGATGTGGCGGCCCCGGTGCAATCCGCACGTCTGGCGGAGATCCGATCGCAATACTGGTGCCGCCGAATGTCATGAACCCGTATGCAGGCGACCGACTGATCGGCGCAGTGCTGTCCTCCAGCGCATGCTCGATCGCAGACTGCTGCGCGCCGCCGGTTGCCAGCTCCCTGGCCCGATCGGCCCGGGCATGCGAGTTGGACAGCCGCTCCATTTCTCCTGCATCTGCCGACACCGCATCGTTGGCGAGCGGATGATTTGCATGTACGTAGCAACTCGACAGCGGGACATCGAACACACCATTGGCGGCCGCTTCCAGACTGGAAATACCGTCTGGACCGCAGATCAGGTAATGCTGACCGATCGCATGGGGCACAGATTTGACGAACTCGACCGCATCCGCGCGCGATCGCCGGGCGAGGATCGAACGAACGACGAACATGACTGGCAATCCGGAATCGGACGCGGGATTCTGCGAGAGATTGTTGACCACCACTCCGACGCCATCCGCATTGGCACCATTCAGTGCCAGCATGCCTGCGCCAGTGAAGACGATTTGTGCAGGTCCATCATTGGGCTTCATGCGCAGCACAATCTGGCTTCCATCGTGGACCGATGGGATGTCCATCGTCTGTCCGATCCCGACGCCTTCGATTGCGATGGCCGTGCAACCTGGCGCCTCACCCATGCGCCCCGAACGGAAACTCCACTCTTCATCCATAAGGTTGTAGGCAAGCATCGTTTCAAATGGTTGATTCGCGCCCCTGGCCAGGCCCTCGAGTTCACGCCAGAGATCGGGCGCCCATGACTTGATAGTCGGGACAAAGTGCGTCCCGGTCAGGAGTCGATCGATCGCCTCCGAACCACCGGCCAACTCTCGCAGCCACCGGTCGAGCACCTCGGCGATCGTGTGGCGCTGCGATTCGCCATGCGCCGCCCCGATCTCGTCGGGCGAACCCGCACAGTCGACGATCTGTACTGCCGCAATATCGGTCATCGCTCGTCTCCGAACTCCCTGGCAAACACGTACGCGCATCATAGAGCAGCCTGAACCGAAGCACGCGCGAGGCGATACGGAAACCTGCGGTAGAGTTCCGACACGACATCAGATGCAGCGAAGCAACGGAGAACACCAATCATGGCGGCGAAGCGGGATAAGGTCATCATTTCGTGCGCGGTGACGGGCGCCGTTCACATTCCGTCGCAGTCTGAGTACCTGCCAATCACACCTGAACAGATCGCCGAGAACGCGATCGGCGCGGCCGAGGCCGGAGCAGCCATCCTCCATCTTCATGCCCGCAATCCCGAGACCGGCAAACCCACGCCTGATCCGGACATGTTCATGCAGTTCCTCCCCGAGATTAAGGAGCGCACCGATGCGGTGGTCAATATCACGACCGGCGGCGGCCAGGGAATGTCGCTGGAGCAACGGCTGGCGGCGGCGATGCGGGCCAAGCCGGAGATGTGCTCTCTCAATATGGGTTCAATGAACTTCGGTCGCTTTCAGATGGGCAAACGGATCAAGGACTTCAAGTTCGATTGGGAGGAGCAGGATCTCGAAGCCTCCCGCGATTACATCTTCCGCAACACCTATGCGGACATCGAGTACATCCTGCGCGAACTCGGCGAGGGACACGGTGTGCGCTTCGAATTCGAGTGCTATGACATCGGCCACCTCTACAACCTCGCCTATTTCCTGGAAGAAGGTCTCGTCAAACCACCGCTCTTCGTCCAGACCATCTTCGGCATCCTCGGCGGCATCGGCACCGATCCCGAGGACCTCATGCACATGAAGCGCACGGCCGACCGTCTTTTCGGCGATCAATATCAGTGGTCGATCCTTGGCGGCGGACGCCAGCAGTTCAACCTGGTGACGATGGGCGCAATCATGGGCGGCAATGTCCGGGTCGGGCTGGAAGACAACATCTATCTGGGCAAGGGTCAACTGGCGAAGAGCAATGCCGAACTGGTCGGGCGCACGGTCCGCATCCTGAACGAACTCTCGCTCGACATTGCCACCCCCGAGGAGGCCCGTTCAATGCTGGCGCTCAAGGGTGTCCACAACGTCGGCTTCTGAAATAACGTCGGCTACATTCAATTTAACTGCCTCAGCTTAATGTGCCAACGAGTCATAGGCACGAATACACAAAGTGCCAGACATGTACGTACATGGGTACTAGGCATATAGGCCTATCCGGGATATAATTTACAGGATATAGGTCCCGGCAGTCAGCGGGACTATCGGTGGGTACGCGTCAGACGTGCACCCTC
>JAPXRQ010000365.1:0-2621 GCA_033813515.1 Thermomicrobiales bacterium
CTTCCTCTTCATCGGCATGTCAAACGAGTTCGGTGAGTTCGAATCTGGCGTATTGGCAGCCCTGATTGGCGCAACCGCTGCCGTCACGTTGGGCGGAGTGGGCACCTTGCTGGTGGTTGCGGCCATCGCCGTCTATGTGCCGAAACTTCGCGATCTGCGGACGATCGAAACTCCCGATGCCCTGCAGGCAGGTCACTCATCAGCAGGGTGATACGCGCCCTCAATGTAGTTCGCGTCCACATTCCAGATCATCCAGCCGCTGCACCCGAGGTCCTCAGAAGCATCGATCTCGTCGCGGATATCGGCAGCCTTGTATTCCTTCTGGCCGGGTAACGTGAAGTCCTGCAGCCAGGGCCGCATCTTCAGCTCCATGCCAGGGATCTTGTTCATGCCAAGCCCCACACTGATCTCGATGGTTTCGTATGGGTAATCGTTGGGCGGCCCATCCAGCGCGAGCGATCCCGTCGGGAAATGGCTTGGGTAGACCATCGGGCTGATGTAATCAACCACCGCGGCAATATCGGGGAAGCGCTGCCCGATTCCCTGATCGTCATCGACCAGCAGCATCCACCCGAAGACATCGGCAGAGAGCTTGACGCCATACGGCCGGATTTGATCGTGCGTCATCTTCAGGAGGGTCGTTAGCGCCCCGATGCGCTTGTCGACATCGTCATAGTTCTTGCCGAAATCGGCTCCCTTAAGGTCGCCATCAGGGAAGCGAATGTAGTCGTACTGGATCTCGTCGAATCCCAGCGCAGCCGATTCCTCAGCCAGATCCGCATTCGGCTGATAAAGGCCCTTCTTGAGTGGATTGACCCATGGCTCGCCAGCCCATCCAGTCCAGAGCTTGTCTGACTTCTCTTCTTTAACCGCCAGATCCGGATATGCGGCGGCAACCAGCGGATCCTTGAAGGCGACCTGCCGGGCAATCACATAGATGCCGTGCTCCTTGAACTTGGCAAGGAGTTCCTCGGCGTCGTACGTGGGGCGGACGGCATCGGCATCGCGGAAGAACTCAACCTGGGAATCGTAGTAAACGACCCCGTCTTTCGTGTCGACGATGACCGCGTTCAGTTCAGTCCGGTCGATGAGTCCGATGATATGGTCGACGACGTCCGGATACCCTGCGGCTGTTCCGTTGAGGTACACACCCTTGACCATGAATCGATCCAGGGTGACGACGGGATCGTCAGAGATCGACACCTGGGCATCCGAGTATCCGGATGCTGAAATCTCGGCGTGTTCAGCATCACCCGGATCCTTGAAGCGGAAGACGCCCTCGTCGTTCGCAAGCACCCAACGCTTCCCGATGCGGACCATGGCGCCGGCAATCGGATTGCCATCGACATCAATGACGCTTCCCCGAAAGTCGTCGCCCTCTGCCAGTGGCAATGGCGTGTTGGTGGCGGTGGGTTCGGTGGTTGCGGTTGGCTCTACCACGGTTGCCGTGGCTGTGGGCGCGATGTTGAGGGCAATCTGCTGTCGGCCGGGCGAATTGGGTCCCGCCGAACCGGTGACCGGATCGTATCCCTGCATCCGGATCATCAAATCCTGATCGACATCCGCCACAGGCATCTTGACTTCGCCATCAACGCCAGTAAGCAGGGTCTGCCCACCCACGGTCACTGAGACACCCTGAAGCGGAGCACCCGACGCTGCGTCGACGACCCGATAGGTGATGTTTTTGTTGGAACTGGACGATCCGCCGGGATCAACAACAACCGTGACCGCGAGCAGTATGACCGCTGTCACAAAGATCAGTGAATGCCACCAGGAAACCTGAGGCGCGGCACGGCGGCGGCTAACTGCTGCCATGGCTGCGAAACTCGATTGTGTCTGGAGGGAACGTCACGTACGAGGTGATCCTATCAAACGAGATCGGTTGCACATTCCCGCAGCCATCGGTACGTGCACCCGCAGATCGTTTCACGAAAGATCGGCCGACCGCGTAGCGAAACGCGAATACCAGCCGAGGTCAAGACGAAACAGCACTTCTTTCACAGCCAATTGTACGAACAGCCAGGTTGTGACACCACTCCAATCGGCTGCTGACATACATACGAGGATTTGTTGCCGCCTGGATGCCCCGACCCGTCCAACTCGTGCTTTGCTTCACAAAATGATGTTGTTGCTCGCAACTACCGGGAAAGTGTCGACAGCAGGAAGTCGATGACGATCTTGTTGAACACGTCTGGGTGTTCGATCTGGGGCAGGTGACCGGTATCCTCCATGGTGACTGCGCGGCCACCTGGCACCGTCAGCGCGATGATCGGCCCGGCTTTGCGGACATCCGGCACATCGCTATCCCCCCAGAGCACAAGTGTGGGCGCGTCGATCCGATTGAGATGCTTGTGGACCGGCGGTTCAAACTCCAATTCGGATTCGAAATCATCAGATCGCTCGAACAACGCTCCGTTCATCAGCGCAACACGGGCACGGGCCGCCTGATTGACCTGGTTAGGCGTTCGTCCCGGGCCATCGAACCACATATGCATCTCGAATTCGTTCGCTGCGTCCACGGAGCCCGCCTCGAGCAGGCGATTGACCTCATCCCAACCGGCAAGCAACGCGGAACTTGGTGCAACCCCGGTTCTCGGCGAGACCGCGACCAGAGCCGATAC
>JAPXRQ010000366.1:0-2620 GCA_033813515.1 Thermomicrobiales bacterium
GTATTGAACCCGCTCTTCCTGCTGCTTGCGCTCGATCTCCGCCGTGCTTGAGCGGAGCGCCAGTTCGGTCTCGCTCCGCTTGGCCGCCGCCTCGCGAAGCAGATCGCCGGCGCGGGTAATGTTTTCCTGGATGAGTTGATCAAACGATTCGTAAAAGGCGAGGCGGTCCTTCAACTGCGCAATATCGTCATCGCGTTCGGCCGCATTGCCGAAAGTGGGTTGCTCACTGGATTGGTCGTGCACGGGATCCCCTAGCCGGTGGTGGTCGCGGGTGGAAGCGACGGCCATTGCTTGAGCCGCCGCTGCGAACCTGATCCGGCCTCAGCGCACGTGTTCAAATGGCCTCCGCACGGCCCTGAGTTTAACACGCAGGGTCGGCGATCCGGGTGCGTGGGGTGGCGCGTCAGACGCCGTTCAAAGCCGCGTCGAGATCGGCCTCGATGTCATCGGCAGCCTCCAGCCCGATCGAAATCCGGACCATGTTAGGCTCGACGCCTGCCGCGCGGACTTGCTCGTCGGTGAGCGAACCTGCCCACATCGCGGCCGCATGCACGGCGAGCGTCTCGAAGCCACCTAGCGACACCGCCTGGCGGATCATATGCAATCCGGCCATGAATCGTTCGGTCTCGCGATAGCCTCCGGCCACCTGGAAACTGAATGTGCCGCCGTACCCGGTCATCTGCCGGGCGGCAACGGCATGATCCGGGTGACTTGGCAGTCCCGGATAATGCACGGCCTCGATTCGGGGGTGTTGCTCCAGCCACCGGGCGATCTCCAGACCGCTCTCGTTGTGCTGGCGAACCCGCAACGGCAAGGTCCGCAGGCCCCGCAGCAGGAGCCAGGCATCGATCGGACCGGCGGTTGGCCCGAACATATTGACGAAACTCCAGACCCGGTCGATCGATTCCTTGGATCCACAGGCAACACCCGCGATCAGATCGTGATGTCCGCCGAGGTACTTGGTCGCCGAGTGCACCACGATATCAACGCCCAGCGCGTGGGGCTGCTGATTGATGGGGGAGGCAAACGTGTTGTCGCAGATGGTGGTGATTCCGCGGTCCCTGGCCAACGCAGTGACAGCGGCAAGATCCGTAACCTGGCCCGTCGGATTGGAAGGTGTCTCCAGGAAGATCACCTTTGTCTCCGGGCGGATCGCCGCGGCAAAAGCATCCGGGTCTGTTTGATCGACGATCGTCGAGGTCATCCCAAATCTGGGCAGCACATCGGTCACAAACTTCGATGCGGCCATGTAGTGGTTGTTCTGACCGACAACGTGATCGCCGGCCCGGAGGTGGGAGAGAATCGCGCACGTGATCGCGCCCATTCCCGACGCAGTCACAATTGCCGCCTCGGTCCGTTCCAGCCCGGCCATGATTGCCTCAACGCGCTGGTGTGTCGGATTGCCCGCGCGGGTGTAGTAATGACTTGGCCGCGGATCGGTTGCCTGCTGCGAGAACTCCTCGGCGGTGTAACTGGCAAAGGTTGACGTTTGATGGATCGGTGGGGCGATATCGCGCGTTTTCTCGATATCGGCATCGCCATGAATAACAAGCGATTCCCACGATGTCTGATGCGTCACGTTTGTTGATCCTCTTCATGCTGAGACCACATTGTCCAGTTCGGATTTTAGCCCGGTGTGCGCGGAAGGGAGCGATACAAAACCGGCCAGAAAGTTGCGTCTTCCAGTCTGCACGGCTCTCCGGACGAACAGATGTGCCATTATTTCGGTCCGTGCCACTGCGGAAACGGGCCACAGATTCATCGTCCAATCGAGATGACGGCGAGGTCGCATTGACCGCACTTTCACCGACCGCTCCAGGGGCAATACCGCACCAACGATCGCCATTGATCGGGCGTGAGCAGGAACTCGACGATCTCGAGTCGATTCTGCATGCCCGGTCGGATCGCTTGATAACGCTGACCGGTCCTGGCGGTGTGGGCAAGACGCGTCTGGCCATCGAAATCGCCGGCAGCGTGACCGCCAGCGGAGCAAGCAAGGCCCACTTCATACCGCTCGCGCACGTGACGACCAGCGACGATGTCCTGACGGCAATCGCGCACGTCGCGAGCTGGCCGGATCGACCGGTTGGTGAACCACTCGAGAGCGTCCTGCGAGCGATTGGGACCGATCATTACCTGCTTGTCCTCGACAATCTTGAGCAGGTTCCCGAGATTGGTCCCGCGCTGGCAGCGATCCTTTCCGCCTGCCCCAACCTTGTCATCCTCGCCACAAGTCAGGTTCGTCTCCGGGTCTCTGGTGAGCGCGAATATGTGATCGGCACAATGCCGGTCGGCGACACGTCCGGTGATGCCGTCCGCCTGTTCGTGGACCGGGCAACGGCGGCCGATGCGCGCTTCGCCCTGACCGATGCCAACACCGATCAGGTGATGGCCATCTGTGCAGCACTGGGTGGATTGCCGTTGGCGATCGAACTTGCTGCGGCGCGGATCAAGTTGCTCTCTCCGGCTGACCTGCTCAGTCGCCTGGACCGCCAGCTCTCGATATTGACCGGCGGCGGAGGTGATCTCCCCCAGCGCCAGCAAACGATGCGCAACGCCATTGCCTGGAGTTACGACCTCCTGCAGCCAGATGAGCAGGCCTTCCTGCGTGGAATTGCGG
>JAPXRQ010000367.1:0-2620 GCA_033813515.1 Thermomicrobiales bacterium
GGCGAGGAATTCGTTCTCGCCGACCATCACCTTGCCGCTAAAGGGGAAGCGCTTGCCGATGCTGACCAGTTCTTCGAGGCTGTCGAGGAGATAGAAGATATCAACGGCCTTGTCTTCGATCGGATCGCTGGCGCTGTAGGCATCGACAAAGGCGCCCTGTTCCTCGAAGGGATCTTCCGGCCGACCGCGCCGCCGGATTTCGGATTCGCGCGGCTGCTCGTACTGGAAATCGTCGAACTCGTCACTCATTTGGTGGCAAACCGTTTCTCGAGCGCCGCTCGGACATGATCGGGAACCAACCCCTCCAGATTACCACCCAGGGAGGCGACCTCCCGAATGAGCGAGGACGAAACAAACGAATGGCGACTGGAGGTCATCAGGCAAACGACATCGATCTCGGGTGCGAGGTGGTGGTTCATATGCGCCATTTTGAACTCGAACTCGAAGTCTGAGACCGCGCGAAGGCCGCGGACGATGGTTGTTGCCCCACACGCCCGGGCGTACTCGACCGCGAGACCGTCGAATGTTGAAACCTCGGCGCCGGGAATGCCTGCGATCGCTTCCTGGGCCAGAGCCACGCGTTCGTCACCTGAGAAGAGAGCGCCGGGTTTTCCGGACCGGGCGTAGACGGCAATGATCACGCGATCGAAAAGGCGAGCGGCCCGCCTGGCGACATCGAGGTGACCGTTGGTGATCGGATCGAAACTGCCTGGGTAAATTGCCGTGCTCATGCGGTGGTGTCCGGATCCTCTTCGATCTCGAATATCGAAAAACAACTGTCGCCGTGGCATCGGTTACGCACCAGGCGCAACGGAGGCTTGACTTGCGAAACATCGAGTCTGGGCCAGTGCCCGAGCGCGATTGTCGTGCCGGATTCTACCAATCGTGACGTAGCGACCTGCTGGAGCACCTCGATGATGTCAGTGTCGGCGTATGGTGGATCGAGGAAGATCAGATCGTATGGCTCGCGCGCGCCTGCGATGAACCCGCGGACCGACATCTGATGGACCCGGGCGCGATCGGCGAGTTTGGTGTGGTCCAGATTCCAGCGAATGACTGCGCACTGGGCCTTGCCATGCTCCACGAAATCCGCTTGTTCGGCGCCACGGGAAAGGGCCTCAATGCCGATTCCGCCTGTGCCGGAGTAGAGATCGAGGACGCGGTCAACCGAGGCACCCATAGCCTCCAGGGCCGAGAAGAGACCCTCCTTGATCTTGTCCTGCATTGGGCGGGTACTGGTGTCTGGCGGACCCTTGAGCTTGCGGCCTTTGGCTTCCCCCGTGATAACGCGCATGATTCAGGCTCCGGCGAATGCTGAAACGGTGTCCAGCCAGAAACGATCAAAGGCGGCCCGCAGGAGACGATGCTCGGATTGGGCAAGATGGGCGTCCCGATCGAGGATTGTCTCGGCCGCGTTGCGGGCCATGGTTAGCAAACGGGAATCGAATCCACTCTTGAGGACCTGCAAGTCGGGCAGGCCGCTTTGGCGCGTGCCGAGGAAGTCGCCTGGCCCGCGCATGCGCAGGTCCGCTTCCGCAAGTTGGAAGCCATCGGTTGTCGACTCCATCATGCGCAAGCGTTCCTCCCCAAGGGCCGTGACATCGTCGGCCAGCAGGAGGCAGTATGACGTCCCGCCGCCGCGACCCACGCGACCGCGGAATTGGTGGAGCTGGGAGAGACCAAATCGATCGGCCCCTTCGATCAGCATGACGGTCGCATTGGGGATATCGATGCCGACCTCGATGACTGATGTGGCGACCAGAATGTCGAACTCGCGATCGCGAAACCGGCGCATGACATCGTCCTTGGTTGCGCCACTCATGCGGCCATGCAGAAGATCGACCCGGAGATCGGGGAAGACGTCTTTTTGCAGCCGGGCGGCTTCGGCGACAGCGGATTTGCGGTCGGAATCGGCCGAATCTTCCACGAGCGGACAAATCACAAATGCCTGCCGCCCCTTGGCCACTTCCTGGCGGACAGCGTTGTAGGCGCGTTCCCGTTCCTCTCCGAAGAAGCGCTTCGTGCGGACCGGTTCGCGGCCCGGGGGCATCTCGTCGATGACTGAGACATCGATGTCGCCGAGCAGGACGAGGTGGAGCGAACGCGGAATGGGGGTCGCGCTCATGGTCAGCACATGGGCAGGGCCGACCTGGCCACGGCTGGGCAGTTCTCCGCGCTGCCGGACCCCGAAGCGATGCTGTTCGTCGACGACTGTCAGGCCGAGGCGATTGAACATGACCCCGTCTTGAATGAGCGCATGCGTCCCGACCAAGACATCAATTTCGCCAGATTCCAACCGTTCGAGGAGGGTGGTGCGCTCCCGCTTCTTCGTGCTTCCCGTGAGGATGCCGATTTCGATGTTTTGCGGTGTCTCTGGGCCGATCAGGTTGGTCAGCGTCGCATGCAACTGCCTGGCGAGGATTTCGGTTGGGGCCATGACGGCGGCCTGAAATCCGGCGGAGTGGGTCTGGACGATGGCGGCGGCGGCAACCAGGGTCTTACCGCTGCCGACATCACCCTGAATCAGGCGTTGCATGACAGACGGTCCGCGCAGATCGCGCTTCACATCGGTGATAGCGCGGACCTGGGCATGCGTTGGCTTGAACGGTGCGCCGGAGAG
>JAPXRQ010000368.1:0-2613 GCA_033813515.1 Thermomicrobiales bacterium
AGATGATGGTACCGGTATCTGCCTGGGCGCCGACCGAAGGCCACGAGCTGAGGCTGGCAAGCAGGCCGACGAGGACGATGAACCGGCGCACCGTTGAAGACGCTCCTGAGCCGAGAATGATTGTTTCGTTACCCATAGTAACGTCCAGCGCAGTCACAGGTTTCTAGTCAACGAGGAATGGAAAACCGCCGTCCGGATTCCGGACGGCGGCTTCAGTTTCCGTTGTTGCGGGGAAGAGCTAGATCAGATCCAGCAGGGTCTTGTTCTGGCTCTTGAGGTACGCATCCAACCCCATCTTGTCGATGCAGCGGATGGCGTGGGTGCTGAGCTGGCAGCGGATGGTGACGCCCAGTTCCGGCACGTAGAGGTTCTTGTAGTGGATGTTGGCACCGTAGCGGCGGTTGGTGCGCTTCTTGGAGAAGGACACATTCCGACCGAATGTGGTTGTTTTGCCGGAGATGGCGCAGCGTTTCGACATGGTCGGAGGTCCTTCTGATCAATCAACCGCGCGGGGCGTTTCCGTCCGTATCGCGCGATCGCCATTTGGCGCACACAAAAATGCGGTTGGTCCACCGCACGAAGGGACAGTTTGCCATAGATTTGCCGGTTTGGGAAGGGGAGTCGAACCAGAAAACGGCTATTTCTTCCGGTTTGGCGATTTCTGCCTGATTGGGGCCGAGCCGCTTTTCACCTTCTTCTGGGGAGTCGATGCCGCGTGTGAGTCCTTTCGTCGCTCAAGGATCAGCCAACCGACCACAGCCAAAGCGATTGCTCCGACAACGATCCAGAGCCACGCATATTTCACGCGATCAATGAATGACGTCTTGACAGCACCACTCGCGAACGACGAATCCAGTTCAGTGGGATTGCCGCCGGTGGCATTGGGATCGGTTTCGAAATTGATAACCGCCACCTGTCCTGTATTGCTGGCCAGCGATCCCTCGACACCGTCACCACCCAGCAGTGTCATTTGGTAGTCGGATTGCGTCCAGCGGTAGTCGTCCTTGATGATCAACGTGTGAGGAAGGCCATCGGCCGGAATATCGAAAGTGGTGATGATGGTGAGCGGATCGACATAGAAGAGCGTCTCAACCGGGCCAGTGAACGAGGCCGTCATTGCGCTGCTGAGTGCGGCGTCGGTCAGGGTGTCGATCTGGTAGGCAATGTTTGTGCGCCAGAATGCTTCAACCCAGGTCTGCAGTTCCGCATCAGTGATCGTGCCATCGGCGTTGGTATCAACCTCGGCAATCAGGTCTTTGAATGCGATTTCACCGGCGAAGAGATCGGTGCGAATCGTGATCTGGCGTGGTTCGATTTCGACGCTGACAGCGTGGTGAACACCATCCGGCGGATGCGCGGAGACCGATACGGCCAGCCCGAAACTGGCAAAGAGGATGGCGAGGCTGATCCAGTGGCGCAGGTTCACGGGAGCGACGAATCAGGCGTCGTCGAGACCGGCCTCGACGATCGATTTGAGGCGGGCGACAAAGTCTGGCGGTAGTTCCCAATAGCGGGCATTCGCCAGAACCTGGGCAGGATCGCCGCCAAGGACTGGCTCGGCGAGCACAGCAGCGACGGTTGTGCCGTCCTCAAGCGTGATCTCGATCTCGGCGCCTTCGCCAGGGTCAGTGGTGTCAACCGCGATACCCCAAATCTGGCCGTCGAGGGCATCGGCAAACTCATCCGGTGCTTCGCCCTCGTTGATCGCCGTAAAGGCGCGTCCCCGGAAACGGGCATTGGGATCAGCGGATTGAATAGTTTCGGGCCGCATGTGCTCGCCTGAATAGAACGCAATCACGCCGACAGTTTCCTCCTGCACACTGAACAACCTGCGGCCGATTGTACGCGAGGGCTCAGAACGGTGGTGGCGGGACTGCCAAACCACCGAGTGGCGGATCGACAGGCGCGTTTTTAGCCATGAGCAGAATGGAAAAGCGTCCGAGTCCGCCCGGGTCAATCAGGCGGAGGACAACGGCCTGAGCGGAAAGATAGTCGGCCATGGTCGTCTCTGGATCCTGTTGCATGGCCAGAAGTCGCTGCCCGAGATCCAGACTGCTGAGAAATGCGCCCTGAGTGGTCAGGCCGGCCAATTCGGCTCCCTGGTTGACTCCGGCCATGATGAGCGCCGTGAAATCGACATGAACGGTGAGATCGGTGTTGCCGGGATCGATGAAGGGATCATCCGCAACGGTATGGGCTTGGTAGGCACGGAGGGTGCCACCGAGGCGATGGCCGGAAAAAAGAACCGGCGCGGTGTAACCGTAGTCGATGATGATCGCGTAGCCGCGGTCCAGGTGCCCGATCGTTCCTGCGAACCAGTCTGACGCGGCAGGAGACAGATCGAAGATGCCGTCAGGGATCGTTTCCATCTCTGAGGCAACAAGATCGATTGCGCGTTGCCCGTCAGTCGAAACCTCTCCCGGGACAAAACACAGCGCACCGGTCTTGTCGAGTGAGGCCCAATGCTCGGTCCAGGTTCCCTCGCGGTGTTCGAGGCGATGGGCCGGGAAGGCGTCGGCGACCTCGTTGGCGAGGACGATGCCGGTGATGGGAGCGAATTCGGTATCGGACTCATCCACGATCTTGTCGATCAGTCCGACATCGCGAAACGCG
>JAPXRQ010000369.1:0-2612 GCA_033813515.1 Thermomicrobiales bacterium
AATCGGTCTCGTTGACGATCTGCTCGAAGATTGCGCGCGCTGGTTCAGCGAGCTCCGGCTTCTTCATCAGTGGCAGAATCGCGGCCTTGTACGGGGCAATCTTCGGCGCAAGTCGAAGCACAGTTCGCGTTTCTTCCTTGCCATTGACATCGACGGTTGCTTCTTCATCGTAGGCATCGAGCAACGTCACAAGGATCGTACGATCGACCCCAAAGGTCGGTTCGATCACGTATGGCAGAAACCGCTCGCCAGTCGCCTGCTCGAAGTAGCGGAGATCCTCGCCACTGGCTTCCTGATGCTGAGTGAGATCGAAGTCGGTGCGATTGGCCAGTCCATACAGCTCTTTCCAACCCATGGGATCAGGAAAGCGATATTCGAAGTCAAGCGTCCGACTGGAGTAGTGCGAGAGTTCTTCCTTCGAGTGCTCGCGAATGCGGACATGCTCCGGATTGAGGCCAAGCAGCCCAACCCATCCCCGCATTGCCTCGAGCCACTCGTCAAATGCAGCAGGCGCATTGTCCGGCTTGACGAAATACTCGATCTCCATCTGCTCGAACTCAATGTCGCGGAAGATGAAGTTGCCCGGGGTAATCTCGTTGCGGAAGGCCTTGCCGATTTGACCCACTCCGAACGGCAACTGAACCCGCGATGTCGCGACCAGATTCTTGAACTGAACGAACATCGCCTGCGCAGTCTCGGGCCGCAGATACACCTTGGTGCCAGTCTCCGAAACCGGACCGATGGTCGTGCTGAACATCATGTTGAACTGGCGGGCATCGGTCAGCGTGCGATTACCACAGTGCGGACAGGCGAGGTTGGCTTCGCGGATGATGACCGAAAGCTCGTCCGGTGTTTTGCCCTCGGCATTCAGCCCGAGACGCTCCTCGACGAGATGATCAGCGCGGAATCGACTCTTGCACGTCTTGCAATCCACCAGCGGATCGTTGAAGTTGTTCTTCAGTTCGACACCGAGCGGTCCGTAATCCCAGGTGTTGGCGAGGCCGCCATAAAGATCCGAACCCGGATAGACAAAGCCCCGCCGCTTGCAGAGTGCAACGATCTTGTCCATGGTGGCGATGCGTGGAGCGTCTGTCATGTGCTGTTTCTGGTCCTGGTGAGCGAACTACTTGCCTGTTTGCGTGTCCGGGGTCCGCGTGTCGGCGATGCGCCGATAGACCTGCGTCGTCGAGATGCTGACATGCCCGAGCATCTGCTGAACATCCCGCAACTCGTATCCTGTGCGAAGTGCGTGGGTGGCGAACGAATGCCGCAGCGTGTGCGGCGTAATGTCCTCAATACCTGCCTGCTTGGCGTACGCCTTGAGGATCAGCCAGAAGCCCTGTCGGGTCAGGCGGCTCCCGCGATGATTGACGAACAACGCAGATTCCTCATTCGGCGCCAGCTTGGAGCGACCGTCCTTGAGCCACGCGCGCAAAGCATTGATCGCACTGGTTCGCAGCGGAACCTGACGCTGACGATCGCCCTTGCCGGTGCATCTCGCTATCCGGCGGTCGAGGTCAAGATCGTTGATGTTGAGCGCCACCAATTCAGAGACCCGCATACCGGTCGAGTAGAGCGTTTCCAGCATCGCCTGATCCCGCAGGCCCTCTGGCTTACCCTCGTTGGCGGAGGTAGCGGCCTGCGACAGCAGCAGATCGATCTCGGACGGGCTAATTGCGCGCGGGGTGTACTTCTCAACCCGGGGCGAGGTGAGGCGTTCGGCCGTGTCACTCCTGGTCACGCCCCGCTCCATCAACCAGGCGCTGAACGACTTCAACGCCGCCGTCTTGCGTGCAATGGTCGATGCCGCGTACTCACGCGCCCGGAGATGCGTGGTGTACCGCATCAGGTGATCTTCGGTCAGTTCGTTCCAGTTGCCAATCGGTGTCAACTGGTCTTCGGTCGGGGGGTTCTTGACGTACGTCGTGAATTGCACGAGGTCGTTGCGATAGGCAGAGATCGTATTCCCGGCGAATCCGCGATCCTTCTCCAGCCCATCGAGGAACTGGCCAACAGCCTCGTCCATTTCATATTCCACCGAAGTAAACCCCCCAGACCGGAGTCAGGCCGATTCGCCAGCCAGGCGAATGGACACTGCTATGCGACTTGATTCCAGGCAACGTACGGAAGCCCGAAGGCATCAGCAACCGCCTGGTAGGTGATCTGTCCGCCAAGAACATTGATCCCCGGCGCCAATTCCGGATAGCGGGCAACTGCGCCAGCCAGGCCGTTATCGGCAAGGGCAAGTCCATACGGAAGCGTTACGTTTGAGAGTGCGAGTGTACTCGTTCTCGCGACAGCACCCGGCATATTTGTAACGCAATAGTGTGTCACACCGTCAACGTCGTAAACAGGGTTGCTGTGACTGGTTGGCTTCGAGGTTTCGAAACACCCACCCTGATCGATAG
This sequence comes from Thermomicrobiales bacterium, assembly GCA_033813515.1. Lineage (GTDB taxonomy): Bacteria > Chloroflexota > Chloroflexia > Thermomicrobiales > UBA6265 > DASQCG01. The sequence goes on from JAPXRQ010000369.1 coordinate 2,409, forward strand.
CCACATCGACCACCACGGTGCCCTTCTTCATCGAAGCGACCATGTCCGCCGTCACCAGTTTCGGTGCCTTGGCGCCAGGCAGCAGCACCCCTCCGATGACCAGATCAGACTCGGCCACCGCGTCGCGCAGATTCTGGGTGTTCGACGCGAGAGTGTGAATCCGACCGTGCAGCACCAGATCCAGATAGCGGAGCCGCTCAATAC
>JAPXRQ010000370.1:0-2604 GCA_033813515.1 Thermomicrobiales bacterium
GGGTAGGCGTGGGCGAGTGCGTGCCGGTGACCGAACCGCCCACGACCGTCTGTGTTGCCGTCGCCGAAACGACGGGCGTTGGCGTCGCCGTTTCGCCCGGACCAATCGTCGGCGAAAGAGTCGGCGTATCGGTCGGAATCGGCGTCTCGGTAACCAGCGGCGGTAATGTCGCCGAGGGTTGCACTGCCGTTGCGGTCGGAGGGGGCGGCGGTGTTGACGTGCGCGTTGGGCGAACGGTTGGCACGTCCGTCGGAGCGTTGGTCGGCTGCGGTTTGGGCGTGGTTGTCGGAGGTGGCGGTTGGGTCGGCACACCAGTTGGCCCGGCGATCGTCGGCTGCGGTGTCCTGGTTGGCGGCGGGGGAGGCTGGACCGGCGGACGGGTCGGAACCGGCGGCCGGGGCGTCTCTGCGACCGGGATGAAGGTCGGCGTATCGGCCACTTCGCTGGGCTGCGGCTGCACAACCCGCGGCGTGTTTTCGAACCCCGGCAGCGTGTCCAGCGTTTCAGTCGGAATTGCGGTCTCGGTCGGAACAACCGGCGTCGATGTCGCCGATGGCTCGATGATCAGCGGATCATCGACGCGGTGCACGCGGGGCGTTCGTTCGATGACCTCGGTCGCCGTTGGGGTGTCGTCCTCGAAGGCAACATCTGGAGCAGCAATCGACGTACCACCTAGATCATTGGCGTTGTCTGATCCGCGGGATGGCAGGACAAAGAAGGCGAGCAGGGCGACAGCCGCCAGCGCGGTCGCCACTCCGATGATCATCGGCGTCAGCGACATCAGCGAAACGCGCTGATTGCGTTGCGATCTCGGCATGGCGCGGGTCCCCAAACCCCGATCCGGCCAGAACGAGCCAGATCAGCAGCGCTCCCGATTCAGGCGGAATCCGTCATTGGCGGGATTGCTGTCTCCAGTCTATAACGCTCGTACAGCAGACTCTGATACGCAACTTGCTCAAATCTGGAGAAGTCCCATGAAGAAGACCCGCCTGCTCAATCACCTGGTCTCGGATGCCATTGCCCGCATCGGTCACACCCAATGCATCGTCATCAGCGATGCCGGATTTCCCGTGCCATTCGGCGTGCAACGGATCGATCTGGCCATCGTTCCGGGCCTACCCACGGCGGCCCAGGTTGCGGAGGCGGTTGCCGCCGAGATGGAGGTCGAGGCGATCATCGTGGCGGACGAACTTGTCGCGCGTGAACAGGCCTGGGCCGAGGAAATGGCCCTCCTCTTCGGCGCACCCTGGTCCCAGATGCCGCATACCGAATTCAAAAAGGTGTCAGAGGGCGCGATCGCCGTCATCCGGACCGCCGATGTTGTTCCCTATCACAATGTCATCCTGATCAGCGGCGTGAATTACTGACAACAAAACAACGGCCGGCGCGACACCCCCAGGAATCAGGCCGACCGTTGTACAGCGGTTAAGAGCTGCCAGGTTTAGGATGGTTTGATGTTCTGATTGACCCGGAAGAGGTTGTTCGGATCATATTTGGCCTTGATCCGTGCCAACCGCTCGAAGTTCGGCCCGTACGAGGCGCGAACCCGATCGCTTCCTTCGTCCTCGGCGTCCATCATCATGTTGATATAGGCGCCGCCCGCCGTGTACGGGTGAACGGCTGACCAATAGTTGCGCGCCCAGGTCGTCATGCGCTCCCGATCAGCCGGATCGGCACTGACGCCGACAATCACCTCGCCCCAGTTGGCATCGCGATAGTTCCAGGCGGTCGCATCCTTTGCCACCCGTCCGGCCGCGCCATTGATCGGATAGAGATGCATCGTCGCGCCGTCTGTCGGCAGCGTGTTGCCAAACTCGATGTGGCGGGCAACTGCCTCATCCGGGATCTCGTTGACGAAGTCGGCCTTCCAGTACCAGTTCTGCCCCGGCGGATAGAGAAAGTCGAACATGCCCTGCAATGCCGGATGCGGGATGGGACCCACCCAGTCAATCACCGGCGAACCGAACATCTGCCGGATCGGGGCGAACTGCGCGTCGGCCACGTCCATGGGACCGGTCCAGCACCAGACCACACCGCAGACCTTCTCGCCCCACAATTCATCGGGGAACGGAGCATGACGCGGAACGACCATGAACATGAAGAATCCGTTCATTTCGTCAGGTGCGGCCACGATGAACTCGCGATACCAGCGCAGAACGTCCTCCGCCTTGTCCATCGTCCAGATCATCGGTCCCGCGTAGACGTTGTCGATTTCGTGCAGCCGGTAGACAAACGAGGTCACGACGCCGAAATTGCCACCGCCACCACGCAGCGCCCAGAAGAGATCGGCGTTCTCCCGCTCGTTGGCTGTGACGAGCCAGCCATCCGCGAGCACCACATCTGCCTCGATCAGGTTGTCGATCGTCAGACCGCACTTCCGGGAGAGATGCCCAAGTCCGCCGCCAAGGGTCAGGCCTCCAACACCCGTGGTGGAGATGATGCCGCTCGGTGTCGCCAGACCGAAAGCATGGGTGGCATGGTCGACATCGGCCCACGTGCAACCTCCACCAACTCTGGCAGTGCGCGCAATCGGATCCACCCGCACGCCCTTCATCGGCGACAGGTCAATGACCAGTCCGCCATCGCAGGTGCCAAGACCAGGGC
>JAPXRQ010000371.1:0-2571 GCA_033813515.1 Thermomicrobiales bacterium
GTGTGATCGGCGAAGTGAAGTCACAAATGCCCGATCCCAAAGATCAGGAGGCCGGTAATGGCCGCCGCGATGATCGCGACCATCGCCGGCCGAATCCATCGAACCGCTACATACTGTGCCAACCGTCAACTCCCCTCGTCACCGTTCTCGATCGCGCAGACACCAGGCTGCGTCCATTGTCTCACGTTCGTCGACCATCCACTCCGCTTGCTGGAGTTCCAGACGCCGGGCGCGCACACGCCGCAATCTGTGCTGGTAGGCAAACCACCCGAAGACAACGATGCCCGGAATGATAAGCCAGATCCATTGTGTGGCGGAAAGCAAAATCCCAGCTTCGCCGGCGCCACCGGCCGCCCAGTAGATCGCCAGGATAGTCACCACTTTGAAGCCAAAAAGAATCCAGAGAAACGGACCCACCTTGGCCAGACTGAGTTCGTCTTCCCGTGCCAGGGTCTCGGCCGTCCGTAGTTCGTTTCCGGGCAATTTTTGCAGGATCGAACGCCCCGGCAGGGAGATCGCCACCTCAGGCGCCTTCCACCGGAGCAGGCACCGGCACGGAACCACGCGGTTCGCGATCGGCGGCTTCTTCGCGGCTTGCCCAGGTGAGGAAGATGACGGTGATCCAGAGGAAATAGATCATGCTGCCACCGACCCACATCATGAGGCCCGCGAGTTGCTGATCCATCGCGAGATCGATACCGAAGATCCGTTCGACATTCGTGTAATAGGGATAGACCCCCGGAGCCGACATGGTAATGAAGGCGCCGACCAGTCCCGCGGGCAGACTGTAGAGGAAAAGATAGACACAGCGCACCGGCGGTGATTCGATACGGGGCCAGGCCGGCAGCGGGCCCAGCACCGGCCACCAGGCGAGCAACCCCGCGAGCAAAAAGAACCCGTGCTGGGCAATATGCAACGGCTGGTGATTCAGGGCTGCATCGTAGGCGTCCGGCAAGTGCCAGAGGATAACGATGACGGTCGACACCACCGCCGCCACGACCGGTCTGGTCAATGTCCGGCCGATGGGATTGGTGAAGCGGTTGTTCGCCAGCGGCTGCAAGACCCACCCTGGTATGCCGGCCAGAAAGAGGGGCGCCACCACGAAGATGACGATCATGTGCTGGAACATGTGCGCGGTCAGCAGGTAAAAGTCTGACCAGTCGTCCATCGGTGGACTCAAGGCGATGAGATATGCGAGACACCCAGACAGGAAATAGGCTGTCTGTCGTCCCGTGACTGGTCGATTCTCACTCCCGGGGCGGCGTCGATTGAGCGGCCCGGTCCAGAGAATAAAGAGCGCCGCCAAAAGGAAGGAGCTCAGAACGACCATGGGTTCCGGCGACCAATCGCTGTGTAGCCAGCCGGTCGGCGGAACCCCTGAATGTAGCGGAACGAACTGAAGATCGATCATGGAACTACCGATGAGCCGCGCACCAGCTCACCATGGAGCGGCGCGCATGAGCGCGGTTAATTTGCGCCCGAAATCATGCGCAACGCGTATTCGATTTGGTGTGTGCGCATCAGCACAACGAGCGCGGTCACAATCGATATCGCCAGCACCAGGCCGAACAGAAAGACATAGCGGAACCGCGCATCGTCGAACTTCAAATGCATGAAGTACCCAACGACGGTCGCGAACTTGATGGCCGACATGACCGCGAGCGTCGGAACCAGTGCCCCACTATCGTGAAACCACTGGACGTAATAGATCACGACTTCCAGGGTGGTGATGGCCGCCAGAATGAGCGCAATCCGGATATAGGTCGACTCGGATGGATGCGAGTGCGAGTGGTCTATCTGCTCGTTCCCGTGTAGCACATGCTGAGACATAGCTAACTCCCCTCTTATCCGAGCCCAATCAGCCGGAAGCCCTGTTCCGCCTGATGAGATACCGTCTCGACCTTATCGTACGGGATCAGATAGACGAGGGTGAAGATGACGATCCAGACGATGTCGACAAAGTGCCAGTACAAACCGGCGATCTCGACATTCAACGCCTGGTCCTGACGCACGCCACCGCGAAGCGACACAATCAACAGAGAGATGAGCCAGATCACACCGATGGTTACGTGCGCGCCATGGAATCCGGTCAGCGTGAAGAACGAGCTCCCGAAGATGTTGGTGGTCAGACCAAGACCCTCGTGGTGAAACGAGGTGAATTCGTAAAACTGACCGCCCAGGAAAACGAGCCCGAGGGCCGCCGTCGCTCCAAGCCAAACACGCAGGCCGCGTTGGTTGCCTCGCTGGATGGATGCCAGCGCGAGCACCATGGTCAACGAGCTCATCAGCAGCACGAAAGCGCTGATAGAGGTATAGGGAATGTCCAGAATCTCATGCGGTACCGGACCGCTGCCCTGACCGGCGGTGAACATGCGCTCCGCGTCGCCGCGGTAGATCATGTACATCGCGATCAGCGAACCGAAGAACATGCAGTCCGAAGCCAGGAAGAGCCACATCAGCAGCTTTCGGCTTTCGAGACCGGATGATGAATGCGGATGATCGGCGTGTTCGGCGGCATGACCGACTTCACCGGCACCGTGTGCGTATTCAAGGGTGGCAACTGCTTGCGCC
>JAPXRQ010000372.1:0-2557 GCA_033813515.1 Thermomicrobiales bacterium
CGCTATGGCGACGGCGCCGCGCAGGGAGATGACGCATGAGCAATGAGCCAAACGGACACCAGCCGTTCGATGAGGATCACGTCTGGGGATTCGACACCCTGACGGTTCACTCCGGCCAACGCCCCGATCCGACGACCGGCGCCAGAGCAATGCCGATCTACCAGACGAGTTCGTTCGTCTTTGAAGATACCGATCACGCTGCTGAACTCTTCGCACTGCAGCGCTTTGGCAACATCTACTCGCGCATCATGAATCCCACCAATGGCGCTTTCGAAGAGCGCGTGGCCACACTCGAAGGCGGCGTTGGGGCACTTGCGGTCGCATCGGGCCATGCTGCCCAGTTCGTCGCCCTGGCAACGTTGCTTGCGCCCGGCGATCAGATTGTCTCCTCCAACGCCCTCTACGGAGGAACCTACACACAGTTCGGGATCACCCTGAAGCACTGGGGAATCGATGTCGTCTTCGTTGATCCGGACGATCCGGAGAACTTCCGCAAGGCGATCACTCCCAAGACCAAGGCACTTTACGGTGAAACCATTGGCAACCCGCGAATCAATGTGCTCGACATCGCCGCGCTCGCTGACATCGCACATGAGGCCGGCGTCCCGCTGATCATCGACAACACCTTCGCCACACCCTATCTCTGCCGGCCGATTGAGCATGGGGCCGATATCGTCGTCCACTCTGCGACGAAGTTCATCGGTGGTCACGGCACATCGATCGGCGGCGTCATCGTCGATTCGGGCAAATTCCCGTGGGACAACGGCAACTTCCCGGGCATGACCGAGCCCTCACCCGGTTACCACGGCATGCGCTTCTACGAGCAGTTCGGCATCTACGGCTACATCATGAAGTGTCGGGTTGAAGCCCTGCGCGATTTCGGCCCCGCCCTCAGCCCGTTCAACGCCTTCATGTTCCTGCAGGGGCTCGAGACGTTGCATGTCCGCATGGATCGCCACATTCAGAATGCGCAGAAGATCGCCGAGTACCTGGAGCAGCACGAGCTGGTCAGCTGGATCAACTACCCCGGCCTCCCCTCAAGTCAGTACCACGCACTCGCCAACAAATACATGCCCAAGGGACCGGGCGCGATCTTCTGTTTTGGTGTCAAGGGAGGTCGCCCGGCCGGCAAGGTATTCATCGAAAGCCTGGAGATGATCTCGCACCTGGCCAATGTCGGGGATGCCAAGACGCTGGTAATCCATCCGGCCAGTACGACCCATCAGCAGATGAATGATGAGGAGCAGGTCGCGGCCGGCCTCAGTCCGGATCTGATCCGCATATCGATCGGGCTGGAAGATGCCGATGACATCATGTGGGATCTGAATCAGGCGCTGGTCAAGGCGAACAAGGCCGTTCTGGCCAGTGTGGAGGCATAGCAATGTCCGTGATCGAGGTACCCCGCGCGTCGTCGTCGCAGCGTCTTCGCATCCTGATGGAAAACAATGTCATCGCGATGGTCGGGCTTTCCGCCGATCCGATGCGCCCGTCTCACTTCGCCGCGATCTACATGCTGGCCGAGGGCTACACCATCATCCCGGTCAATCCGCGCTATGCCGGCCAGCAGATTCTCGGGCAGGAGGTGTACGCCTCACTCGCCGATATTCCGGTGCCAGTTGATATCGTCGATGTCTTCCGCAAACCGGAAGATTGTCCGGAAATCGCGCGTCAGGCGGTCGCTATCGGCGCAAAAGTGCTCTGGCTGCAGTTGGGGATCGAGAGCGACGAAGCGGGCCGCATCGCCATTGAGAACGGCCTGGAGTTCGTCCAGAATCGCTGCGTCAAAATTGAGCATGCGCGCTTCATGGGCGGGATGAATTTGGTCGGGCTCAATACCGGCGTTGTTTCCGGTCGCCGCTCACTGGTTTCCTGAGGGCTGACCCGCTTCCTGCAGCGATCGTAACCACTCGATCGCGGTCCTGGTCTGCGCCAATCGCAGTTCGCGGACATGATCGGAAAATGTGCCGGTCCGATCAGTGGTGCGGTGGTTTTCCTCGACCCGCTGCAGGGTGGCAATCTGCTCGTCAATCAGTGCCGTCGCTCTGGCCGGATCGGTCTGCCTGGCCAGGAAGAGCTTGACGAGAAACGCCAGCCGGATCTCCCGGGTGTGCTCCACCGGTTCGGTCATCCAGGCATCCAGTTCTTCGCGACCGGCATCGGTCAGGGTGTAGACCGATCGGGCTGGCCGTCGCTCGACCTGCTCCTGCCGCGATGTCACCCATTCCAACCGCTCGAGCTTCTTCAGATGGTGATACAGCATGCCCGGCTCGAGCCGAATGATCTCGCCCAGTTCCGCATCCGGCTGGAACGCCCGCGAAAGGTCGTATCCGTGCCGACTGCCATTCGAAAGCGCAAGCAATCCCAGGAGGGCATGCTCTGCCGGCATTTCGTCTGTTTTGCGTTTGCGACTGGACACGGCTAGTCTCGTTTCGAATCCGCTACGCTTTGCACCCTGATAAGTCTGACACGATCACCAACCAAGGATGACCTGCCCAATGGCGATTGCTTCCGAGATCATGACGAGCCCTGTCGTGACGACCACTCCATCAGCCGACAT
>JAPXRQ010000373.1:0-2543 GCA_033813515.1 Thermomicrobiales bacterium
CCATCGACGGTCAGGACGTGGCCAGTGATGAACGACGCATCGTCGGAGGCGAGAAAGGCAACGGCCGCAGCGACATCGTCGGGTGTGCCGAAACGGCCGAGCGGCGTCTGCTTGAGCAGCCCCTCCTTGAGCTCGTCGGAGAGCACATCGGTCAGCCGGGTGGAAATGAAGCCCGGAGCGACCGCGTTGACCGTGATACCGCGCGAGCCGACTTCCTTGGCCAGCGATTTGGTGAGCCCAACCATTCCGGCCTTGGCCGCTGCGTAGTTGGCCTGCCCGGCATTGCCGACGAGTCCGACGACTGAGGTGATGTTGATGATTCGGCCAGACCGCTGCCTGAGCATCGGTCGAATTGCCGCCTTGGCGCAGAGGAATGCACCCTTGAGATTGGTGGAGAGCACGGCATCCCAATCATCTTCGGACATGCGCATGATCAGTGTGTCGCGCGTGATCCCGGCGTTGTTGACCAGGACGTCGATATGGCCGAAGGTGGCCATGGCGTCCTCGATCAATGCGCCAGCGGCATCCGAATCGGAGACGTCCGCAGCGGCGATCTTGATCGTGCGGCCAGTTGCGGCGAGTTCCTTCTCGGCGGCGGCGGCGGCTTCAGCGTCACCACGGTAGGTGACGTAGAGATCGAATCCGTCGGCTGCGAGACGCTGGGCGATGGACAGACCGATGCCGCGGGTTCCACCGGTGACGATTGCGACTTTGGTGTCGGACACGGTGCGTTGACTCCTAACTTTGAACCAGCGTTGGTTCGGTAACTGATTCGCTCAGGGACCCGGACGTCTTTCCGTCGACATGTGCTGGCCGATCGACCACACCAGCGGTGCCCCAGCGAACCACCCCGGCTGCCCAGGCGAGACCACCGCCAAATGCGACAAAGACGATGTTGTTGCCTTCCGCAAGCTTGCCGGCTGCCTCGGCCTCGCACAACGCAATTGGAATGGAGGCGGCGGAGGTATTGCCGTAGCGATCGAGGTTGACCCAGACCTTGTCGCGATCGAGGGTGAGGCGGCGGGCGGCGGCGTCGATGATGCGCGAATTTGCCTGATGAGGGATGAGCATGTCGACATCATCGAAGGTCAGTCCGGCCTTGCCCACCGCCTCGACGGCAGCATCGCCCATGACCCTTACCGCAAATCGGAAGACCTCGTTGCCGTTCATTTGGAGGTACGGGCGGTATTCGGGGAAGATGCCGGCCGTTTCGGGGACATATCCGCCCCAGCCGGGAATGTACAGATGCTTGTACCCGGCACCATCGGCACCGAGAACTGTTGAGAGCAGGCCACGATCCTCGGTGGACCGTTCGATGACGACTGCGCCGGCGCCATCGCCGAAGAGGATGCAGGTTGAGCGGTCCGAGTAATCAACAAATCGGGTGAGGGTATCGGCGCCAATGACAAGCACGCGCTGCATGGCTCCGGACTGGACGAACTGGGTCGCGGTGGAGAGGGCATAGACGAATCCGGAGCAGGCAGCGCCAAGATCGAATGCCCCGGCGTTTCCGCCAAGTTCGGCCTGAATCAGGCATGCCTGGGAGACGAGGAACTGATCGGGGGTACAGGTGGCGACGACGATGAGATCGAGATCTTCAGCCGCGAGGCCGGCGCGATCGAGGGCCTGGCGGGCAGCGGCCGCGCCGAGCGAGGTCGTGGAATCGCCCGGACCAACAATGCGGCGTTCGCGGATCCCGGTGCGGGTCACGATCCACTCGTCATTGGTCTCGACCATTCGCTCGAGATCGGCATTGGTCAGCACGCGGTCGGGGACAGCCATGCCCCATCCGGTGATTGCAGCGTGATACATGGTCCGCCCGTGGTTCCCGGCAGCGATCTGCCGGGTGCTGCTTACAGTTTAGCCGTGAATGCCGCCGGAAACGCAACGACCGCGCCGGAAGACCGACGCGGTCGTCAAAGAGTTTGATGTTCCGGGTTTACTGCTCGCGGGCAGCGCGCTCTTCGATGACGATGACCTGGCGACCGCGGTAGTAGCCGCAGCTCGGGCAGACGTGATGCGGGCGCTTGGCTTCACCGCAGTGATCGCAGGCGATCAGGTGAACCGGGGCGAGGTAGATGTGCCGGCGGCGATTGCCCTGGCGATGGCGGCTGATTCGTTGTTTGGGAAGCGCACCCACGGTTGAACTCCTCTAGTTCTGCTCGTCCTGCTCAAGCAACGCAGCCAGAGCAGCAAAAGAATCGTTTATCTCTTCGTCGTCGCCCGACGCAAACTCGGGCGGGCCGGGACATTCCGGACCACAAACTGGCCGCATCGGAAGCGCAAGGATGATTTCCTGACGCAGGGACTCAGCGAAATCCAGTTCATGGTTCTCGTTGAGTTCAGGTCGCTCATCGACGCCCTCAATCTCCGATTCGATCTCCGTACCGCGGCGGACGTCGTAAGCAATGCGAAATTGCTCATCGAAGTCAAACGCAATTGGCAGCGCGAACTGGTTGAGGCATCGTTGGCATTCGAGTTCGACACTCGTATTACCTTCGAACGCTGCCAGCAGCGCATCGCTCACGCGGGTCAAACGGAGA
>JAPXRQ010000374.1:0-2533 GCA_033813515.1 Thermomicrobiales bacterium
GGCACGAGTAAGGGTCGGTGTGACAAGCGCACCGTAAATAACTGATCGACGTGACAACCTGGGCATGAAACGGCCCTCCCTGAAATGGCAACAACCGGGCGGAGTGAGCGCGCTCGGTTACGGTCCGTTGCACTTCTGGCAGGTGCCAAAGACTTCGAGCTGGTGTCCGGAGACGACAAATCCGGTCCCAAGCAGCGATTTGGTGACAAGTTCGGAGAGATCGCAGCCGCCGATCGTAAGCGTCTCGCCGCAGGTCAGGCAGATGGCCTGGTGGTGACCGGGAAGCTGCCGGACGAGGGCGTGATCGCGATCGTTGCGATGCAGGCGGGAGAGCCAGCCGGATTCGCGCAGCCAAAGCAGAAAGCGATAGATTGTGGCGCGGCTGCCGGTTTCGAGCGAATCATCCAGCGCGGAAACGACCTCTTCTGCCGTGAAGGGAGCTTCGCGCTCAGCAATCCAGTTGAGGACCGCGATCCGTTGCTGGGTGATGCGGTTCTTGTCCGAGCGCAATTGCCGGAGGATGGCATCGATCCATTCGGGTCCAGCGACGTAGACATGCGCATGCGGATCCGTGCTTTGGCAGGCGGTGGCGGTCAACGGACGACTTCCCAGGCGAGGTGTTGGAGTTCGGGGGCGATCAGTTTTTCCCATGCGAGCCGAACGGCGGCATTGGAACCGGGGGTGGAGATAATGAGCTTGCCCTTGTAAACGCCCGCTGTTGCACGCGACAACATTGTCGCCGCTCCAACCTGGTCATAGCTGAGCATCCGGAAAATCTCACCGAAGCCTGGCATTGGCTTCTCGATCATCCGGGCGAGGACATCGTAGGTCGTATCGCGCGGAGCGATGCCGGTGCCGCCGTTGAACAGGATAATGCGCGCATTGGACTGGATTAGTTCGTCGACGACCGCGGCGACCTGATCCGGCTCGTCCTTGATCAGCCGGTAATCGGAGACGATGTGGCCAAGCGATTCAATTGCCGGTTTGAGGTAGTGGTGATTGGTATCGGTTTCCGGTGTGCGACTGTCGCTGACCGTCACGATCGCGATGTGGACGGCGCCTATCTGATCCGCGGCGAAGGCACGATGCTGTTCCGGGCTGGTGGCTGGCTCGTTGCTCATGCGGGTTTTGCCGGGGCGCGGCGAGGCGTACAACAGGGGCAGCCAGCGGTGTGGGCAGATGGTGCCGGGGCCGATGCTTTTTGACGGGAGCCGGGATCGAGCAGCGATTTGGCCGCTGTTCCAGGCGAGTAGAAGGCGATCGACGAGATCACTTTGGATGCGTTGACATCGCCGCAGGACGGGCAGGTGGCAGGATCGTCCGATTGGGCGAACGAGCGCTTCTCATCGAACGCGGTCTGGCAGCTCGGACAGGCGAATGCGTAGGTTGGCATCAATCACTCCAGCGATCGGACATCGCAAGCAAAATGATACCCAGTCACAATAAGACTGTCAATGCGACTCTGTCTCATTTTGCGGCTTGTCGCGTCGCGAGCCGTATGCGCTCGACCGAGTTGGCGTGGAAGATCGCCCGACGGAAACGCCGTACTACCGGACGACACCTCTTCGAGGTTGGAGGGATCGAAACGTAGCGTCGGTCGCCTCTGACCGACCGGTCTCGTCGAGGTGTTGGTGCCAGGTTGAAGACATGGTTCGCGCCAGTCAGCACGGCCCTTGGCAAGACCGGTGCCACAATGGGGTAGGGACGCAACGGCCGGTAGGTGGTGCATGCGATTGGGTTCGTCGGCAGCGTTTGCCGCCTTGCAATACGGCGCTACAAGTTCCTGCGACCCCTGTTCTGGAAATCCACGGGGTGGTTGCCGTCGGATCGTGGTTATCCAGCGGTCAGACTGGCAGCAGGTACAGGTCGCAGACGATGCGATCGGAGGCGTTCACCGCGACCGGGTAATCCACCAAAGCACCTGTGTCGCCTTCAACTGAGCAGAATACGGCGATGTGGTCATCCGGGTTGCCGAGAATCGCCGGAGGCAGATCGTAGATGCCGGGTGCGACCCTGAACGTGACGTTTCCCTTGTCGTCGGTGTAGCCGCGGCCGATCAGGTTGCCGTTCCTACCGAGATCGATGGCGGCGTCGCCAATACCGTTGGCGTGGCAATCGCGGTAGTAAGCATCCTGGTCATAACCGGCTGGACAGCGTCGGTAATGCACTTCGATCGTGCCGGTGTCAGCCGTATCGGTGCCGGCCGAGAGATCGTATGCGGTGGGGACCAGGTAGACATCGCAGGTGACCGGCTCGGTGTGGAACCGAACATCCAGCGGGTATTGCATTGGAATTCCCGGGTGAGCGGCAGACGTGCAGAAGCGCCATATCTGGTGAACCGGCGTCACGCCCTGCGGTGCGAAGGTGAACGTGTAATCGGGGATGGGGATCGTGACGTTACCTTTGGCATCGGTGACGACCTCAGTCTCGAATTCCGGCGATGATATCCAAACCGAGCGATCCGCGACGATGTTGCCGAAGCAGGCGGCGTAGAAGTCGGTCCGGTCGATTGCCAGGTCGCAAGTGCGGACAC
>JAPXRQ010000375.1:0-698 GCA_033813515.1 Thermomicrobiales bacterium
GGATTGACGAAGATCGCCTCAAATCCCTTTTCTCAATGCTCATCGCCGTTGACTTGCCGAATACCTGGTATAGGGCTCGTCTTCAAGAGCATTCTGAACCATATTCGTTGAAAGAGATGGGGGCACCACCCAAGGAAAAAGCGTCTCATGGTCGGGCGAATCCCCCTGGTATTCCGTATTTGTATCTCGGCTCCCAACCCGACACCGCAGTTGCAGAAGTAAGGCCTCACACCGGGGAAGTAGCCAGTGTCGCGGAGTTCCTGATAACTGACCCTATTGTTGTTGACCTGAGGAGCCCCCGCACCCTCATTTCTCCTTTCATCCTCGGAGACGTAAACGAGGTAGGCGCGCTGCGTGCGGATGTGCCCTTCTTGGAGAGACTATATCCCGAGCCAATACCTATGCGAGTTTATTAAGATGTGCGGTTTCGATGGCGTCGCTTACAGTAGTTCGGTGAGCGACGGATTCAATCTGGCATTGTTTGATGCTTCGAGGGCGCAACCAACCAGAGTCGCACAACACCTCGTGGAGACGGTCAGTGTGAGCATCGGTGGATCGTTCAGACTCCCGAGTAAAAATGACCGTCGTATAGCCCATACTAAAGCAAGAGAAAGATATTTCACTGTGCGTGTGAAGCGGTCAAACTCAGAATAGATGTATCGACCCGCATTTAGTGCGTACGTGGGTTTAGTATTGCC
>JAPXRQ010000375.1:708-2532 GCA_033813515.1 Thermomicrobiales bacterium
GCGTTGATTCTTGACGAGCCGGTGTAGATGTTGAAACTGTCGCCGCGGAGGAAGCCGATCAGGGTCAGGCCGAAGCGGTCGGCGACATCGATCGCCAGCGATGACGGCGCCGATACCGCCGCCAGGATCGGGGCGCCGGCGGCCGCGACCTTCTGCGCGATCTCGAAGCTGGTCCGGCCGCTGACGAGCATGATCCGCTCGCTCAACGGCAGCTTCCCTTCGAGCAATTGCGTGCCGATCAATTTGTCGACCGCGTTGTGCCGGCCGACATCCTCGCGCAGTGCGATCAGATTGCCGTCGGCGTCGAACAGCCCGGCGGCGTGGAGTCCGCCGGTACCGCTGAACACCCGCTGGGCGGCGCGAAGCTTATCGGGCAGGGCGGTGATGAGATCGGCGGGGACGCTCAGGGAGGATGTCACCCGCGCGATGCCGCGCCGCTCGATCTGATCGAGGCTCTCCTTGCCGCAAACGCCGCAGGCGCTGCTGACATCGAAACTGCGTTCGAACCCGGCGAAGGCAGGCAAGTTGGGAGCGCGGAGATCGACGGTGACCACGTTGTACTGTTGCTCGACGGTTAGTTTTTCGTCGCCAAGGCAGTAGCCGAGCGTGGCGATATCATCGATCCCCGAGATGATCCCTTCGGAGAAGAGAAAGCCGGCCGCCAGTTCGAAATCGTGACCGGGGGTGCGCATGGTCACCGCCACCCGTTTCGAAACGCCGCCCGCCTCGACGCGCATTTCGAGCGGTTCCTCGGTGGTCACGACATCGCGCCGCGTCTTTTTGACGCCAGCGGAAACGGTGGTCACCCGCACGCGGGTCTGGGTGCGGCCGCGTCCTTCCATCGGTTCAGTCCGCCGCGACCGCCGCCCGTTCGATCCGGACGAAGGCGTTGTAATCGGGCACGTGCGATTCGGGTGAACGGCGCGTCGGGTGGAGCAGCACGTTTCCTTCCGGCCAATGGACCTGGAGATTGCGCGGCTGGATCGGCGCGATCGCCACCCGTCCCTGATACTCGCCGAGGTCGTTCCGGAGCACGATCGGGTCGCCGTCGCGCAGGCCGAGGTCGCGGGCATCGGCGGCGTTCATCAGGATCGAATCGCGAATCGCGCCCGTAATCGCGTCCTTGTTTTCGTGGACCATGGTGTTGAACTGCTTGCCCCGCCGGGTCGAGACCGCGAAGTACCCCTCCGGAATGCCGGAATCGGGCAGTGGCACCGCCATGAAGTGGGCCTTGCCGTCCTTGGTCGGGAACTTCCAGCCGGCGCAGAGGTGCGGTCCACCGTACTGCACCTGATCGCCCGTCTTGCGCAGTTTTTCGATACCGGCGTAAGCCGGCACGACTCGCGCGATCTCCTCGCGGATCGCCTGGGTGCCGGAAAAGCTCAGGAGTTTCGACAACTCCGGCTTCACCCGTCTGGCGATATCGACGTACACCGTCCACTCCGGCCGGGCTTCAGCGATGCGCGGCCCCTTGATCTCCGGCGAGAACATGATGCGCCGTTCGGTTGAGGTTTGGGTGACCCCGCCCGGCGTTTCGTAACGGGTCATGGCCGGCAGGAGGATGACCGCCTCGCCCGGATCGATCAGCATCTGGTTGGTGATGACGATGTCCTGGTGCACCCGCAACGGGATCGCGGCGAGCGCTTCGTCGATGTAGCCGGGGTCAGGCATCGCCTCCATGAAGTTGCCGCCGGCCGAGAAGAGCACATCGAGTTCGCCCCGGAGGCCGGCGTCGATCATCTCCGGGGTGGTCAGACCCGGTTCGCCCGGCACCGGAAAGCCCCACTGGGCTTCGAGTGCCTTCGCATTTTCGGGGGTGACCGG
>JAPXRQ010000376.1:0-2507 GCA_033813515.1 Thermomicrobiales bacterium
GACGGCGTTCCGATGTCGCCAAGCGGCGAGGAAGGTGTCGATCGCGCCCGGGTGATCGACATGATTTATCAGTCATCCATTGCTGGCCGGGAACTGACTGTTGAAGAAGCAAAGGCCGGGATTCCGGCCGGAATTGGCGAATAGCGCCAGGGAGCTGATGACATGATCCGTGTGACGGTTTGGAACGAGTTCCGGCATGAGAAGACCGATGCCGAGGTCGCGGCAATTTATCCGGACGGCCTGCATGCGGCCATTGCGGCCGGGCTTGAGACGTTTGAGGACTTCGAAGTCCTGACAGCGACGCTCGATGAGCCCGAGCATGGTCTGACCCAGGATGTGCTGGACAAGACAGATGTCCTGCTGTGGTGGGGTCACAAGGCGCATGGTGAGGTCCAGGACGAAATCGTTGATCGGGTCAAGGAGCGGGTTTGGGCGGGGATGGGCCTCATCGTCCTGCACTCCGGCCATTACTCGAAGATCTTTACCCGGCTGATGGGGACATCCTGCTCGCTCAAGTGGCGGGAAGCGGATGACAACGAGCGCATCTGGATTGTCAATCCGGGCCATGCGATTGCGCGGGGACTGCCCGAATACATCGATCTTGAGCGGGAAGAGATGTACGGCGAGTTGTTCGATATTCCGGCGCCGGATGAGCTGATCATGGTCAGTTGGTTCAAGGGCGGCGAGGTCTTCCGGAGCGGCTGCACCTATACGCGTGGCCTTGGAAAGATCTTCTACTTCCGGCCGGGCCACGAAACGTATCCGACCTATCACAATCCGGTGATTCACCAGGTGCTGGCGAACGGGATTCGCTGGGCGCAGCCGTCGAACGGTCCGGTGCCGACGTTCCACAACTATCAGCCGCTTGAGAAGTAGGCAGTCGCGCACATGACGCATTACGAGGTCATTGTGGTGGGCGGCGGGACCATGGGAACCGCCGCCGCCTGGGAGCTGGGCAAACGAGGTATTCGGACGCTGGTGCTGGAGCAGTTTCAGCATGTGCATACGAATGGCGCGCACGGCGGCGAGACCCGGATCATCCGCCACGCCTATGCCGAGGGACCGGATTATGTCCCGTTTGTCTTTCGGGCCGATGATCTGTGGATGGATCTGGAACGGGCCAGTGGCAGGAAGATTTATCACCGTGTCGGCGGACTTGAGCTCTCTGCGCCGGGTAATCCGCATGCAGCAGCGGCGCGGGATGCGGCGGCCGTGCATGGGATTCCGTTTGAGTGGCTGTCGCCTGCTGAGATTCGGACCAGGTTCCCGCAGTTCAAGGTTGGAGACGATTGGGTTGGTGGATACGGCGCCCGGGCCGGATTCCTGGACGTCAACACGGCGATGCACGCACTGGGTGATCAGGCGAGAGCAGCGGGCGTCGAGATTCGCGACAACGCTCCGGTCGAGGCGATCGATCTGGACAGACCTTCGGTTCGCGTTGGTGGCGAGACCGTTACCTGCGAGCGCCTGATTGTCACCGCTGGAGCGTGGAGTGGACGGCTCCTGAACGACCTCGGCTTACCGCTGCAAGTGCTCAGGAAGACGCTGTTCTGGCTCGGCGTATCGGATGAGGCGTTGTTTCGATCGGGAGAGATGCCGGTCTACATTGCCGGGATTCCCGGGTATGAGTTCTACGGATTTCCGCAGTGGAATCGGCCGGGGATCAAGGTCGCGATTCACAGTGGCGGCGATCCTACCGACCCTGACCGGGTGGAGCGCGAGGTGTCAGCAGCCGAGCGGACGGAGATTGTCGACGTTGCCAATCGTGTCCTCAACGGGCTGACAGGCGACGTGCTGGACGCGACGACCTGCCTCTATACCGTAACGCCCGATCACGATTTCATCATCGATCGAATGCCGGGCAACGATCGCGTGGTGATTGGGGCGGGGTTCTCGGGCCACGGGTTCAAGTTCACGCCGGCCGTGGGTGAATTGCTGGTGCAGCTGGCGTTCGGCGAGCGGGAGACGCTGGGGATCTTCGGAATCGATCGATTCCAGAACAGAGGAAAGAGAACAGAGAACAGAGGGTAAACCGGTGCGATCACGAAGCAGCACCACCGGTGATTGGTGCTGGCAACTCAGTGGCGCACAACCCTACCGTTGCGTTGGCCAACGAGGCGTTGTCGGGCAGTACGCGGTTTTGGGGGCGGTCGGGTGCCGTTGCTATTCGCTGGGGCGGGTTGAGGTGAGGTTGGTGTAGGCGTTGGTGGGGTTGGTGCCGGCGGGCCAGTTGCCATCGGCGGAGGCCCATTCCTCAATGACTTCGTGCAGGCGCTTGTCGCTCATGATGAATCCCGATGCCGATGTTTTGCGGGCGCTGCCACTATCGGTGAGATCGGCAATGGCGATGCGAAGGTCTTTGACGAACGCGGTCATTTGCTCATCGTCGAAGTTGGCTGTGAACGGGAAGAGCTCGGGGCTGCGCGTCTGCAGGAAGTAGACGGCGCGACGAACGATATCGTGATCATACGCATGATCTGGATTGAACTGGACCACTTGACCCCCCG
>JAPXRQ010000377.1:0-2506 GCA_033813515.1 Thermomicrobiales bacterium
CTGTCTCCACCGTGACTGGCTCTTCTGATTCGTGCCAGACATCAAAATCGGTCACCATGCTGATCTGGGCGTAGCAAAGTTCCGCTTCCCGGGCGAGACGAGCTTCGGGCATGGCTGTCATGCCGATGACCGATGCGCCCCATGATCGGTACAGGTTGCTCTCCGCCTTCGTTGAGAACTGCGGACCCTCTATACAGACATACGTTCCGCCGTCCTCGATGGTTACGCCCGCTGTTGCCGCTCGATCAATGATCGTGCGGATGAATGACCCGCAGAACGGATCGGCCAGCCCAACATGCGCGACGACGCCCCGGTCGAAGAAGGTGCGGTTGCGGAAAACGGCGCGATCGATAATCTGGCCGGGGCAGACGAGCGTCAACGGTGGGTAGCGTTCGGTCAGGCTGCCGACCGCCGAGATACTGAGCAGGTGGGTGACACCGAGCTGCCTGAGCGCATGGACATTCGCCTGGTACGGAACCTCGGTCGGGGTCAGGTGATGGCCGACCCCATGTCGCGGAATGAAGGCAATTTCGATCGATCCGAGGGAGCCGACAGTAACGGGAGCGGACGGAGATCCGTACGGGGTATCCACGTTCACCAGTTGCACATTGGCGAGTTGCTCTATATCGTAGAGACCGCTGCCGCCGATCACACCGAGCGTTGGCATTCACATAACTCCTGACATATCCATCGACGACCAGTCATGGTATACTCTTGGGCTGTGACAATTCGAGGTTTCTGACGGTGCACAAAGCACTGCGTTCACAAGGGAGGCGACGCCAGCATGGCGTTAGTCAAAGAGCAAAAGCAGACCATTATCGGGGATTATCGCGTCCACGAGACCGACACGGGTTCGCCCGAGGTTCAGGTCGCGATTCTGACTGAGCGGATCAATCAGTTGACTGATCACCTTCGGTCGAACAAGCACGATCATCACAGCCGCCGTGGCTTGCTGCAGATGGTCGGCAAGCGCCGCCGGTTGCTTGCCTACATGAACAAGAAGGATCCCGAGCGCTATCGCACGGCGATCACTCGCCTGGGGCTCCGCAAATAAGCGGGTTTTCCAGGAAGATCGAATTGCTACCGGCAATAGAGGCCGGAGCGACAGCCTCCTCGCTCGAATGCACCAACACCCGGCAGACGATTTCGTCCGCCGGGTATTGTCGTGTTCAGGAAAGGAGCCGCCTGACCTGATGAGGTAGTTCTGTTCGTGGCGGGCAGGGCGAGAGGTATTGGAGCGTGCCGGGGTAACGTCCGGTTCGCCGGCACACTCCAGTTCCTTTCTCCTGACGCCACCCAGATCGTGGAGTCGCATGCCAATCGGGCAGCGACATCGTCAATATGGAGATTCCATTTTTATGAGTAATCCAGCAAACCCGGTGAGTGTTTCACTGGAACTGGCCGGCCGCACATTGACCCTGGAGACGGGAAAACTGGCCGAGCAGGCGAGCGGTGAAGTCACCGTTCGCTATGGCGACACCCTTTTGCTCGTCACCGTTGTTGGTGCCCGCGAGCCGAAGGAAGGGCAGGGATGGTTCCCGCTTTCGGTTGACTATGAAGAGCGCATGTACGCCGCTGGCAAGATTCCGGGTGGCTTCATCAAGCGCGAAGGTCGACCGACCGAAGCCGCTATCCTCGCCTGCCGCCTGACGGATCGCCCGATTCGGCCGCTGTTCCCGAAGGGGTACATGGCTGAAGTACAGGTAATCAGCACCGTCATGTCGGCCGATCAGGTCAACCGACCGGACGTGCTTTCGATCATTGGCGCATCCGCGGCCCTGTCGCTTTCCCCAATTCCGTGGGATGGCCCGGTCGGCGCAGTGCGGGTTGGTCTGGTCGGTGGCCAGATCACGGTCAATCCAACCAGCGAGGAGCTCGAGGGCAGCGCGCTGGATATGGTCGTCGCCGGCACCGCCGATGCGATCATGATGGTCGAGGGCGAGGCGCAGGAGATCACCGAGGATCAGATGCTGGAAGGCATCGCCAAGGCGCACGAAGAGATCCGCAAGATCTGTGCGATGCAGCAGGACCTGGTCAGCAAGGCTGGCAAGGAGAAATGGGCATTCGTCGCGCCAGCCAAGAACGAAGAGCTGATCAACGACGTCAAGGGCTTTCTGGGCAATCGCCTGGTCGAGTCGGTCAACAATACCGACAAGGTCATGCGTCTTGAAGGCACCAACGAACTCGAGGCCGAGCTTCGGGCCGAGTTCACCGTCGGCACGGCCGATGCCCCGGCGAAGTATTCGGTTGCCCAGATCAGTGGCGTCTTCGACAGCCTGCTGAAGGAAACCGTCCGCGGCGCGATTCTCGCCAATGGCACGCGACCGGATGGCCGCACCCCAACCGAAATCCGCCCGATCTGGACCGAAGTCGGATATCTGCCACGCACCCACGGTTCCGGCATCTTCACGCGCGGCCAGACCCAGGTGCTGACGGTCGTTACCGTTGGAACCGGCGCCGACGAGCAGAAACTGGACTCGATCAATCCCGAGCAGACCAAGCGCTA